>JBGSUA010000080.1:0-31544 GCA_041753575.1 Desulfatiglandaceae bacterium
GCAAGTTGGAGAGAAAAACAGGCAGCCGCCCGCCATAGGTCCAGTTTTCACTCACACCGATCGCTGATCCCGTAATGCAGTCCTCAACCTCCGATGGCTCGACCCCTGTTCGTTTCAGCATTTCAGGCAGGATCATGGAAAGAAGATCGTCTGCCCTCAGCCGATGAAACCAGTCCTTTGATGGATCACTGGGCCTGGACCGGGATTGGGCTGTCCTTAGATATCCTGCAATGACTGCCTCTCTCATGGAATTCTCCTTTAGAGATGTTCTTAGATTTGCACCTTTTACTGTAGTCTGACCCTGAAGTCAATTCTAATTTAAGGTTATATGTAAGTATTATATGGTCAATTTGCTAGTGATACTAAAATGTGTGCTCAGAAATATATTGACAGTCACCATTGATTGGACTAATAGCTCACCCAGATAGGGTTGCCCGCGGATGAAGTTCTGATTGACAAGGGAAAGGCGACGCACACATGTCAAACGAACTGAGCAGAGCAAAAAAGGAACGCAAGGCGAACAGAAACCCTGCCAAGAGGTTCGCTATATTGAAGGCCGCCGAACTGGTTTTTGCGGGAAGTGGCTTTCATGATTCTACCATTTCCGACGTAGCCAAGAAGGCCCATGTCTCCGAGGCGACTATCTACGAGTACTTTTCCTCCAAAGAGGAACTTCTCTTCTCCATTCCTGCCGATGTAACCCGTGAGCACCTGCTGAAATCCAAAGAGGCACTGGAATATGTCCAGGGCGCGGCCAACAGATTGAGGATGCTGATCTACCGCCACGTGAAGCTCTATTCAACTAATCCGAATTACGCCAAGGTGGTCATGCTTATCCTGAAGAGCAACCGCAATTTTCTTAAGACCGACTCCTACAAGGTAATACAGGAATCAGCCAGGCTGACCATCGAGGTAATAAAAGAGGGTATCGCAAGCGGGGAGTTCCGTACTGACGCAGATCCATATCTTGTGCGGGCAATGATCTGGGGTAGCGTGGAGCACCTGGTTATAAGAAAAAGCTTACTCGGAAAACCCGAGGAACTCCTACCCCTGGCCGACCAGATCACCTCGACCCTGTTCCAGGGTATTATGACTCCTAAAGAGGAGCGAGCAATGAACATCCACGTAACCTTTGAAAGGAAGGAGTAGATAGAACGAGCAATGAATCTTGCCAAGTATCTGGATGATTCCGCCCTGAGGTATCCCGATAAGGTAGCGGTCCGCTTTGAGGGAGCAGAGATAACTTTCTCCCAGCTTCAGAAGCGATGCAACCGCCTTGCAGGTGGTTTGACTGAGCATGGTCTAAGGCCCGGAGATATATGCGTTCTAATGATGCCAAACAGCCTCGATTTCTACACAGCCTACTACGGACTTTCAAAGACCGGCGCCAGCGTGGTGCCTGTGAATTTCCTTTACAAGACAAGGGAGCTTGAGCACATCTTTAACGACGCAAAGCCTAAGGCCTTTATTGGAAGAGAGCCATATCTGGACGAAGTCCGGAAGGTGCTGAAAAAGGCGGAGCCCCCGGTCATCCGACTTGCGCTGGACCTGAAAGGTAGTGATCCTGATTTTGAACCTTTTGAGAATGCATTTTCTCAGAAAGGGGATTTTGAAACTTATCCCTCCGATGACAACGACACCTGGGCCATCCTCTATACCTCCGGTACCACAGGAGTTCCCAAGGGGGTCATGCTCACCCACGGAAACCTCGCCGTTAACTCCAAAATAGTGGCCGACATGAGGGGGAAGACATCCCCCGATACGGTTGTTATCGGAGTGCTCCCTTTCTATCACGTCTATGGGCAGACAAGCGCCTATAACGCTTCCATGTATCTCGGAATAACGGTTGAGCTTTTCCCCCACTTTGATCCCGAAAAGGTCATAAGATTGGTGCAGGAAGAACAAAGGCCCACCATGTGCTTTGCGGTTCCAACCATGATTAACCGCCTCATCCAGGTTGCCTCCCAGATCCCTCTGAAAAGATCCTCACTCAGGTTCTGTATATCAGGAGGGGCCTCCCTGCCGGTTGAACTCTTGCATCGCTTCGAGGCACTGTTCCATACCAAGATCTATGAAGGATACGGCCTTACCGAGGCCCCGGTTTGTGTTGAGAATCCTTACGGAAAGCCAACCAGGCCAGGATCCATAGGGTTCCCCATAAAGGGCTTCATCGCAAGGATTGTGAATGATATGGGGAGGGATGTAAAGCAGGGCGAGTCAGGAGAGCTTTTTATAAAGGGACCCGGGGTGATGAAGGGTTATCTTAACAGACCCAGGGAGACGGCCGAGACCATAACGGACGGATGGCTGCATACCGGTGATATAGCCCGCATGGACGAGGACGGCTATATTTATATTGTTGACAGGAAAAAGGATCTAATCATCCGCGGGGGCTACAATGTTTATCCCAGGGAGATAGAGGAGGTTCTTTACCAGTTGCCTCAGGTCCTGGAGGTTGCGGTCTTCGGTGTGCCTCATGCCGATCTTGGTGAGGAAGTGGCCGCTGTGATCGTCTTAAAGGACGGGGAGACCATAGAGCCTGGGGAGGTTCGTGATTTTGTCAAGAACCAGGTGGCCCCTTACAAGTATCCAAGGATAGTTAGAATAGTTAAGGAACTCCTGCCCAAGAGCGCCACAGGAAAGATACTTAAGAGGGAAATAAGAAAAATCTACTCGGAGGCATTATGAGTGCCGAAAAAGAGAAGATCCTCATAGTGGGGGCTGGAACCATGGGGCATTCCCTTGCCCTTCTCTTTGCAAAGGCGGGCTTCAAGGTGGCTTTGGTGGACAGGGAAGAAGCCGCCCTCAAATTGGCCATGGAGTTGATAATCTCAGCGGCAGAGACCCTTGTTGAAGCTGGCATGGCTGGTAAGGGTGATCTCAAGGCTCTGCCTGACTTTATAAATCCTTCAACGAATCTGGAAAATGCCTGCAAGGATTCACTCCTGGCCATTGAAACGGTGGATGAAAACCCGGCGGCGAAAAAGGAGGTCTTCTCGCTTCTTGACGCACTATGTCCCGAGCAAACCATCCTGGCAAGCAACACCTCGGCACTCAATATATTCAAGATAGTGGAGACAAGAAGACCTGAAAGGGTCATCATCACCCATTTCTTTGCTCCTCCACACATCATTCCCCTAGTGGAGGTGGTCCCAGGTCCATTGACGGATCCCGATGTGGTTTCGCAGGTGGCTGGGATCATGAAAAAGGCCGGGAAAGAACCCCTTGTCCTTAAGGAATATGTGCCGGGGTTCCTCGTAAATCGCATACAGAGAGCAATCGCCCGTGAGGCTTTCTCGCTTGTGGATCGCGGTATGGCGAGTATAGAGGAGGTGGACAGGGCAGTTAGATCAAGTCTTGGTATAAGACTGCCAGTTGTAGGGGTGCTTCAGACCTATGATTTCACCGGCCTTGACGTCTATTACAAGATCACAAAGGAAACGCCCATAACGGCGCCCTTGGAGGCTTCCTCGCCGCCTGAAATAGTGAGGCGCAGGGTTGAGGAAGGAAGCTTTGGAGTTAAGACAGGAAAGGGTCTCTATGACTACGGAGGCCGAAAGCCCGCGGATGTCATGAGGAAAAGGGATCTTCGTTACATGGAGGTCCTGAAGGCCCTCGGCAGGGATAATAGTCCTCTTTAGCGGCTCACTGCGGGGGAGGGCATGCCCCAGAAGACTCTTCAGCAGGCTGATTGGAAGGAAGGAGAAAAATGAAACTTCAGGGTAAAGTTTCCGTGATAACAGGGGCTGGAAGGGGAATAGGCAGAAGTATAGCCCAGGCATTTGCCAGGGAAGGCTCCGATGTGGCCCTGGTCGCAAGGTCGGAAGCCCAGCTTGAGGAGGTAGCCGCTGAGGTCTCAACTCTGGGAAGGAAAGCCATGGCTATATCCTGCGATGTCTCCTCCCCTGAGGAAGTAAAGCGCCTCCAGGGGAAGGTCAGAGAAGGCTTCGGGCGAGTTGATGTCCTGGTAAACAACGCAGGTATTTCTAAACGTTCAAGGATTCTTGATTATGAAGACGATATGTGGCTTAAGGTGCTGAAGGTGAATCTTTTTGGAACTTACCTCTGCATCAAGGCCTTTCTGCCCATGCTCCAGAATGCGGGGAAAGGAAGGATCATCAACGTGGCATCCACGGCCGGGAAAAACCCTGTTCCATTCAACACGGCTTACAGCGCGTCCAAGCACGGGGTATTGGGTCTTACAAAATCCGTTGCAGGCGAGGTGGCCTTAAGCGGCTATCCCGGGATAACTGTGAATGCCATCTGCCCATTTTATGTAAATACAGAGATGCTTAGCGGTCCGGAGGGCTTTATAAATACGATGGCGGCAATGAGCGGCATTTCCAGGGAAGAAGTTTTGGAAAAATCCGTTTATCGAAATTTTCAAAAACGAGCGCTTGAGCCTGAAGAGATAGCATCAATGGCCCTTTATCTTGCGAGTGAGGAAGCAAGGGGTATAACCGGCCAGGCACTTAATGTATGCGGAGGGGCTGTGTTCCACTGACCGAGGAATCATGGGACCGCTATTTTGATTTTTATGGACATTTTCTGATGAACAGGCATGTAGAACCGGACGGATCAACGGGGAGAAGACTGGCGCCAGGCTTGTGCAAGGAAAGGAGGTTACCCGGAAGGAGTAGATGAAACAGACAGGTATTTGTTTTTCCCGTGTTGCCATTTTGAATAGACACAATTGAACAGGAGGAAATCGTCATGAAGAGAGTGAGTTTTGTGTTGGTTGCTCTGGTTTTCGCCCTTGGCTGGTGGATGGGGCCGTTTTTTGCTGGTAATGATATGGCCCATGGCGCTGATAAGACCTTCAACTGGAAGTGTCAGGTGCACTGGCCTGCAGCAAGCAGCTCCTACAAGGACAGTGCCGAAGTACTAATAAAGATGATAAAGGAAAGGACCAACGGAAGGCTTTTGATAGAGCTTTTTCCGGCAGAGGCCCTGCTTCCCTCAAAGGAGATCTTTAACGGAGTCAAAAGGGGAATGATCGAGATTGGGGTTTCCGCTGTCGCCTACTATATTGATCAGGTTCCCCTGGCTGCGGTGGCATCAGGCCTTCCTCTCAACTTCCTTAATGTCTGGGAGTGCGCTTATTTCCACCAGTGGATGGGGTTTGAGAAGATGATGAGGGATGCCTGTGCGGTCCACGGCATCTATTATGCGACTGATAAGGTCTATCCCACGGAGATGGTTTCAAAAAAGCCCATCCGTACCTTTGAGGATTTCAAGGGGCTAAAGACCCGCTCATCAGGTATCCTCCAGAAATACCTTACTTCTCTGGGCGGGGCCGCAAGCTATCTGCCGGGAGGTGAAGTTTACCCGGCACTGGCATCCGGGGTTGTGGATGCGGCCCACTGGGGAGCATTACAGGGCGCGGACAGCATGAAGTTTTATGATATATGCAAGTATCATTTGAGACCTGCCCTCAATATCGCGGCTACGGACACATGGCTCATAAACCAGAAGTCCCTGGACTCACTGCCTGAGGATATTAAGAAGATTCTTATCTCCACGCTTGAGGAGTTCTTCTGGCGCCGCACAAACCAGTATGAATACTTAGAGGAGATTACTGTTCCAAAGATAAAGGAACAATATAAGGTGGAGGTCGTCGAGCTTTCCCCGGGAGACGTGAAGAAGATGAAGCAGGCCGCAGAAATCCTTTGGGATGAAGTTGCGAAGAAGAGCCCGGATTGCGCAAAGGCGGTTGAAATGCTCAGGGGTTTTCATAAGTCGCTGGGCCGTTAACCGTGCTTGATCCCTGGCCTTCACAGGAAGGTCGGGGACCCACTTAATTTGAATAAGGGAAGGGTCAGGTGACTGCCATGCGGGCGATACTTGGACTCATTGACAAGATAAACGACTGGTCGGGAAAGATACTCTCTTACGGTGCCCTGATCATGTTTGTTTTAGTGTTGAGCGAGGTTGTTAGAAGGTACTTCTTCAACTCCCCTACGGTCTGGGCCAATGAATTGGTTCAGATGATCTTCGGGGCATACGTGGTTCTGTCAGGGGGGCACCTTCTGCTTTGGGGCGGGCATGTAAATGTTGATGTCCTCTATTCCGGCTTTTCAGAGAAAGGTAAGGCTGTGGCGGATATCGTGACTTCTTTCCTCTTCTTTGCATTCGTTGCTATGCTCTTGATATACGGGGGTTCTTTGGCCCTTGAATCGCTGATGACCCTTGAGCGGACACAATCTGCGTGGAACCCTCCGGCCTATCCTATAAAACTGATGATTCCCCTTGGCGCTCTGCTTCTTCTCCTGCAGGGGTTGGCCAAGCTCATTCGTGACATAATGACCCTTGCCAGGATCAAAGACGCCGGCACGATGGGGAAGGGGGAGAAGGAAGTCCTATGAGCATTGAAATATTAACAGGTCTCTTCTTTTGTTCTCTTCTGATTTTTCTCCTTCTTGGCCTTCCTCTTTCTTTTGTTCTTGGGGGAGTCTCGGTTATTTTTCTCTATTTCACCTGGGGACCTCAATCCTTTTACATGGTAGCGGCCCAGACACTCGGTGCAATGGACAAGTTTACCCTGGTGGCAATCCCCCTTTTCATTTACATGGCTATGATTCTCGAGAAGTCCGGCACCGCCAATGACCTATATGAGATGATGTATATCTGGTTTGGTCCCTTGAGAGGCGGGCTTGTCATCGGAACCCTGGTTATTTGCGTCATCTTTTCAGCCATGTGCGGCATTAGCGGCGCTGCGGTAGTGAGCATGGGCGCAATTGCTCTTCCAAGTATGCTCAGCCGTGGATACGATAAATCCCTGGCTGTCGGATGCATCAATTCCGGGGGCGGGTGGGGCATACTGATTCCACCAAGCGTGCTGATGATCCTCTATGCCCTTATATCAGGGGAGTCAGTCGGAAAGCTTTTCGCCGGCGGAGTAATGCCGGGGCTCCTTCTCTTTGCGGTAGTCTCCAGCTACGTTCTTGTTAGATGCTATTTACAACCTCACCTGGCCCCTGCCCTTCCCAGAGAAGAACGAGGAGACTGGGGAAAAAAGATGGCCTCCTTAAAGGCAGTCATTCTTCCCATGATGATAGTCATAATCGTGCTAGGCTCAATTATCCTGGGTATTACAACCCCCACCGAGGCGGCAGCGGTTGGGGTACTGGGGGCATTGATATCTGCCCTGGTTTACAGGCAACTCACATGGCGGCTTGTAAAGGAGTCCGGGTACAGGACCTTCAGACTGACGGGAATGGTCATGTGGATCCTCTTCGGGGCCTATTGTTTCAGCGCGGCCTACCATGGTATGGGAGCTTCCCGGCTAATCGAGCATCTCATGCAGTATATACCGGGAGGTCCCTGGGGAACCATAATTTTTATACAGCTTGTAATATTTCTCCTTGGCATGGTGCTTGATCCGGCAGGGATCATGATGATATGTCTTCCTATCTTCCTCCCGGCTGTAAAGGCCCATGGGTTCGACCCGATCTGGTTCGGCGTGCTTTTCATAATGAACATGAATATCGCGTACATGACGCCTCCCTTCGGATTCAACCTTTTTTATCTGAAGGGCATAGTGCCTCCCTCCATAAGCATGGCGGACATATACCGCTCCGTTGTCCCCTTTGTGATCATGGAGTCAACCGGCATTGCATTGGTGATGATATTCCCAAAGATTGCTACATGGCTTCCTTACAAGTTCTTTTAGTCTTTGTCAGGATCGCGGCGCAATAAATATACCTCGCCGCCATTTTTAGTGCATTTTATCAAGAAGTGGTGATCTCTCGCGACCTTTCCGCAGCGACTAACTGGAGAACGCCCGGGAGACTTGGGACCTAAAAAGGTTGGACCAACTTGTGATTCGCTGCGAGCAAGCCATTTCAATGATGCCTTACGGTGAGCGGCATACTCCTGGAAAGGCATCCCATCTCATACTGCAAAATCGCAGTGAGGGCAACCGCCGCCGTATCGGCACGGAGGATCCTTTCCCCTAGCGAGACGCTTGAAAACCCGGCCTCTCTAGCAGATTGAACCTCCTTTTCGCTGAATCCCCCCTCAGGCCCAACAACGGCAGTGATCACCCGCATGGATTCAATTTCCTTGAGAAAGCCCCTTATATCGCATCTGCCTTCATCTTCCCAAAGCATCAGCCTGACACATGGCGATTGGGCCAAGCGTGAAATCATAGTCTTAAAATCAACGGGAGATTCAAGACGCAATGGAGACTCCCGGCCAGACTGTTTTGCGGATTCCTTCGCTATCTCGGCCCACCTCCTCATCTTTGATTCCAGAGCCTTTTCGTTGATCCTTACAACAGTCCTTTCGCTGAAAAACGGGATGATGATGCTTGCTCCAAGCTCTGAAGTCTTCTGTATCACATATTCAAAATGGTCTCCCTTGAGAAGGGCCTGGCAGAGAATCGTCTTTGTGGGAGGCGGAGGTGGGGGGGCAATCTTGGTCTCAATTCTTGCTTTGACTCCTCCGTGCCCCGCTTCCAAGATGACCGCAATATAATGATGCCCTTCGCCATCCATGAGGCGAAGGCGATCACCCCTGCCCATCCGCAGCACAGAAATGATGTGCCGGGCCTCTTTCCCTTTTACGATTACGTGGTCAGCCTCGGGATCTATGGCTTCCACAAAAAACCGCCGCATCGGCCGCTCTCTCAGGAAACGCTCTGTGCTGACTACACTAAGCTCTCTCGAAAACGTAGTTCAACTGCCCGTTGGGAAGTCGGTTAGCGACCGTCTTCATCTCTATTCCTACTGAAACATCCTCCGGCTTGAGACCTGGAGAAAGACGCGCGAAAACCTTATATTCGCCATAATCAACAAGCGCTATAGTGTATGGAAGATCCTCAGCAAAACCTACGGGTGCAAAAGCAAGGCTGCTGTAACTCACCAGTTTCCCCTTTCCGCTTACCTCAAACCACTCCATATTGCCTTCCAGACACTGATGGCAGTCGGCTCTTGGCGGGAAAAAGGCCAGACCGCAGTCCTTGCATCGAGTACCCATGACTTTTCCCTTCTCCAGGAAATCAATAAAGTCATTCACCTTGGTAATGGCCGTAAAACTCACCGTGCCGAATTTACTGAAACGAATATCAGCTTCTTTCTTAGCTGCCATATGCTACCTCCCAAGTATGCTTACATTACCGTAAAGCCCGACACCGCCGATGTTGTGAATAAGGCCTATCTCAGGATTCTTAACCTGCATAGCGCCTGCCTCGCCCCTCAACTGCAACACAATGGTCCTGATTTGGGAACCTCCCGTAGCTCCTATTGGATGACCCTTGGACAAAAGTCCGCCGTCAACGTTTACGGGTATGCTCCCATCCTTATAGGTCTCCTTTGCCCTGATGAGTTCCTTTCCCTGACCGGTCTTTGCAAAGCCCAGGTCCTCGTATGCCATCATCTCAGCGATGGTAAAGCAGTCGTGCACCTCTGCCACGTCAATATCCTTCGGGGTTACCCCCGCCATTTTATATGCCTGTGCAGCGGCCTGCCTGGCCACGGAAAGACCTGTAAAGAGATCTCTGCCGGCAAGATTTACAGGAGCCGAAGCCGCTCCAAGCCCCAGTATCCAGACCGGTTTCTTGGAAAGGCTCCTCGCCCTTTCCTCGTTTGTCACTATAACGCATGAACTTCCATCCGCATTGGCGCAGCAGTCTCCAACCCTCAGAGGGCTTGCGACAGGACCGGACATGGGATTGCTGGGATCGGAAAACATCTCAAGGCTCACAGCCTTTCGATACACGGCCTTTTCGTTGATCTGGCCGTAGGTGGATGCCTTAACTCTGATTAGTGCTAGATCCTCCGGCGCTGTTCCGTATTTGGCCATGTGGGCCTTTGCATACATGGCATAGTAAGCCGGCATCATGGTGCCGAAGGGGCTTTCCCATTGTATATCCGCTCCTCTTCCCATCCTCTCCTGTGATTCGGCCGATGAGATCTCCGACATCTTCTGAAACCCTATGACGGCAACAGAGTCATGGAGGCCTGAACCCACGAGTGAATAGGCCATCCTGAGACCCATACTGCTTGATGAGCATAGACTCTCAAGATAGCAGGTCGGCTGCGGCACAAGTCCCAGGTACTCGGCAAAGACGCCTGCCGGAGACCGCTGTTTGTCGTATTCGGGCGCCGAACAAATAATCGAAGCCCCGATGTCCTTGGCGCTTATACCGGCGTCCCTGACCGCTTCTCTGAATCCTTCGAAGGCCAGTTCCCTGATGGAGCCCGCATAGCCCCTCACAAAGGAACTTTGACCGACCCCTATAATCGCTACCTTTCCCATAAAACACCTCCCGGTGGAATTAAGGCCCTTCAGGGCCTCATATTTATATGATGTTATCTCATTGATAATCGCTGCATGATCGGTTCACTAGCTCAAATAAGGCGATTGGTGATGGAGTATAGAAGACTGTATCAGTGCGGGTCAAGGGAAAAGCCCTCTGTTAAATCCCATTTACAGCAGTCACACACAGGAGCATTCAATCAGGTATGGGAGAATCTGAATCCTTTCTCCCTGAAAAGCCTGAGGCAGGCATCAACGATTTCTTCATCGTAGAGGATGCCCTTTTTCCCTTCTACCTCCGCCAGGGCAGCCTCAATTCCCCTGGCAGGCCGATAGGGCCTGTGTGAACTCATAGCCTCGACTACGTCTGCGACCCCCAGAATTCGTGACTCAAGAAGAATAGTATCGCCCTTGATCCCATTGGGATAGCCGCTTCCGTCAAGCCTTTCGTGGTGCTGAAGGACCATTAGAGCTATCGGCCAGGGAAATTTTATCTCTTTAAGAATCTCATATCCCGTGGCTGAATGCATCTTAATGAGTTCGTATTCTATGGGATTAATTCGCCCAGGCTTGCTTAGTATGGCCACGGGAATGGAAGCCTTTCCAAGGTCATGCACCATTCCGGCCATCTTAAGCCCCTCCATCCTGTCGGGAGAAAGTCCGATCTCATCTCCAATGGCGGCGGCGAGTTCGGCGACCCTCTGCTCATGCCCGGCCGTATATGGATCCCTGGTCTCCATGGTCTTGGCAATAGCCTCAATAGTTCCGCCAAGGGCCTCCTTGAGTCGGGCCATGCTGCTCTTAAGCTCCTTTTCGGCCCATTTTCTCTCCGATATGTCAATCGCGACGTAGAGTACAGCGGTGACTTTCCATGTGGGTGAAATGAGCGGATAGACGGTCAAAATGGCAAACGCCTTTTCCCCTCCCTTTCGGACAATGCTAATCTCTATTGATCTGGCGGCGCTATTTATCGCGGTATTGTATCCTTCCGGCGTCACATCCTCTATAGGCGGCAGCAGCAGGACAGACAGCGGCCTTCCAAGCACCTCTTCTGAGGTGTACCCCAGTAACTTTTCGGCGCCTCTGCTGAATTCGGTAATAGGCGCTTCAGCACCGGTCCCACCTGCGAGGATAAATGCTACGTGCTCCGCCGCCTCAAAGATACCTCTCAGCCTTGCCTCGCTTTGCTGGAGCTCGGCGGTCCTTTCTTCCACCAGGGATTCAAGCCGCAAGCGGTAAATTCTATTATCATGTTCAAGCTGTCTTCGGCTAAGGGCGTTTGTAACGCTTATGAGCATCTCCCTGTGATCAAAGGGTTTGATTATGTAATCATAGGCCCCTGAACCAATGGCATCCTCAGCCACATTTGGATCATCAATGCCTGTGACCATCACGGTTGCCGTGTCAGGATATCCGGTTATGACCTCTTTAACGAATTCAAGTCCCGATTCTCCAGGCATGTTGATGTCGCAGAGCACTAGATGGACATCATTGTCCTTGAGGCAAAGGCGGGCCTCAGGCACACCGGCTGCGCAGAGGCATCTGTAGCCGAACAGCTCAAGCATCTGGCGGACCATGTTCCTTATAGGCTCTTCATCGTCAACCACCAGAATGGTATGGCTCTCCCTGTTTTCCATCTCTATTTTTCTTGGCTGGTATCGAGCAGTTCCCGCACCGCATCACCTAAGACTCGCAGGTCAAATGGTTTGATGAGCGTCTTTGAGGCGCCCATTTTCATGGCAAGGCTGAGATAGGTTTCAGGCCCCACCCTGCCGCCGCCGGACATGGCTATTATCTTTGCGTGTGGATGTGATGCCTTAAGCTCTTTAATGGTTTCAATTCCTTCCTTATCGGGCATTATAAGATCGGTTATCACCAGATCGGCCGGGTTCTGAAAAAAAATGCGCAGCCCTTCTTTGCCGTCACCGGCCGTAATAACTTCATAACCCTCAAGTTCCAGAAACCTCTTAAGCATGGCCCTCAACTGAGGCTCATCGTCTATGACAAGGATACGTTGCACTGGCATTGCGGCCTCGCAGATAATTGAATGTTATTGTTGAGTTATTATTTAGCCTATGGAATCATCCCCGGTCAAGAAGATTAACAGCTCTGTTGCCCTTGACAAATAGACAGCGAGGGGAATAACTATGCCTGGAGCGCTTAGGAAGTGCTTTTGACCTGACTTTCAGAGCTGTTGTGTGAAGAGCGCAATGCAATAAATTATCGGAGAGACATTATGCTTAAATATATGCGGAAAAAGGCCGTCTCCGTTGACTGTGATGATGGATTCCTTTCCGTTCACGGGATACTTGACGACGATATATACAGCCTTGAAATAGAGCTTTCCGTGGATCTTGAGGAACTCACGATACGCAATCTCAAGGGCAGATGGAACCGCTGGACAACCCATGAGTGCCCGAGGGCGCTAATGTTTCTTAAGGAGGCGATAGGTCTTGAGATTAGAGACGAGGGCTTTTCCCAGAAGGTCCACAGGATCGTGGGTAGAAAGGCCTGCCGCCACTTTGCCAACCTGCTTCTTGAATGTTGCGAGGCAGCGAGTGAGGCAGCGCTTATCCTTGCATGGGAGGAGGAAGTGAAGCGGGGATCTGATGCGACGTTTGCCTATTTTGCAGGCGAGTCAAAAAAGGTGCCCAGCCCGATTGAAGGCGCCCCTTATCCAAATTCCGCTCCTGAAATATCAGAGATGCATTCAGTCGCTGCCAATGGAAGAAAAACCAATTCATCGCCTGTGAGTTTCCTGATTGATCTTCACATCCACACCAAACCCGCATCTTCTTGCAGTTCTGTCGGGATAGACGATGTAGTACAAAGGGCAAAGGAAGTGGGTTTAAACGCCATCTGCCTGACGGATCACAATTTCCTCTGGGAAAGAGAGGCCGTGGAGGAACTCAGGAGAAAACACGATTATCTTATCTTGCGCGGTAATGAAATCACCACGGACCAGGGAGATATCCTTGTGTTTGGATTGGAAAAGAACATAAAAGGCATAATGAGGCTTCAGGAACTGCGGGAGGAGGTCTTAAAGGCCGGCGGAGCCATGATTGCAGCTCATCCATTCAGGGGTTTTTTGACCTTTGGAGTCGGGCAGCTCGGTTTAACTCCTCAACTGGCAATGGAAAGAGTTCTTTTTAGATATGTTGACGCTATAGAGGTATTGAACGGAAAGGTTACCGAGAAGGAAAACATCTTTGCAGCGGAGGTCGCAACCGGCCTTGGCCTTACTTCAACTGGAGGAAGCGACGCCCATGAAAGGGAAGAAGTCGGCATCTTTGCTACCGGATTTGAAGAGGCGCTGCGGGACGAAAAGGATTTGATAGAGGCCATAAAAACGGGCTATGCATCCCCTGTTGATCTCAGGAAGAAGAAGTGAAGGGAGAATCGCGATAATGGAAAAGACCTTGAAGTGGGAGAAGATAATACGGAGGATGGAGCAACTCCTCAGGCTTAAGTCATTCCCTGTGGCCTTCAAGATGCTCGTAAGCGCAGAAGAACTGAACCGCATTCCTTTCATGCGAAGGCCAGGTCACAAAATGACCCTCTGCCAGATGATCACCCTTGTAAGGAATTTTGACTGGACGGTGGGCGCGGAGCTTGATGATTTCATGAACCCTACATGCCCTTCGATCCTGGGCCTCTGCGACACTCCTGAATGCAATAAGGACGGAACCTTCAGAAGCATCGTCTGGGTCAAGACAAGAAAGGATGCGCAACGATATGAGGCGGCCATCCCTCGTCTTCCAATGGAGAGATATAAGGCGGTTGTTATGGCCCCGCTTGTCTATGAACCTTTTGAACCCGATATTGTGCTCATCTATGCCAATCCCGCACAGATGATGCTTCTTATAAATTCCCTCCAGTTTGAGGACTACGAGGTAATGCAGTTTTTCTGCGTAGGAGAATCCTCATGCTCTGATGCGATAGCGAGGTGCTATCTGACTGGCAAACCTTCCCTCACAATACCCTGTTACGGCGAAAGACGTTACGGACACGCGCAGGATGAAGACCTGGTAATGGCGATACCGGCCGGCATGATGGAAAAGGCCCTCAAGGGACTGGAGACCCTTTACCGACGAGGCATTCGTTATCCCATCAGTTTCGCCGGAGCAGAACAGGACCTTACAAGAGCATTCCCCCTTTCCTACTCAGCCCTTGGCGCCCTGGATGCTGTAAGAGGCAAGGACGGAAGGCTTCTGCTAGGGGTAACAGGGGGCATAGCCAGCGGGAAAAGCACTGTGTCGGCAATGCTCCAGGATATGGGCGCCAAATTGATAGATTTTGACGTCCTTGCCCGCAGGGTTGTTGAGCCTGGAAACCAGGCTTGGAAGGATATCATAGCTTATTTCGGAAGGCAGGTGGTTTCGGAAGATGAGACGCTCAACAGAAAGGCCCTGTCCGAAATTGTCTTCTCTGACATGGAAAAGAGAAAAAAGCTTGAATCCTTCACACATCCCAGGATACATGAAGAGTTCCTTGAGGAGGTCCAGCAGATAGCAGCAACACACCCAAGGCCCATTATCCAGGTCGGAATTCCCCTCCTGATTGAACTCAACCTTCAGTACCTTTTTCACAAGATCCTTGTAGTTCATATCCCCAGGAATCTTCAAGTAGCGCGTCTTGCAAGACGCGACGGCATATCCGACGAAGAGGCTGCCAATATCCTCAGGGCTCAGCTTCCCATTGAAGAAAAGCTCGGCTATGCCGATTATGTCATACACAATGAAGGATGCACCGAAGATACGGCGTCACAAGTTCGAAAGCTTTGGGAGGAGCTGATAGAATTTCAAAAGACTTTATAGTTCAGCTAGTTGTGGCTGAACGAATCAAGATAATACTCCCCTAGTGATTGCTTGCTAAAGAACAGGCCGCGAGCACGTAGCAAAGATATGAAATCCATGTGGCCGCTCATAAGCCCAGCCTGCCTCCGTGGGGAGTTTGTTCCTGAAGGAAACAAGATAAAATGTGTAAATGTGAAGGGCGTGCCTATATTAGAGGCCGAGGTAGGTCTTGCGGAGGACCTCATCTTTGAGGAGTGCTTCAGCGGGGCCTTCGGCAATGATCCTTCCGGACGAAAGCACATAGTTACGGCTCGACATCTTAAAGACCGCCCCGACCTCCTGCTCCACAAGGAGAACAGTAATTCCCAGCATAGAGACCTCTTCGATCTTTGCAAACACCTCCTTCCTGAGTATGGGGGCAAGGCCTGTGGAAGGCTCATCAATGCAAAGAAGCTTAGGCACGGTCATGAGGGCCCTTCCGATTGCCAGCATCTGCTGTTCCCCTCCGGAGAGAGTCCCTGCCACTTGAGAGCTTCGGCCTTTGAGAACCGGAAAAAGCTTATATACCTTATCAAGATCGGACGCTGTCCCTGCCCTGTCCCTTTTTAGATAGGCTCCTGCGAGTAGGTTATCCTTTACTGTCATTTCCCGGAATGGTCTTCTGCGCTCAGGGCAATGCACAAGCCCTCGTTTGACTATCTGGTAGGCCGGCATCTCCTCTATCTGCTCACCGGCAAACCGGATCTCACCTCTCAAAATCACCTCTCCGCCCGTTGAGCGCTTTGAAATCTCCCTGTCCCTCGCCACAAGACCCGTTATGGCCCGAAGCAAGGTTGACTTGCCGGCACCGTTCGGACCCACAAGGCTTACCAGCTCCCCCTTATCCACCCCCATATTGACGTCATTGAGGAGCATGGCCTTATCATAGAAGACAGACATGTGTAAGACTTCCAGAAGCAACCGCTACCCCTCCCCCTGGCCCAGATAAGCCTTTATGACCTGCTCGTTTTTGACCACATCTTCGGGAGTGCCGTCGGCTATGACGGTTCCGAAGTCGAGAACGATTATCCTGGTAACTATCTTCATGAGCTGTTGAAGTTTATGCTCCACTATGATCATGGCCGGTCCTTCACTGTGAAGCCTCCCGAATCGCCCTCCCTTATGGAGCCTCTTGATTGACTTTGCCATAAGGTCCGTCTCTGCGGGGCTGAGACCTCCGAATGGCTCATCGAGAAGCAGTAATTCCGGCTCCGTCGCGATGGCTCTTGCGACCTCAAGTCTTTTTAGATCTCCCTGTGAAAGGGTGGAGGCCTTCTCAAGCGCCATATCCGATATACCAGCGAATTCAAGCGCATCCATCGCTTTGGCCTCCACCTTCTTTACCCATTCTCCCCGCTTCATCGCCCTTGGAGAAAGGCAGGAAACCATCACATTGGCTATTATGGGCAGCCGTCTGAAGGGCCTCATGTTCTGAAAAGTGCACGCTATCCCCATGCCCACAATATCCCATGTCCTCTTTGCGGCTATATGCACCCCCTTAAAACGGATTGTCCCGGAGTCCGGCTTCAGTATGCCAGTAATGAGCCTGAGAAGGGTTGTCTTTCCGGCACCATTGGGACCTATGAGTCCTATGACCTCATTTCTGCCCATGGCAAAACTAACATTCCCGATGGCCCTGAGGCCTCCGAAATCCTTTGAAAGACCTTCAACGATAAGGAACTCAGGCTGCATATCAGGCCTCAAGAGATTCCTCTCTGAGTTCACGCCTGGAGACCTTTCCCACGTCTGTCTTTGGAAGCTCTCCCCTGAACTCAATTATTTTCGGCACCTTGTAGTGGGCAAGGTTTTTCCTGCAAAACTCCATAATCTCTTCCTCAGAGACCTTACCACGCGCCTCGCTTTGAAGCACAACATACGCCTTGACTATCTGCCCCACCTTCGGGTCCGTCACCCCGACAACTCCCGCTGCCTTAACCTGCGGATGCTTATAGAGCACCTCCTCTACGTGCCTTGCAAAGACGGAGTAACCTTTGTATTTGATGAGATCTCTCTTGCGGTCGAAGAAATGGAAATAACCCTCCTCATCCATCCTTACCAGGTCTCCGGTCCTGAGCCACCTCCTGCCCTCCATCTCTATCAAGGATTCGGCAGTCTCTTTCGGCCTCTTCCAGTATCCCTGCATGATATTGGGGCCGCTTAAGATAAGCTCGCCGACCTCGCCCACAGGCACAAATGCCTTACTCTCAACCTCCACGATAGCGGCCATCACGCTGGGAAGCGGCACACCGAATGACCCCGCCTTCGGCCTCTGATAAGGCGAACTGTGGCTTACGGCGGTGGTCTCAGTCATACCATAACCCTCAAGTATCCTTGTCCCGGTCCGCCTCTCCCAGTCGGAAACCGTTGATTCATGAAGGGTGTCGGCTCCGCACGCGATTAGTTTGAGTCTTCTCCAGTTGACCCTTCCTATCTTTTCATGTTCCTTAAGGTATTCAAACAGGGTGGGAACTCCGTAAAATCCCGAAACCTGGTATTTCTCCATCGCACTGAGGATCTCTTCGACATCAGGGGTGGTAAAGAGAATCAGAGTGGAGCCCTGCACAAGTCCGCTCAGCATAACAACCACTTGGCCGTATATGTGAAAAAACGGCAGGAATGCCGCGCCTACCTCTTTTCCCTCTTCAAATATGGGCCAAAATGCGGTCGTCTGTCTCTGGAGTGCTACCATATTGGAATGGGTCAGTATCGCGGCCTTAGGAAGGCCCGTCGTTCCTCCCGTGTATGGAAGGGCGGCAATATCCTTTGAAGGGTAAATAGTTACGACAGGGGGCTCCGGGCGATAACTCTTCAGGAGCGTCTGAAAATCGTGAAGTCCTGCCTCGCGCCTCAATTCAGTCGTGGGCAATTTTCTTCCGCCGTACGCCTCAGCCAGGGCGCTCTTTCCAAATATCTTTTTTAGAGGAGGAAGATAATCCCCTATATTGGAAAGGATGATGTTTTCAAGTTCCACCTCGGCCTTTACCACATTGTCATAGAGAATATCCTCGCAAACGATAGTCTTCGCATCGCTGTCCTGAAGCTGGTGTCTTACCTCCTTGCTGGTATACACAGGGCTTATCGGCGTAACCTTCGCCCCTGCCTTTAGGGCCCCGAAATAGGCAATCACATACTGAGGACAATTAAGGAGATAGAGTGCCACAGTGTCCCCCTTGGACACCCCCAGGTCGGCAAGGGCTGTGGCGAAACGATCCGTCTTCTCACGCAATTCCTTGTAGGTGATGCGCTTTCCATAGAATATGAGGGCGTCTTTCTTTTCATACTTCTGTGAGACCCTGTCAAACAGGGCGGGAACAGATATGTTTTCAACTTCGATGTCGGCAGGCACGCCCTGGGGATAGTAGGCAAGCCATGGTCTTGAAAGGTAAACCCCTTTTGGATCCATATAATACCTCTCCAGGAAAACTATTCCGGCTATAGACCTCTTTTTTAGTTCAGTGGAGCCGCGCAGACCCTGCACGTCTTCCTTTTCGCCACATTTCTAATCTTGCACCTCGGGCACTGAATCTCGAGCTTATCCCTCAGATAGGGAAAAAGCCCCTCGGGCATGTAAAGAAGTATCAGAAGTATAACCAATGCAAAGGCAAGCGTCCTGTATTCTGGCCAAAACCTCAAAAACTCCAGAAGAGGAAAAAGTATGAAAACCGCCCCTACCGGCCCATATATGGTCACTATCCCGCCGAAAACCGCCCATATAACGACCGTAAAGGACATTGACACCTCCAGCGTGGATGGCCCGGCAATCCTCATGAAGTGGGCGTAAAGACCTCCGGAAATACCGGCAAAAAATCCGCCCAGGCTGAAGGCCAACAGCTTATAGCGAGTGGTGTTGATCCCGGAGGCCCTGACGGCAAGCTCATCTTCTCTAATGGCATGAAAGATGATACCTGTGTTGGAGTCTGTGATCTTCCACATTACTGTGCAGGAGATGAGCATTATTACGGAGGTGAGATAATAGTCCCAGAGTCTCGATCCTGTAAGTCTGCTCAGGCCTGAAAGGCCTAGCTCTCCGCCGGTTATGTCCGGTATCGCAAATATTATCCCGAGAAGGATTATGGGGAAGGCCAAGGTGGTGAGCGCAAGGTAGGTTCCCCTGAGCCTCAGGCAGGGTATGCCGACGATCAGGCCTGTTATTACAGCGCCCAGCGCTCCGAGGGGGATGCTGGCCCAGGCAGGAAGGTGCGCATGGATGTTCAGCAGGGCCGCAGAATATGCCCCCACCCCGAAAAAGAGGGCGTGGCCGAAATTCATTTGTCCCGTAAAACCTGAAAGAAGATCCCAGCTTGCTGCGAAGATGGCGAAGATGCCTGAAAGAATTAGTACCCTTAAGAGATAAGGACTTTGGGAAAAAAGCGGCAGAGCCAGGAGCGCAATTACAAATACCCCTACCGCCACTCGGCTTGGCAGAACAAGGACCTCATCCTTGCAGATGGTGAGGCTCTTTCGGAAATAATAACCCAGCAATCCCATGGCTATCTCTCTTCCTCAAAGGCGATACCGAAGAGCCCCTCGGGTCTGAGGATCAATACCAGAATCATTATCGAAAGGGCCACAGAGCCCTTTAGGAAGGCACCCTTCGGAATAAGAAAAACCACAAGAGCCTCTGTGAATCCAAGGATATAGGCTCCAAGAAAACTGCCCTTGAGGCTCCCCAGACCTCCTAGAACCACCACCGCCATCATAATTATTAGAGGCTCCATCCACATGAAGGGGTTAAGGATCGTCAGAGGTACGACAACCGCCCCGGTAAAGGCCGCAAGGCCGACAGATATACCCATGGTGGCCATTGCAACAAGGCGTTCATTGATCCCCATAAGGTTGGCAACCTCCCTGTCCTCCGCCATACACCTTATTGCAAGCCCAAGCCTTGTCTTCATCAGCATCAGCCATAACGCGATAAGAATGGCAACTACTGCTCCAAAGGTAAGAAGCTGCTGATAGAATATCTTTACACTCATGATGGAAAAGAACCCTCCCACAAGGGATGGTACGCTCAAGAAATCCCCTGTGAAAACAAGCAGCATTACCTCCTGCATCGCGATGGCAAGGGCGATTGTCCCTATGAGAACAGCCGCCTCATGCTCCCTTATAGGTTCAATAAAAAAGCGATATGTGACAAGACCAAAGCAGGTTACTATGGCTATGGACAGAAGCATTGAAACGACCGGTCCAAGTCCAATCCTCTGCGTGAAAAAAAATATGCAGTAGGCGGCCACCATGTAAAAGGCAGTGTGGGCAATGTTAACGATGCGGGCGACCCCGAATATCAGGGAAAAACCTATGGCAAGAAGGGCGAACATACTTCCGCCGATCAAACCGCTTACTACAATGTCAAGCACCATAGTGCCTCCTCAGGCGGAGGAAAAGAATCCTTGCGTCCGTGAACGCCTTAAGCAATTTTAGGCTGGTTTGATTGCTATTTCTTATATGCCTCGATCACCCAGGGCGGAATCTTGTAAGGAACGATCCCTTTATAAGTGATCTCCGGGGCGCCTTCGGCGGCCTTCCATTTGTTGGGCCACACACCCACCATCTTTCCGTCCTGCCACTGCACCCCCAAGCTTGTAAGAAGGCCGGGGCCCCAGCTAAGGTCATGGAGTTGTTTTCCCTGCTCATCCTTCATGTACTTTATTACACCGGATGGGGTCTTAAACTGCCGCTCCTCCATAATGGGGATAATCTTTCCCGGATCAAGACTGGCGGCCTGCTCAATGGCCGGCACAAGTCCATGAACAATAACCGTGTATGTATCGGCTGTGTATGTGGGTGTCTCTCCGAATCTCTTCACGTATCCTTCCACGAAGGGGCCGGTCAGGTCATTTGCCTCCACACCCCTGCAATAGGTATTCAGCGTCATAACGAAGTTGCCCATCCCTTTGGTGGCATCCCAGAAGCCGTCCTTCTGCGCCTCCACGTTTATGCCCACCTGCACTGCCGGGACCTTCAGCTCTCCTGCCTGCCTTGCAAAGGTAATCCCAACAGATGCCGAAAAGGTGGTAAAAATCATGTGTGCGCCCGATGCCTGAACGGCCGAAAGTTCCGCCGTTACATCCGTTGCCGATTGGGAAGGCCGCCATACACCCACAAGCTCCATGCCCATCTTTGGTATGAAGCCCTTGGCTGCCTCTATCATCGGATCCACCCAGATCGCTTTTTCTGCTACAATTGCAACCTTTACCGTTGGAATCCCGAGTGTTTTCTTTAAGATTGCCCCAACTGTAGCCATCTGGATAAAACAGGTCTTGACAAGAAACTGAGAGTTAAAGGGTGTCCCCCTGAAGAAATATTTATAGCGGTCGTAGTCTTTTGCAACCCTCGTGCACAGCTCCGGGTGGGCGGCACCGCACCCTATGAAAATCTTCTTATAATCCATGGCGATATCCTGCATGGCAAGGACCGCCTCGGTTCTGAAGCCACCCACAATAAAGTCCACCTTATCGTGAGTCAGGATTCGCTCCATGGCGTTGGTGGCATCCGTTACATTGAGGAATTCATTTGAATCCGCTTTCACAAGCTCTATCTTTAGCTTTTTTTCCCCTACCTGTATTCCTCCTTTGGCGTTTATCTCTTCGGCCGCCATGGTGGCCCCGTTCCAGTGTCCTTTGCCCTGAACAAAGTTCATCGGCCCGATGACTCCTATCTTGATCGCATCCGCAGCCCAGGCAGGCGCCATCCAGACAATCCAAAGACACAGGACCATACACAGGCACACAAACAAGGATTTCGCTTTCATAACCCCTCCTCTTCCAGAAAAAGGTTTCTAATGTCTGTCTTTGCCGAAAGACGCCATAAAGCGCCCATATACCCGTCTCTTTGTTAAAAAGATGCCAAAAGTAAAATAAAGAAGTCTGACCCAGAATAAGGCGAAACGTATCTGATCAGGGGAGTTGGGATCTCGCGGGGGAAGCCCGGGCAAGACCTGACCTGGAACGCCGAGTGAAAATGAAACAGAATAGTTTTGGAAGATTTCCGATTGGCAGGCAGAATCGCCTGTGAGAATGAGAGGCTCAAGGCCGCGCATCGCTTCTGCAATTTCGGAAAAGCAATGGGGCTCGGTGTGAATCGCAACTGCTTTTTGCACGTACCATAGGGCCTGTTTGGGAAACTTATCCAAGATTGCACCTGATGGTTGAGGTTATCTTATCTTTGCAAATTCACCACACTTGACGGCTTTATAAAAGGTCCATCCGCTGCGTTGCTCTGAATCTCTCGTTGTTGCATCGCAGGTCTAACGACACCTCACTTCCAGGGATTGTCCGCGCTGTAATTAAATGCCCCGCCCTTCAGGCGGGTCCTCATTTTTACGCGCGTTGTGTCCTTTTTCATTTGCCGTCCAAATTCGGACTCTTTGCGATTTCCTCACAGTTAAAGCGTGATTTATCTTTAGATTCCTTTTATGTTACTTGTCAACATAAAAAAGCTTCTAAATACAATCCTTGACCCATGAAGCTTGGTGTCGTATCTGTATCATAAATATCAATGAAGAGACTCCCTCCGATAACTGGGGAGGGGGGCATCTTCAGGCCTTTTGAGATAGACTGGCGGGAGGGGGCCCCAAGTTTTCAGCCTTATCTGCGGGGAGGACGACTTGGCCTTACCAAGTCTGGAACGCGCAGCGGCAGTTTTTAATGGGATGTGCATAAAATGACTGACACAGAGACCATGATAATCGGGGGTTTCGGGAAGACATCCTGTGAGTGACAACATACGGAATTGAAAGGACATATATGAATATGCACAAGACAGCGATCGTACGTTATGAGGGCCCCTTAGATTCAGTAAAAAAGGCGGTTGACGTTGCAGGCGGTTTTGATCATCTTGGCAGGGGAGCAAGGGTCTGCATCAAGCCCAACATAGTTTTTTGGAGCAGGTCCGTTCCTTTTCCCAAATGGGGAGTCATAACGACATCGAGGGTAGTGGAAGACATCGTTGTTCTCCTTAAGGAAGAAGGCATAGATGACATAACCATAGTGGAGGGGACCGTCACCATGGATCCCAAAGACCGCGCCACTCCTGCTCACGCCTTTGAGACCCTTGGATATGGAACCCTGAAAAAGAGATACGGCGTCAAATACTTCAGCATCTTTGAAAGGCCCTTTCGAAAGGTAGTTCTGGGAGAGGGTGTAGTTCTCAATTTCAATCAGGACGCTGCTGAATCAGACTTCATAATTGATCTGCCGGTTCTTAAGACCCACAATCAGACTAAGGTCAGCCTGGGAATCAAGAATCTGAAAGGCTTCCTCGATATCAACTCAAGGAAAAAATGCCACAGCGCTGATCCGGTCAAGGACCTGAACTTCATGGTCTCGCGGCTGCCCCTCGCCATGCCTCCGATCTTTACCCTTATTGACGGGATTTACAGCAACGAGCGTGGCCCCAGCTTCGATGGCAAGATAAGGAGAAAGAATCTTCTTATAGCCTCTAATGATATCCTTTCGGCGGATCTGGTGGGAACAAAGGTTCTTGGATTTGACCCTATAGACGTTCCTCACCTCGTCCACGCCGCCCGAAGGGAAAAACGACCTCTCGATCTGTCCGATGTTGAGATGCTAGGAGAGAAGATAGAAGATGTCGCATCTCCCCACGGATATGATTTTGTTTATTCTGAAACTGAGGACGGAATCATGCCCCTGCCTCTCGCCAGACACGGAATAAAAGGCCTTTCCTACCACAAGTACGACCTTTCCATGTGCACTTATTGCTCCGGCCTGAACGGTCTTGTCCTCACCGCGATCAAAGGGGCATGGCAGGGAAAGCCCTGGAACAGAGTGGAGGTGCTGACCGGCAAGAAAATGAAGCCTACTCCCGGCATGAACAAGACTATTCTCCTGGGAAAGTGCATGTATCAGGCAAACAAGGATGACCCAAATGTGAACGATCTCTTTGCAGTGAAAGGTTGCCCTCCAAAGCCTGAGGACATTGTCGAGGCCCTACACTGGGCGGGGATTGAGGTTAATCCATCCATCTTCGAGCAGATAGACCAGTTACCCGGATTTTTCATGCAGAGATACGAAAACAAGCCGCAATACGAAGAGGCTCATTTCACAATAAGTTAGGCAGCCGGAGGTGCCCTTGTGGAAAAGGTTCTGGTGGTTGGCTCTGGTTTCATGGGATCTGGCATAGCACAGGTCTGCGCCCAGAAGGGAAAAACTGTTTTCTTGACGGATACAAGTGCCCCCGCCCTGGAAAAGGGCCTCAGAGAGATAAGCATTTCCATGGCAAGGCTTGCGCAGAAAGGTTTGATCAGTGAAGACCCTTCTCTTGTTATTAGGCGTATCACGCCTGTCGATGGGATTGAAAAGGCCCGCGAGGCAGATTGGATCATAGAGGCGGCGACGGAATCAGAGGAGCTTAAGCTTAGTCTCTTTGAAAAGTTGGATAGGTTCGCCCCTCCGGGTGCGGTCATCGCGAGCAACACCTCATCCATCCCTATTTCCATTCTCGCTTCCGCGACATCAAGACCTGAAAATGTCCTGGGGCTGCATTTTTTCGGGCCTGTCCCCCTGATGCGTCTTGTTGAAGTCGTAAAGGCCGAAAAGACATCCCCTGAGATATTTGAAAGGGGCGTCTCTTTTATCCTTTCCCTTGATAAAATCCCGGTGAGGGTGTTGAAAGATATACCCGGATTCATCATGAACCGTATATTCTCCGCGGCCTTTCGAGAGGCCCTTGAACTGGTGGAAAATGGCGTTGCAAGCCCTGAAGATGTGGATCTGGGAATGCGTGAGGGATACGGCTGGAAGGCCGGGCCATTTGAAATTGCAGATAACGCGGGACTTGATACCATCGAGCTTATTGGTAAGGCACTTGAAAGGCTTGGAGCCGGTCATCTAAGCCCAAGAAGTGAGATTATCTCCGAGATGGTTCACGAAGGACGACTCGGGAGAAAATCGAGAACAGGATTTTATACCTATGATTCAAGCGGGAGACGAAAGGGCACATAGCCCGGAATTAATTGCCGGATTGCTTTTTAGTTATCCGACCACCAAAACATCTGGGAGGTAATTTTGGATGGGCCGGGTGACCTTGAACCAAGAAAGGTACAGGGAGTCCTCAGAGATGATACATGATTTTCTTAAGGAGGCTATTTATGTCGGTTCTTTTTGAACCAGTCCAACTGGGAGCTTTGGAATTGAAAAATCGCTTCGTAAGGTCCGCTACCTGGGAAGGGATGGCAGAGGAGAACGGCATTTGCACGACGAAGCTGATAGATCTGATAAGGAGACTTGCCGAGGGAGAAGTCGGGCTCATAATTACCAGCCATTCCTATGTTCGCAGAGACGGACAGGCCGGCCCTAAACAGATCGGCATATACAGCGATGAGCTTATTCCAGGCCTTGCTGAGATGGCAGAGGCGGTACATGGATTCAATGGAAAGATTGTAGCGCAGCTTGCTCACGCAGGTTTTTTTGCCAACCCTAAACTTACGGGGCTTCCCGTGGTTTGCATGTCACTTCTCGAAGGCTACGGACAGGCCGAACGGATTGAAATGAGCAAAGAGGATATCGAGGCCCTGACGGATGCCTTTGCCCTCGCCGCGGCCAGGGCCCGAGATGCCGGTTTAGACGGAGTTCAGATTCACGCGGCGCATGGCTATCTCTTGAGCCAATCCCTCTCGCCTGTCTTTAACCGCCGCACTGATGAATATGGCGGCGACATTAAAAACCGCGCCCGGTTTCTCATAAAGGTAGTAAGGAAAATAAAGAGGACTGTAGGCCTTGACTTTCCCGTCCTGGTAAAGATGAACTGTTCGGACTTTCTCCCAAACGGGCTTGAGCTTTCCGAGGCCATAACCGTTTCAAAGCTTCTTGCTCAGGAGGGAGTGTGCGCCGTAGAGGTGAGCGGCGGCACTATAGTATCAGGCGACTTGAGTCCTACCAGAACCAAGATAACATCGCAAGGCAAAGAGGCGTACTTCAGAGATTCGGCAAGGGCCATAAAGGCCGCGGGCCATACGAAGGTTATACTTGTAGGAGGCATAAGATCCCTGGATTTGGCCGAGGAAATTTTCCAAAAAGGGTATTGCGACCTTATATCCATGAGCAGACCTTTCATCCGTGAACCGAATCTTGTCCTGAGATGGAAAAGTGGCGATACGAGACGCGCAGCCTGTTTGTCAGATAATCTTTGCTTCGGTCCGGCCCGCGCTGGAGAAGGGATTTACTGCGTCGTAGAAATGAAAGGCACGGAAAAAGGCAAAGAGGATGTTTCACGTGAAACATAGAATTACGGCTTCCTCCTGCCTTGTGTTCCGTCACGGAAAAGGGGTTCTTTACGCGCCTTTTGAGCTGGGCACGTGGAAAGCCATCAGAGCTTTCAGGCTTATCCGTGGGAGAAGCCGCGGCCGGAATGAGTCTGAAACGCGGGGCGGGCCGCTTTCCTCACCTGCGCCAAAAACAACAGGCCGAACGGCCATCTTGTGAATGTTTCCCGTGGGCTCTGTCCTGAGATGTCGGATCTTCTTTACCCTTATCACGATTACCTCAACTATTGAGAAGCCTCTATGCTTAAGATAGGTTCTCTGGAACTCGACGGGCCTCTCATCATGGCCCCCATGGCAGGCATAACCAACCTTCCCTTCAGGATAATCGCCAGGAAATGTGGGGCTTCCCTTGTCGTAACCGAAATGGTAAGCGCAAAAGGGCTCGTCCTCAGGCAGAGAAGGACCTTGGAGCTCTTGGCAAGTGATCCCGCTGAAAGACCTCTTGCGGTTCAGCTTTTCGGCTCTGATCCCGCTGTCATGGCAGACGCTGCCGCAATAGCCTCCGAAAATGGAGCCGATCTCATTGACATTAATATGGGCTGCCCGGTGCGCAAGGTAGTCAAAACCGGCGCCGGAGGAAGCCTCTTAAGCAACCCTGACTTGATTGAGAAGATTGTTTCCAGGATAAAGCGCAATTGTATCCTGCCCTTGACTGTGAAGATAAGATCCGGCTTCAGCCCCCAGGATGATCGTTTTCTGGACGTCTTGCGAGCGCTGGAAGTCGGCGGAGCCGACGCGGTGACCATCCACGCGCGTTATGTGGTTCAGGGCTTTTCGGGATCCCCGGACTGGTCGAAGATTGCCCTCGCAAAGTCAACCGTAGAAATTCCCGTCATAGGGAACGGTGACGTTACTGAGAGGAGTATGGCATTGGATATGATGAGGTCAACAGGCTGCGATGGAGTTATGATAGGCCGCGCCGGGGCATCGAATCCCTGGGTCTTCTCAGGAGCCGACACACCCACGATGTTCCAGTGCGGAACCTCGATTGCTGAAAGGCGGAGGGCGATTATTTACGAGCATTGCCTGCTGCTCAAGAAATTTATGGACAGCAGAAGGGTCGGTTTTTTTATGAGGGGTGTGCTGCTGAGATACACAAAGGGCCTGACCGCAAGCACGGCCTTCAGAAACTCCATCTCCTGCCTTAAGACTCCTGAAGAACTCATTGAGGCCGTTGATAGATATTTATCCTCCGCACAAGGAGCCATCTGATGAGAGTAAAGCTTGCCAAGAGCGCGGGCTTTTGCATGGGGGTCAGAAGGGCTATGGAGATGGTGCTTTCAGAGGCCAACAAGGGCAAGGAAGCTATTTTCACCCTCGGCCCGCTCATACATAACAAGCAGGTTATGGATCTGCTTGCATCAAAGGGCGTGAGGACCGTTGACGACCCTACAGGTTTGAGTCATGGCTCCATAGTCATACGCGCCCACGGCGTCACCCCGGAGAAGCGCAGGACCCTCAAGGAAACCGGACTCCGGGTAATTGACGCCACCTGCCCCAAGGTGGTGCATGTTCAATCCCTTGTGCGTTTCCACACAAAAAAGGGACGCACTGCGATAATAGTAGGCGATCCGGAGCACGCGGAGGTTATCGGGATTGTGGGATATAGCCGTGGTCCGGTCTATGTTGTTGGAACCCCCGAGGAAATAGACAAGCTTCCTCAGATTGAAAAGCCTTTTGTCGTTGCTCAGACCACTCAAAACAGAGAGACCTTTCAGCAGGTCGCGCACACAGTCCTCAGTCGCTTCCCCGACGCGGTAGTCTTCGATACAATCTGCGATGCGACATCGAGCCGCCAGGCAGAGGTAAAGTCATTTTGTGGAAATGTTGACGGTCTTGTTGTTGTAGGCGGATATCATAGCGGAAATACCCGCAGGCTGATGGAAGTCGCAAAAGCTGCGGGGATACCGGCCCAGCATGTCGAGACGGAAAAGGACCTTGATAAGAGCTATTTTGCAGAGATGGAGGTAGTAGGTCTGACGGCAGGCGCATCCACCCCGAATTGGATGATACGCTCCGTAGCCAAGGAGATCGAGGGTATAAAGGGAAAGCGTGAGAATCCTCTCTGGAGTGCGCTTCGAAAGGCGTGCAGATTCCTTCTGTTCAGCAATCTATTCATCTCGGCAGGCGCGGGCTTGCTTTGCCTGGCTGCAGAACTGCTGAGCGATCATCGGCCCAACTGGATATTTCCAACCATAGCCTTCTGCTACATTTACGCCATGCATACGCTCAACATCCTTTTCGACAAGGGTGCTAGCGCCTACAATGATCCCCAGCGAGCCACGTTTATTGCCGGGCACAAGACCTTTCTTCTGGCCGTGGGAGCTTTGTCCGTGACAGCAGGCCTGATCATCTCATTTTTTCAGGGCATCAATACCTTTGTCTTTGCCTCGGCTCTCAGCGCATCAGGGCTTTTATACGGGATACCTCTCCTGCCCTCCTTTGGTCAGGGCACACGCAGCCGTCTGAGAATCAAAGACATACCAGGATCAAGGAGCCTGGCTGAATCCCTTGGGATAGTAGCGGTCACAACCATGCTTCCAAACATTGACCGGCCTGCTAATTCTATAGTTGTCATCACCTTCGCGGGTATGGCAATCTTCTTTATGGCCTTCGCGAAGGCGGGGCTTTTTGAAATATTCAGGGTTCAGGGGGATCTTATTGTCGGCACGGAGAGTCTTCCTATCTCACTGGGTGAGAAAAGAACCATTACTCTTCTGAAGGCGGCACTTTTGAGCGCCTTTGCAACCCTATCGGTCGGTTTTTTAGCCGGGCTTTTATCCGGATTTGCTCTCATAATGCTTCTCCCTGTTTTCTCAATGTTTCTGTGTGTCCTTGCTTACCAGCACAGATGGCTTTATCCCGGTCTAACTTTCGAGACTGTTTCTGAGTTTCCGTTTTATCTATCAGGGTTACTCGCTGCCTCTGCCTGGTTGTTTTTCTGAGATTCCATGGATAACTGATGCCGTTAGTGAGTGTCATAATACCTTCCTATAACCGTGCCTGCCTTTTGGAAAGGGCGGTCAGCTCAGTCAAGGATCAGACTTTCTACAATTATGAACTCATCGTGGTTGACGACGGGTCAACGGATGGGACATGTAATCTGCTCGGGAGCCTGAGGGGGAGCCTTATACATCTGCGTCATGAAAATAATCTGGGAGTGTCTGCTGCCAGAAATACCGGAATCCGCTACTCCTCAGGCAGCCTCATAGCATTCCTCGACTCAGACGACCAGTGGCTGGCGGAAAAACTCTCCGTCCAGGTCAGGTTCTTTGAGGATAATCCGGATGCCATGATCTGTCAGGCTCAGGAATTGTGGTATAGAAACGGAAGGCGCATCAATCCAAGCCGGAAGCACTTAAAGCCTTCCGGCTTTATCTTCGATCGGTCATTAACCCTTTGCCTTGTTAGCCCATCTGCCGTAATGATCAAAAGATCGCTTTTCGACGAGGTCGGTCTTTTTGACGAGGCCCTTCCGGTGTGCGAAGATTATGACCTATGGCTCAGAGTGGCTGTGACATATCCAATCTACCTAATAGATAGGTACCTCCTGATCCGCCATGCCGGACACGGAGGTCAGCTTTCATCAAGTATTTTTGGGATGGACCGTTACAGGATTTTTTCAATTCTAAAACTTATCAGGGATTATCCCCTTAACGAAGGGCAGTTGCTTTCGGCCCTTGCAGAGCTTATAAAAAAGTGCCTTGTTTACGCAGGAGGATGCCTTAAGCGAGACAGACTAAGAGAGGGTGAATTCTACTTAGGCATCCCTGACAAGGTTACGGAAGGTGAAAAAATAACGGCCATCTCCCTGATACTAAAGGAGATGGCCTCATTATACGGGTGAAAAGCCGATCAATCTAAAGGCCTTACTTGATCTGAATCTTTTTGCTCTTGGGCTCCTGCTTATGAGGCATCTCAAGGGTAAGGACTCCGTTTTTAAAAACCGCATCTATCTTATCTTCCTCTACTTCGCCAGGAAGTCTGAAACTTCTGGTAAATGAGCCATAGCAACACTCCTTGAGATAATAATTCGCCTCACTTTCTTCCTTAGAGCTCTCTTTCTTTCCTGTTATCGTAACAACCGCATTATCAACGCTTATGCTGATGTCTTCCTTAGGAATCCCAGGGAGCTCCGCAGTGAGCACATATTTACCTTCCTTTTCAAAAAAATTCATCGTCGGAGACCATTCTTCACCCGCGTCCCTCCGCCACTCGGGCCAAAGTCGGTCAAACCATACATCGCCCCACCCCTCTTGGCCGAACGGTGTCATCCAAGATGGTCTTCTACCCTTCTTCAAAGCTGGAACCGTCATGATGTGCCTCCTTTCTTCCATATAATTCTATTAGTTGGGGTCCTTATATCCCCGTGATGAAAAAGTAAACATCGTCAAATCGAAGTCAATGGATGATTTACCGTGAGAATACACTCACCAACCCAGAGATCAGGGGTTAGGGATCGGGGATTAGTAAAAGAGGTCTGCTCTCTCATCTGTGGGAAAGGGGATTTTCATGCTCGGGGGTGACAAAATATTGCTGTCATGAACGTTTGGGTGACTATGTTCCACAATCAATTGCAGCAATCTCTCGGAACTTTTTTACCGCGCAAATGCTCCACCTGTTTTCTCCGGGTCGGAATCGGGATCGCTACCGAGAAGGGCAGCATAGGCCTATTGTCAAAATCCAATAGCGATGCCGACTCCGATGAATCTTCATAGCTTGGGGCGATCCCCCGCCAGTCCATTTCAACCCCCCCAGAAGCCTCGCAGATATGATGATTATCTCATGGAGCTCGAGTTTTTGACGGCTTTGCGGGAAGTCCATTGCCCTGCGCTTGAACGCCCCACCCTTCGGGCCGGTACTCATTTGTGGGCACATTATATCAAATGCTTCTTAGTTTGCCGTCTCAGTACGGATTTTTTTGAGTTCGTCAAATTCGAGTAAAAAATTATTTGCCCGTAATTGAATAGCGGCATATCTTGGAGAAGATTATCGGCTCTATCTTAAGGAGTTGCGACATGCCTTCTGCATGGATTTGGTTTTCGCTGTTAAGCTATCTTCTGGGCTCTGTGCCTTTTGGGAAGATCATCGGGCTGCTTGTATCCGGCATTGATGTCTCCCGGAAGGGCAGCGGAAACATAGGCGCCACAAACGTAGGTCGTGTTGTG
>JBGSUA010000081.1:0-3872 GCA_041753575.1 Desulfatiglandaceae bacterium
GTATCAATCCCGGCCTCAAGGCTCATTTTTGAAACAAGGCTATTCATGCAATCAAGGATCAAATTCTTAAGGATCTCTATGCCGTCGTCAACGGTCTTTGCGTAAGATATTCTGCCTATGACGTCATAGCCGTATCTTATCTGGGGATTGATGGAGGAGCTTACGGATATCTCTTTTCCTTTGTCAAGGTCAATTAGATATCCGACAACCGTGGTTGTGCCTATGTCAAAGGCAGCTCCCAGAAGAGACTTCCTGTTGCCGCAGCAAACGGTTATCACCTCGCGTTTGTGCCTGACTATCGAGGTGATCTCTTTTTCGCCCTTCTTAAGGAGTTCTGAAAGGGACCGAAAGGCCGTGATGTCGCAGCTTCGAGGGGTAATGCCGCAGTGAGTACCGATCGCATGAAAGAGCCTTGTTGCTTCGCCTCCATCTTCCGCCTCGCAAGGCCCTGCTATCTTAACGGTGCAGGCCCTAACGGGAGGCATGGAGGAGGTCTTACGCAGTCCCGCAGAGGCGGTTATTATCACATCTGAATGGCTCTCTTTAAGCTGAGGTATCCTTATCTTTGCCGGACCATCGAAAAAAAGACAGCATGCAAGCCTGTAGCGTGATTGAAAAAGTTCTCCGAGTATTTTTGTCTCTTCAATCTCCGGAGGAGGCAGAGGAAGGGTTGAGTCTTCCACAATAACGAGGCATCTGCCGCATTTCAGGCGGCCGCCGCAGGCGGAGGGAATCTGAATGCCTTCTCCCCTCAGAAGATCGAGAAGACTCGTCGCCTTTTTCAGGGGAACGGTCCTGCCCACAGGCTCAACAATTATGCTCTGCATCTCGGGTGCGGGCACCACTGCGTCACGCGGAACCGGAGGAAAGCTCTTTAATTTTTCTTACCCCCTCAGCGGCGTCCTTTGCGTAGGCGTCGGCCCCGCAAACATCAACAACAAATCTCCTGGTGAGAGCGGCACCGCCGCATATAACCTTTATCTTTGCTGCGATGTCGCTGCTCTTGATAGCCTTAACGGTTTCAAGGACATGGGGATCTCCGGTAGTCAGAAGCGACGATATGCCTACCACATGGGCCTTCTCCCTGCGGGCCGCTTCCAGAAATCTTTCCGGAGGGACATTTTCGCCGAGATCCACCACCTTGAATCCGGCGCTTTCAAGGAGGAGCTTTGTGAGGTTCTTCCCTATGTCATGGAGGTCTCCGAAGACGGTACCAATGACTACCGTGCAGAAATGAAAGCCGCTTTCCCGCCCATCATTCGTGAGCGCCGGTTTGACAACATCCATACAGGACTGCATTGTTCTTGCAGACATCATCATCTCAGGCACAAATATCTGCCTTTTCTCGAATCGCTCTCCTACGGCGTTGAGACCGGCTATAAGGGCTTCATTTACCAGCACGCGGGGGTCAATCCCCATGGAAAGGGCCTGTTGCGTGAGATCAAGGGCATTTCTTTTCCTTCCGGTGACCACCGCGTCCTTCAGTCCATCAATGATCTCCTGCTCGGGCGTTGAAGCAGACCGAGATTCAGACGAAGATGGAACCTTGGCCTCCTTGCCTGAATACTTGAGGTATGCCGAACAGAAATCATCTCTAGCGAGGATCATGTCTGCAATGTAGAGGGCCTTTTTCATCGAGGGATCAGTGGGGTCCAGGATAGGGCAGGTAAGGCCGTTTAAGGCAGCCATTGCAAGAAAGATCGCGTTGATGGCTCTTCGATCCGGAAGTCCGAATGAGATATTGCTGAGGCCGAGAGTGAGGTTTACTCCCAGGGTTTCACCTATAATTCGCAGTGCCCTGAGGGTTTCAATGCCTGCGGCGTGATCCGCGCTCACAGCCATCGCAAGGGGATCAATAATCACATCGCTTATGGGGATTCCGATGGCATCCGCTCTATCGGCGATGGTTTGAGCGATCCTGAGGCGTTTCTCAGCCTCTTTGGGGATTCCTGAATCGTCCATTGTGAGGGCGATGACCGCGGCATTGTATTTTTTTACCAGAGGAAGGATCTGTGAAAGTTTCTGTTTTTCTCCATTTACAGAGTTAATTAATGGTCTTCCTTTATATACCTCAAGCGCTGTATCAAGTGCTTCGGGGTTTGCAGAATCTATGCAGAGAGGCATTTCGGTCAGCACCTGGAGGGCGCGAACCGCTTCGCGAAGCACCCTAGGCTCATCAATTCCGGAGACACCCACGTTCACATCCAGTATTTGGGCGCCAGCCTTGAGCTGTATGTCAGCCTCCTGGAGGAGTACAGACAGATCCCCTTTTTCAAGGGCGGAGGCAAGCCGTTTTCTCCCGGTCGGGTTTATTCTTTCGCCGATGATCACAAGTGGCCGGCCTTTCTCTATGATTACTTCTCCCGAGCTTCCCCTTAGAATCGTTTTCGCGGGAGCAGAGGAAGAGGGGAAACTGTAGGATGTCTTACTTTCCGGAGGAGTTCTATCGCCTATGATCTTTCCGTATTCAGCGGCAGTCAAAAGAGCGGTTCTCACGTTTTCATCGGGTGTGCCGTGAGTAAGTCCAACCGTGTCTATGGAGAAGTTCTCAAGTGGAGCGCCCTCATCAATGAGCCTTCTCACCTCGGCTGCCACCTCTTCGGAGGTGCCGTTTTTCATAAGCACAGGATTTATTCGTGCGTTTACAGCCACCTCAGGCCCCAGCATCTCTCTGGTTTTTCTGACATCCGATCCGAATCCTACTTCAAGAAAGGCAAGGTGCCTGACCTTGGCATATCCTGGCAATGCCTCATCAACCGAGCCGCAGTGGTGGATGCCCAAGGGGTGGCATACGTCTGCGATCATGTTGTCGTAATGGAGAAGAAAGCTCTCGTATGTTGTGAGCGAGACCTGTTCTATGGTGCAGTTGGGCAGTACATAAAAACTGGGATCGCACATGGGTGTCACATCCACCGCTGCAGTTCCGGTGGTTTTGTGATTGAAGCGAAAAAGTTGGATCATGGTCTCGGTACATACCCTGAGCAAATGGTGACACAGTTCGGGACGCTCGAAATAATCGAAGTAGAAATTATCTCCCCTCAGTTTGAGCGCGAGGTTTTGTACGCCCGTTGTGTTTATGTCCCCCACCACTTTGCCGTATTTTGACAGGAGATATTCTATCTGTCTTATCATGTCGGACATGGGAGGCGTATGAAATAGATCAGGAACCTTCAGTTTCATGATCTCCTTTTCCGACAGGTTAAGGGGCATGGCCCAGGGGAGGGCGTCATCTTTTAAGACGATTTCGCATCCAAAAACTGCGGGAAGCATAACCATCCCGAAGGTTATGAGAGGTTTAGGGCGGGGATCCGGGTTTCCAAGCCCCACGTCTCCAAAACGTTCATGGAGCCTTTTTTCGATCTCCATCCTGGTCCGCACCCTTGTCTCAGGATCAAAGTAATAATCGCGGCCGAAGGAGATGCCGTAATTAGTATAAAACCAGTCAGGATAAAAACCTACTCCAAGCGGTATGTGTTGCCTTTCATTCATGGGAGTCTCCCTAAGATTCGCAAAATGGGTTTATTGCGGAGCCTGTCTGCTTCTGCTATAAAATCCCCGCTGTTTATGTCAAATACAAGAGTTATTTGCAACAAGGAGATGACAAGGCTTGGGGGATAGAAGGATCTTTCTATAGACTCGCCTCCGGAAAGACCTCTGAGCGCAAACTCAAGGACAGGTATCAGGCAAGGGTTTCAGGCTAAAAGGCAGCGGGGTCAATTTAGCGCTCAACGAAGGGAGACAGGAGATATGAGCTTCAAGTACATGCTTTATGAGGAAAGGGATCGCATCGGGATCATCACATTCAACCGCCCGGAAAAACGAAACGCCATGGGAAGGGAATTTGAGCATGAGATCACCCGATGTCTTTCCGA
>JBGSUA010000082.1:0-5529 GCA_041753575.1 Desulfatiglandaceae bacterium
GGCAGAAAGCTACAACAACCTTGGGATGCTTTATGACTCCCTCGGAGATTATGGAGGGGCAGAGCCCATGATGGAGAAGTCCCTGCCGATCCGTACGGAGGTCCTAGGGGAGAAGCATCCCGACACGGCCAATAGCTATAACAACCTGGGGGCACTTTATAAAGCCGTGGGTGATTACGCCAAGGCAGAACTCATGTATCAGAAGGCCCTGGCGATCGTTAGGGAGTTCCTGGGCGAGAAGCACCCCAATACTGCCACAACCTACAACAACCTGGGGGTGCTTTATGACTCCATGGGGTACTACGCCAAGGCAGAGCTCATATACCAGAAGGTCCTGGCTATCAGGCAAGAGGTCCTGGGGGAGAAGCATCCGGATACAGCCACAAGCTACGGCAGCCTGGGGGTACTTTATGACTCCCTCGGAGATTATGCCGGGGCAGAGCCCATGATGGAGAAGTCCCTGACGATCCGAAAGGAGGTCCTAGGGGAGAAGCATCCCTACACGGCCAATAGCTATAACAACCTGGGGATGCTTTATTACTCCATGGGGGATTACGCCAGGGCAGAGCCAATGATACAGAAGGCTCTGGCGATCAGAAAGCAGGTCCTCGGCGAGAAGCACCCGGACACGGCCCAAAGCTACAACAACCTGGGGGTACTTTACCAAGCCATGGGGGACTACGCCAGGGCAGAGCAAATGATGCAGAAGGACCTGGCGATCGTAAGGGAGGTCGTGGGCGAGAAGCATCCGGATACTACCGGAAGCTACAATAACCTAGGGGCACTTTATCTTGCTCAAGGGAAGGTGGACAAAGCCCTCGCCATCTTCAGGCAGACCAGCTCAACATCCGGCATTGGACATTGCTATCTAGCCAAAGGGGACTACAAAGAAGCCCTTGTCCAGTTCGAGGAGTCGCTCTCCTACTTAACGGCGTCTGGCGAAAAGGAATTTTTGATCGCGAACTACATCGGTTTGGGGCTTTCTTATGAAGGACTTAAACAGTATGGGAATGCCAGAAAAGAGTTTGAACAGGCCATCGAGGTCATGGAAGGCCAGTGGGCCACCATGCCCTTTGCAGCCAGGAGGACTTTTCTGGAAGGGAAGGCTGGAAACTTAGCCCGCCTTGATGCCTACGAGGGCCTGGTGCGGGTGATCATACAGGAGAAGAGGCAAGGCTATGAAAGGGAATCCCTTGAGGTAGCCGAACGGGTAAAGTCAAGAACCCTGCTTGAGATGCTCGCGGCCAGGGGTCCGGAGGGCATAGGGAAACAGGACCAGGAGATCCTTGCCAGGGACCGGCAGATGCAAATTGAGATCGCAGGCCTTGCCATGACCAGCAATAAACTGAGGGAGTTGGGGACAAAGGCCCCCACGGGTCGTTTGGCAGAGGTTGAAAGGGAGTTAAACAAGGCGCGGGATGCCTATGAGCAGTTTATCAATGAGGTCAAACTCAAAAATGTGGAAGCAGCCGCGCTGATTACCACGGAAACGGTGGATGTGGCGCAGATCCAGAAGCTCCTTGATTCATCCACGGCCATAGTGGAGTACTTCACCACCAAAGATAAGACGTATGCCTGGGTCATTACCCGGGACCGGATAACGGTGAGTGAGATCGATATCGGAAACAAGGCGGTGATTGCCATGGTGGATGGAATGATCCTCCCCAACATGTCCAACCAGTCCCGAAGGCCTGCGCCAAAAATGATCCTGTCAACTGGCGGGGAGATCCTGAAGGATGCCTCTGAGGCGGAAAGGAAGAAAAACCGCGAACGATTTCTCAACGTCGCACAGGAGGCCTACAGGGCATTCTTCAAGCCTATAGCAGGTCAGGTCGGAGAGAAGAACCTGATTGTGGTGCCCCATGGGGCTCTTCACAAGACGCCCTTTTCGGCCATGCACGATGGAGAGCGGTTCCTGATGGAGAGATATGGTCTCTCCTTTTCACCCTCCCTGTCCGTGCTTCCCCACGTGGTGAAAAAGAGATCCAAGAACGAAGGGAGGTTTCTGGCCTTTGCCGATCCTGTCACAGAGGCCGTGCCCCTGGGATTTGCAGAGATGGAGGTAAAGAGCATCCAGGGGTTTTTCCCCAAAAAGGAGGTCTATGCCCGGGACCAGGCCACCGAGACCAAGGTCAGGGAGCGGGCGGCCTCCCATGACGTCATTCACTTTGCCTGCCATGGCGAATTCAACGACAAACAGCCCATGCAATCAGGTCTTCTCCTTGCAAGGGACGGAAAAAATGACGGATATCTCCAGGTACACGAGATCTTCGGAATTGACCTTAGAAATGCCAACCTGGTTTGCCTGAGCGCCTGCGAGACCGGACTTTCCAAGGTGTTTGGGGGCGACGACATGGTGGGTCTGTCCAGGGGATTCATCTATGCAGGCACCCCCTCTCTCATGGCAACCCTCTGGCAGGTGGATGACCAATCCACATCTATCCTGATCCAGGCATTCTATGATAACTGGCAGAAAAAGGGCATGAGTAAACCCGAGGCACTTAGGCAGGCGCAGATGACCGTCAGGTCCATGAAGGGATATGAACACCCCTTTTACTGGGCAGGTTTCGTTATGATAGGGGATTGGATGTAGCTAAGACCGGGTTTTGACCGGAAACGTCTGGGAGTGGTGCGAGGACTGGTACGGGAATTATCCATCCGGTTCTGTAACTGATCCAACAGGTCCTTCTTCGGGCTCGGGCCGGGTTGTCCGGGGCGGTAGCTGGGACCACATCGCCGGGCGCTGCCGCTCCGCCTTTCGCGGCGGGAGCAATCCCGGCTTCCGCGGCGGCCACTTGGGCCTCCGGCTTGCCCTGCCTTGAGGTCAGCAGTTGAGCCGGGTCAGGGAGATTGTGGCCGTGCCGCGACCCGCCCGCAGCCAGAGGCGCGGCTGGGACACTAGCTTGATGTAGAGGATATCAACGCCCTGGTAAAGCAACTGTCTCCAAAGGCTCCATGACTCTCGCCAGGAGGATGGACAGAGGGATCATGGCGAATGGGGTAAGTCATAAGCCATCTGTAGCTGACGCAGAGGGCGTTGTAGGTAGGGTTTTAGTGGCTATCGCTGTCGGGGAATACCTGACTATGGCTCAGAAGAAACAGCGGCATTCAGGCAAGCTAGGAGGAGCCTCATCCATCCCTACCAAGAGAAGTAGGCTGTTAGTCCTCTGGTGGCATAGAAAAGAAAATCAGGGAACTCCATTCGTAGGTGCTAGGTTTGCTGTTTTCTTTTCTAGATCAGATTAACATAAAGACTCCAAAGAACAGTGCTTAGTTTCTCATCAACTCATTTTCTTGTTGACTTATATTTTTTAACGATCAATAATGAAATTTATTAGTGGCAAGACATAGAGGAGCAAACTATGACAACAATCGCGGTTACTCATCGTGCCCTGATCCAACGAATAAACCGAAGGCTGCTCAAGGAGCAAAAAGAACTTGGCACTTCCAGATATAATGTCAAGGCATTTAAAGACCTCGGAAGGTATTACATTGTTGACCTTAAACAGAATGCTGTTACCCAGACAAATATTGACATTGAAGACCTGGGCCGTGTGATGGGATTATTGAAGCCTTACGAGAGGCTTGAAGCCCTATAGTAATGGAGGGAAAGATTTTGCTCCATCATAATAATAGCTGGACTTGTATTTCAGGCTTTTTGGATACGCATATTTCGACCAAATGGAGAAGATAGCGTATGTATAAGCGGAGCGGTAGCTGGATTACTGAGTTTTACCATGAGGGGGTAAGATATAAGAAATCTCTTGGGATGGGGATCTCAAAGACAGTGGCCAAGGAGCGAGAAGCCAAGTTCAAGCAGGAGATCCGGGAAGGAAAGCATCTCCAGAAGGCCAGGCGAATAGCATTTGAAAAGTTTACTGAGAAATATCTTTCTAATGCCAAGGTGAATAAGCGGGAATCATCAGCCAAACGGAATGAGGTTTCTATCAAGGCTCTGACGCCGTTTTTCCGCGGGGTCTTGCTTCAGGATATCAACAGTTTTCAGGCTGAGCAGTTCAAGAAGGCTAGGCGGGAAGCCGGAGTGTCCCCTGCTACTGTAAATAGAGACTTGGCTTGTCTTCGTAATATGCTGAACAAAGCCGTCGAATGGTCATATTTGAGGCTGAATCCGATAGCCAAGGTCAAGCAATTAAGAGAAGCCAACGAAAGCAAGATGTGGGTCATTACCGAGGAAGAGGAAGAACGATTGCTTGAGGAATGCGACAGGAGGCCTCAGAGGAAGAAGTATCTCCGGGATCTTACCGCATTTGCTCTTTACAGTGGCATGAGGCAGCAAGAGATCTTCGGATTGCTCAAGGAAGATGTTCACCTTGACGACAATTATTTGCTTGTGCGAGACTCAAAGACGCATGAAAGCCGAACCGTGCCTTTGAATGATACCTTGAAGGAAATTCTGGGGAAAGTTCTTAAGGAGCCTGGGGAGTATGTTTTCACGAATGCAGAGGGCAAGAAACTGACGGTTCTAACCAATGCTTATTGGGAGGCTATAAGGAAGGCCGGGCTGACTAACGGGAATGTTAGATTCCGGTTTCATGATCTGCGGCATTCATTCGGGAGCAGGCTCGGAATGAACGGAGTGGATCTGAAAACCATCATGCAGGTAATGGGTCATAAGGCGGTCCGGGTTGCCATGAGATATCAGCATCCAAATCCTTCGCATAGGCTGGAGGCAGTCAGGAGCCTGGATAAAAGTGGGAAAATTCTTACACCAAAAGTCACACCACTAAAAAAGGAAGATCAGGAAAAAGCTATCAGTGCAATGGTTTAAACGAGATAGGATACGGTCTGCAAAACCGTTATTCACCGGTTCGAGTCCGGTTGCCGCCTCCAAGTAAGAAGTAAAAGGTCTATAAGTTATTTCAATAGCTTATAGACCTTTTTTATTTCCTGGTAATGCTAATTTTTGAGCAAAGAAAAACATTCTTATAACGGATGTTCACCTCAAAGTAATCAGATAACATATTGAATTACAATAGAAGTGTTGCTTTTTAAGGCTTTAAGTGTAGTCACTAAATTAATGACATGGATGTAATTTTATTATTGACAAATATGTTTCTATGTTTTATTATTGTAGGCATGCATATCGTCGAGAACAAATCACGATCCAAGGAAGGCAGGAAGATTTACCAATCTGTCCTACTGAGAGAGTCCTATCGGGAAGGCGGCAAGGTGAGAAAACGCACTGTGGCCAACCTCTCTCATTGTACACCAGAGGAGATTGCCGCTATCAAAATAGCTCTGCAACATAAGAGTGATCTTTCGCAACTTGGCTCTCTTGAGCAATCGGTTGACCTGGAAGAAGGTCTGTCCATGGGATCTGTCTGGGCAGTGCATCAGATTGCAAAGAGGATGGGGATTGCCAAGGCGCTTGGCAATGGATTTGAGGGAAAGCTGGCTATGTGGCAAGTGATTGCCCGAGTCATTGATCAGGGTTCTCGGCTTTCTGCGGTGAGGCTGGCACAAACGCATGCAGCATGCGACGTGTTGGAGATAAGGCGAGGCTTTGAT
>JBGSUA010000083.1:0-13422 GCA_041753575.1 Desulfatiglandaceae bacterium
CCACAGAAATAATGAGTACGGTCAGTAAAACCAGTTTCCTCATACCAAACCTCCATAAGGTAGGAGAACCGCCGCTCGGTGACCTTCAGATAATACTCAAAGGCCATTCAGAGGGGTGATCCCCGATTAAAGCTCTTTGCCTAACTCAGCCACCTCTTTCTACGCTTGTAGTGCTTTACATCGCGGAAGCTTTTCTTGCCGCCCTTATCGGTGAGCCCAAGGTAAAAATCCTTTATGTCCTCATTCTGGCTAAGCTTTTCAGAGTTATCGTCCATCACGATCCTTCCGGTCTCCATAACGTATGCATAGGGCGCAACGTTAAGAGCAAGCTTTGCATTCTGCTCCACAAGGAGGATAGAGATTCGCTCCTCCTTGTTAAGCTTGGTAATGATGTTGAAGATCTCATGGATCAGCATCGGAGCCAATCCCATTGAGGGTTCGTCAAGGAGCACGAGCTTAGGCTCGGTCATAAGCGCTCGCCCAACCACGGTCATCTGCTGCTCACCACCGCTCACAAATCCTGCTGTCTCATTACTTTTCTGACGCAGGCGAGGGAAATAGCGGTAAACCAATTCAAGCCCATCTTTTACTGAACCGGTCTTTCTGAGGTGTGCTCCCACCTTAAGGTTCTCCTCAACTGTGAGATGCTCAAAAACCCGTCTTCCTTCGATGACCTGAACTATTCCCCACCTTGCTATGTTGGCAGCCCTCTCATGCTGGATAAACCGGCCCTCGTATTCGATGGCGCCATCGGTCACCTCGCCATCTTCTGTACCCAAAAGTCCTGAAATAGCCTTCAGGGTTGTGCTCTTGCCGGCGCCGTTGGCGCCCAGAAGGGCCACGATGCCCCCCCGCGGCACCTCAATTGAGACACCTTTCAGTACCAGAATGACCTCATGGTACTTGACCTCAATGTTATTGATCTTCAGTATGGATTCTACCTTATCCAAGACCTACCTCCAGGGGCTATGATTAGCTTTTTCTACCATCCCAGCCACTCTTTTTCCCATTTATCAGGCCATCGCTGCTTCAGGTCAACCCTCGCAACTTCCTGGAACTTACCTCCCTTCCACTCCTGAATCAGGCATCCTGTGGTGGGGCGGTGATCTGCGGCGGTGAAGGTAATGGGCGAGGCGCCAAGGCCTATATCATAATTCACAAGGGTCTCGAAGCCCTTCTTCATTATTCCTGCGCCTGAAAGATCCCCGGCTTTATCCGCCCTCTTAAGAGCCTCCCAGGTCAAAAGCGCGTCTCCCCATGCCTGGGCCGTCCTTATGAGGCGTTTTTCCTGTGGCACACCAGGGTTATATTTCTTAGCGGCTGCGACCAGGAGATCCATATTCTTATAGTTCTGGCCGTAAAAGCCAATGGGTGTCGCCCCCATGACTCCCTCAGCCGCCTCGCCTGCAAGCCTTGGCAGGTTTTCATCGAAACCCCAGTTATTGACGATCCAGTCCGCGCCGAGTCCCAGGCCATAGGCGTCGCGCAGGGTGGCCGAAACCGACATAGTTGTGTTGCCATGCCAGCATACATCCGGTTTGAATTCCTTAAGTGACATTACCTGGCTCTTGGTATCGAGCGCGAAGAGCGAAACGTCCTGATCAGGGCCGATCTCAAAACCGAGCAGCTCAGCCTGATTCTTTATGGCCTTGATAGGCGCGCTGCAATAAGGCGAAGCGAACATATAGACAGCCGCGAAACGAGGCTTTCTGTTTTCCTTAGACCCTGCTTTGCCGGGCCATTTCTTGTCGAACCAGGCTGTGAGGGCAGCCCTTGCATTGGTCGAATAATCCGAGGAGAAAAAGAGGTTGTACGGCGTCTTTTTGGGATCGGTCAAATGTGCCGAATAGGAAGCCGAGACGTAAGGTATTTCGTCCTTGTTTACGGTGGGGGAAAGGGCTTCCGTATCACCTGTGCCCCATCCCATGATCACTATGCTACCCAGTCTCTTCTGAAGTTTATATTTGGTAATGGCTTCAGGGATTCTATAACCGTAATCGAACCAAGTGTATTTGATCTTTTTCCCGTTTACACCTCCCTGCTCATTGATCCACTTGAAGGCCTCGTCCATACCCAACGCGTAGTCCTTCCCAACGTCAGATGTGGCACCGGTGGTATCCATGATGCCGCCTATCTTAATATCTGCGGCACTAACAGCGGAGCAAAGCCCCGCAATCAGGATGACTGCCAAAAAAGGAACTAACATACTAAAAAGTAAACGCTTTCGCATAAATCTTTCCCCCCTTGGTCACTTTATAATTCAAAGGTTATCGCCAACACCGAAACCACGCCAAAATAGCCAGCCTCACCTCCCTTCTAGTAAGAAAACGGCCACAGGTTGAAGTAGTTCTTCATCTGCCACCATCGGTAGGCAATACCGTTGGGCTCATAGATAACAAATCCGCATATAGCCAAGCCAAAGGCGGCATCCTTAATATAGGCGAAGTCAATAAGAAGTTTGGGGAAATAATCACCCATGGGTATAACGGCCATCTGCAAAAGCTCCATGATTACCACCATAAATATTGACCCAAAGATGGCGCCATGGATCGAGCCTACCCCCCCTATCAGGATTACTCCCACAAGCCAAAGAGACAGAAAAAAAGGAAAATGCTCAGGACTAAGAGCGGCGGTATTGCTTACCCAAAACGCCCCAGCTACGCCCCCCATAAAGCCGGCGACAAAAAAGGCAAGCAGCTTGTACCAGACTATGTTTATGCCAAGGGCCTCGGCAGCGATATCATTATCCCTGATGGCAACCCACGCCCTTCCTGCCCTTGAGCGAAGCAGATTCGCAAGGCCTATAACCATGAGGGTCAAGAGAACCGCCATCAGAAAATATATCTCTCTTTCCGAGTCCATCACAATCGGGCCGATTTTTATTGTGCCGGGCGGGAGTGAAAAGGCCTGCCCCCTTCCGCCTATCTGGCTTACATACTGCGTCAGGATGAAATCAACGGTGATAAACTGAGCAGCCATTGTGGTGAGAATGAGGTAGAAGCCCTTAACCTTTGCCGACGGCAGTCCAAAAAGTACTGACCAGAGCCCCGCAACAATGCCTGCCGTGAATATGCTCAGAGGATATGCCACTCCCCAGTCAAGCATGAACTGAGGCCATGGAAACTGAAGGATCATCATGGTGCTGGTATAAGCGCCGACCGCAATGAATGCCGCATGTCCAAGGGTAACAAGACCGGTGTATCCGATGAGAAGCTGGACACCGAGCGCCCCCATCGCTGTGTACCCGACCATTGAGGCGACACCCACCCAATATTCGGAAGCAAGGAATGGGATGCCGATGAATACCAAAGCCAAAAGAAGGATCATTTTCGTTTTGATGAAGCTCGATTGCCACCATCCCTGATCCTGACGATAATTCTCATGGTAATCACCACAAGGCAGCCACGCACTGGACATATATGAATCCCCCTATTTGGTTAGTACTCAAATCCCCCGAGGCTTCATGCCGGAGAGTTTTATCACAAACATTCCCTCTGGTATTAGACCCTCTCTATTCTTTCCCATCCCCACAGGCCATAAGGCTTAAATAATAGAAAGACCGCCATGAAGGCGAAAGGAACTATTTCTTTAACTCCGCCAGGGAAATAATTGTCAAGATATGTACCTGACAAATTCTGCAATAATCCTATTATAATCCCCCCTGCTATGGCGCCCGGGACTGAATTGAGCCCGCCCAGAACTACCGCCGGCAAAACCAGCAAGCCGAGATATCCAACAGAGATATTGATGCCGTTTATGTTACCGAGAAGCGCGCCGCCTACCCCAGCGCTCATGAAGGCTATTGCCCAAGCGGCGGCGTAAACAAACCGGGCGCTGACGCCAAGAGAAAGGGCCGCCGTTTCGTCGTCGGCGGTGGCCTGCATGGAAAGACCCCACCTGGTGTACTTGAAGAACGCTACAAATATGAGCAGGAGGAGAATGGAAAGTATGAAAGACCACAGATAAACGGAAGATACCCTTAGAAAACCAATTTCAATGGGCTTCAAGGCAAAAACTGGAGGATCAAACACCCTTGTGTCGCTTCCCCATATGAACTGGACTATCCCCTTAAAGAAAAAGGACATCCCTACCGTGACCATTATAACCGAAAGAATAGGCTCACCAATAAGCTTATCCAGAAATATCCTTTCGCAGAGGATCCCAAGCGCTATTCCAACCAGCAGTGTCCCCAAGACAGCAAAGATAAATGGCACTCCCATCTGATAAAAGGTCAGTGTGACGTATGCGCCTATGAGGGTAAGTTCACCCATCGCAAGATTGAGTACCCCTGAGCATTTATAGATGAGCACCCATCCGAGGGCAACAAGGGCATAGATCCCCCCCACCATAACTCCCGTGGTGATGGTCATTAAGAAGAGCTCCATAGTGCCTTTCCTCCTAAGCCTTGACCTTCCGAATCGCAAGATCCGTTTTTATGCGTTGTTCCCTTCCGTCCTCATAGGTGATGGTCGTATCCATCTTAACCAAGTCCGCATCCGAATAAAGAGCCGCCAGGATATCCTTGTACCTGTTTTCCACAAAGGCCCTCCTCAGTTTTGACGTCCTTGTGAGCTCTTCATCATCAGCATCAAATGCCTTATAGAGGTTCACGAATTTATGGATTCTCGCGACCTCCGGAAGATCCCTGTTGGCCTCCTCGATCTGTTTCTGCACCAGATCATAGACCTCGATTTTCTGACAAAGCTCGTGATAGCTGGTGTAATTGAGCTTCTTTTCATCGGCCCACTTGCCGATAACGGCATAATCAATACACATGACGGCGGTCATATAGTCCCTCTTGTCGCCGATTACCCATGCCTCCTGGATGTAAGGGCTGAACTTGAGTCTTGTCTCCAGGTACTGGGGAGAGAAAGGCCTTCCGTCTCTCAGGGTCATGACATCCTTTGAACGGTCAAAAACTACTAGATGTCCTGCCTCGTCAATGAATCCCCTATCCCCCGAATAGAGCCATCCGTTTACCAGGGTCTTGGCCGTCGCCTCATCATTCTTGTAGTACCCCATAAATACGGAAGGACTTCTTGTTATGATCTCGCCTTCCTCTGTTATCCTCACCTCAGTCTCCGGGATAGGGGTCCCGACGGTATCGAATTTAACGCCTCCATCCCTGTGGACGATTGATATTCCTGCTATCTCGGTCTGCCCGTAGATCTGCTTGAGGTTTACCCCAAGGGCGTGGAAGAACCTGAAATGGTCAGGTCCCATCGCAGCGCCTCCCGTGTAGCAATGCCTCAGACGAGACATGCCCAGGTGATCTTTCAGCTTCTTCTGCATCAGAAAGTATGCGATCCAGTGCAGGAACCCCATGCCGGCGGACACATTCTTCCCTTCGAATCTCTTATTCGCCACCCTGTAGCCCACCCAGGTAGCGAATTCATATACCTTCTTTTTTATCCACGTGGAATCAATGTATTTGACCTGCACCTGCCTCGTCATCCCTTCATACAGCCTCGGAGGAGCGAACATCACGTGCGGCCCTATCTCCCGGATATTTTCCCTCGCCGTTCCAGGCTCCTCAGGGAAATTCAGAGTGTATCCGATCTGAAGGCCGCATGATATGGACATCATCTGCTCGCCTATCCAGGCAAACGGGAGATAGGAGACAAAATCATCAGTATCATAACAGGGGTCAACCGACATGAGGTTGTGCCCCATGGTGAGCATATTCCAGTGACTGAGAAGAGCGCCCTTCGGCAGAGAAGTAGTGCCGGATGTGTAAAAGAGAAGACATATGTCGTCTCCTTGACCCTCATTAATCATTCTCTCAAATAAAGCAGGGTCCTTCTTATCGAGCTCCTTCCCTCTTGCCTGCAGCTCCTTTATACTTACAAGGACATTTTGCTTGTAGTTTCTCATGCCCTTCGGATCATCCCAGACAATCCATTTGAGCTTCGGGCAGGAATCCTTTATGGCCAGGGCCTTGTCCGCCTCCTCCTGGGTCTCGCCCACGAAAAAGGTGGTATCGGAATGGTCAATTATGTATTTGACCTCGTCCATCATGCAATCCTGGAAGAGCCAGACCCCTATCCCCCCAGCGCACATAGCAGCCATCTCCGCCCACAGGCCTTCCGGTCTGTTATCTCCGATCATAGCTACCTTATCGCCCTTTTTGAGACCAAGGCTTACCATACCAAGACAGAGATATTTAACATTGTCGTAATAGTCCTGCCAGGTAAAGGGGATCCAGATGCCGAACTCCTTTTCCCGCATCGCCACCTTGTCCTTGCCGTATTTCTTGCACTGCTTGACAAAGAGCTTTGGAATTGTGAGGTCCTTGGTTATTTCAATCCCGGTTTGCTGCATCTGCTTCCCTACCTCCTTGTGGAATACAAATCCTCTTCGCCCAGATACGCCTTAACGACCTCAGGATTCTTCTGAACCTCGGACGGCGGGCCGTCCATGATGGGATTACCAAAATTGAGGACAAATACCCTGTTGGATATGTCCATGACCACACCCATATCGTGCTCGACTAAGATGCAGGTAACCCTCCACCTTTTCTCTTCATTGATGTCAAGGATGAATCTGGCCATGTCCTCAACCTCTTCGAGATTAAGTCCAGCAAGCGGTTCGTCGAGCAAGAGAAGCTCGGGTTGTAAGGCAAGCGCCCTGCCCAATTCAATTCGTTTTTGAAGACCGTAAGGAAGCATGTGGACGGTCTTATCCCGGATATCCTCAATCTCCAAGAGATCAATGATCTCTTCTTCAAGAAATTTGCGGCATTCAAGTTCCTCTTTTCTTGTCTTGCCGACGTATATGGAACCGCTGGCAATGCCGGAGCGAAGATGAATGTGCCTGCCTAATCTTATATTATCCAGGACGCTCATACCCCCGAAGAGTTCTATTTTTTGAAAGGTTCTGGAAAGTCCCAGCTCGGCCCTTTGATATGGCTTCAGAGCATTTATCCGCTGGCCTTTATAGATGACGTCGCCTTGCTGAGGGTGGTACAGACCGTTTATGCAGTTCATCATTACGGTCTTGCCGGCCCCGTTAGGGCCAATTATGGAATGGATCTCTCCTTTCTTCACCTCCAGACTGACTCCGGAAAGAGCAGCCACCTTGCCGAAGTGCATGTGGACGTCCTTAAGCTCCAGGATAGTATCACCCTCCTTAAGTGCTCCCCCTTGAACCATTTCGCGGGCCTCCATATTTATTCTGATAATGAAGAACTAGTGTCCTGAAAGAAATGAGAATCTTGAAAAACTATACCGGCACCCCCACCGCAGGGTGCGGGAATACCTTTACTAGCAGATTTTTTGTTTGTCAACCGGTTTTGTTTTGATAATATTTTCACAAGCTCCGTTAGATTCACTACCAAATGATATGAACTCTGTCTCTCTATGTGAAGAACATTTTGCCCGCTTTCTTGATCCGGGAAGGTGTTCCATTTCCGATGGGAAAAGTTTCTTTTTGCACTGGGCAAGGAAGTAGTCGTCGGTCATGCCGGAAATGAAATCCCTTACAATTGCGGCCGGTGCATTACTGGAGATGTATCTCTCCGACATCCCCTCAAGAAACTCCACAAAGACATCAGAATCCTCCCTGCCCTTGACATAATCCTCAAGGTATTTTTCAAAGAGAAGTTCAAACATCAGCCTTATCTTCTCCTGCTGACTCTTGATCCTGGGATTCTCATAGATTTTGCGCCAGTTGAATTCCTTCATTATTCTGAGAGCCTCGGAGACCTCGTCGCTGAAGGATACATTGGCTTTGCCTATGCTCGAAGTTACAAGGTCCTGAACCAGTGTGTAGACTATGGTACCGTTGGTATCGCCCAAAACCCTGGTGCAAGAAGGTGGGATCTCATCACGGTTTATAATCTCCAGCCTTATGGCATCCTCTATATCGCGGCCTATATAACTTATTGTATCAGCAAGCCTTACCACGCATCCTTCCAGCGTCATGGGTCTTATCTGATAAGCGGTATCTCTGCTCTTAGCCGCAATCTCGTAATCCAGAGACTCGAAGCTTTTCCCGGCCCCTGGCACCAAGCTCTGTTCGTGGATCTCACCGTCATGACATAGGATGCCGTCCAGAACCTGCAAAGTGAGATTCCATCCCCTGCCTTTTCTCTCTATATCTCTAAGAAATCTAACGCCCTGAATATTGTGGTGGAAATAGCCTATGCCTTTGGCAACACAGATATCGGAAAGGAAACGTTCTCCATCATGACCGAAGGGCGTATGGCCGATGTCGTGCCCAAGGGCCACAGCCTCAATAAGATCCTCATTCAGCCTGAGAAGACGCCCTACAGTCCGTGCAATTTTGCTTACAAACTGAACATGGAGAACCCTGTGGGTAATGTGGTCGTTTTTGATCAGATAAAAAACCTGCGTCTTGTCTATATATCTGGAATACGCATGTGAGTGAAGGATACGATCACTGTCAATGGAGAACTCCTGTCTGTGCCCCGCCAGGATAGAAGGCTCAGTCTCTTTTCTAATTGCATCCCTGCTGCGGCAGGCCCAGGGAGAAAACCTGCGATTCTCCTCCTCATCGAGCCTTAGCCTCTCATCCAGGAGGGAAAAGCCTCCCTGATTCTCTTTTTCTGTTCTTATAGTCATCTAGATCAATCCATTTATTGTGGCTAGTATTACCGGGTAAAATGGCTTATTCTTCTTATGGAACCTATTTCCTGACTCTAGGAGCGAGCATTGTTTCGCTCATCCGGCTCATTGCGATACCAACTGGAATAGGAAGATTCGCCTGCGCGAAAAAGCGCTTGCCACCAGCTACACAGTAATGTCCTCAGCTCTGAGATCTTGAATGCCTACTTGGCAACATTTTGCGAATAATAATAACACTGAGCGTTCACCGGTTCCGGGTTCAAAGTTGCTTGAACCAGAAACCAGAAATCGTACACTCGCCCTGTTAAGTCAGGTGCCAGTTGCCAAGCCTCAATATCTCCAGAGCGCGCAATCTTCATCGCTCGTCAACCTTAAAACCCTGAACCTCTGAACCAGTGAACGGTTACCAATAACTTTGTACTTGCTTTTAAACTGCCAGAGTGTTAAGAAAGAGTTTTTGCTGAAACTTTTGGCTAAGCCTTCCTTTCGGAGGCGACAAACGACCTTCCGCAAGGCAGCTATTTTTGATTCTAGCAGGGCAAGGCTCATCAATCAAGCCACGAGTATAGGCAATAATAACACACGCCCGGGAGAGAGTCATGGTGCCCCGTCACGGGGGTTTAATGGAATGCCCGAGCAGAGGATTAACCGTGGCCGAGACAGTGGTCGAGGCCTCCAACAATTAAAGGAGGTTTTTATGGTAGCAATCAGCATGAAGGAGCTTCTGGAAGCGGGAGTCCATTTCGGGCACCAGACCAGACGATGGAACCCAAAGATGAAACCTTACATCTTCGGGGCGCGAAACGGCATACACATCATAGATCTTCAAAAGACAGTCAGACTTTTCAAAACCGCCTATGAATTTGTTGTCAAGACCGTGGCAGATGGATATTCGGTGCTTTTTATCGGCACCAAGAAACAGGCCCATGAATCTGTGGTTGAGGAGAGCGAGCGCTGCGGCATGTTTTTTGTGGTCAATAGATGGCTTGGCGGCACACTCACAAATTTTCAGACCCTGAAGAAAAGCATCGCAAGACTAAAAGAGCTGGACGCGATGAAAAGGGACGGTACCATCGAGCGTTACACCAAGAAAGAAGTCCTCAAAATGGAAAAGGAAATAATTAAGCTTGAGAAAAACCTAGGCGGGATCAAGAACATGGATGAGCTTCCAGGCGCTATTTTCGTTGTTGACCCGAGAAGAGAACATATTGCCATTAAGGAGGGGAGGAGACTCGGGATACCCGTCATAGCCATTGCCGATACCAACTGCGATCCGGACGAAATAGATTTAATAATACCTGGAAATGACGATGCGATAAGGGCCATCCGCCTTGTATGCTCCAAAATGGCCGACGCCTGCATAGAAGGCCACAATCTTGCCGAGGAACGATTACGGGCCGACGCAGATGCGCATAAGGAAAATCAGGAGGCTGAACCCGCGCAGCACGTGGCAATAAGCCAAGGCGAAAATGGTCCGGAAGTGATCGTCCTTCCCAAGAAAGAAGATTCTGCTGTTAAGGATCAGACTTCCTCGACGGAAGATAAGCCTCCTGTCGAGGCAAAATAGGCTCTTCTTTTGGTCAAGACGGAAACCACATGAAAAGGGGGTAATCCACAGTGGAAGTTTCTGCTGCACTTATAAAGCAACTGAGAGAAAAGACTGGCGTTGGGATCATGGACTGCAAGGAGGCTCTCGCAAATACTGGAGGGGATCTTGCAAAGTCGGTTGACTACCTGAGGAAGAAAGGCATCGCCACTGCCCAGAAACGCAGCGCGCGCGTGACCTCCCAGGGGCAGATTCAGTCCTACATCCACGCAGGGGGCAAAATAGGAGTACTGGTGGAGGTGAATTGCGAGACGGATTTTTCGGCCAGAACATCTGATTTCACAACATTTGTAAAAGACCTTGCCATGCAGATTGCGGCTAGTAGCCCTATATGTGTGGACAAGGAAAGCGTTCCTCCCCAGGTACTTGAAAGAGAAAAAGAAATATACGCAACACAGGCCAGGGAGTCGGGAAAACCCGAAAAGGTCATAGAAAAGATGGTAGAAGGGAAGATGAGTAAGTTCTATACCGAGGCCTGTCTTATCGAGCAGCCTTTCGTTAAGAACCCTGACATCAAGATAAAAGACCTTCTAAACGAAATCATGGCCAAGACCGGGGAAAAGATCGTCATAAGGCGCTTTGTTCGATACCAGTTGGGAGAGTCTAATGATCAGTGATATCCGCCCGTCTTTTAAGCGGATATTGCTTAAATTAAGCGGAGAGGCCCTTTCGGGAGACAGGGCCTTCGGCATTGATCCTTCCCAGCTTGTGAAAACTGCCTCCGAGATTGCCGCGGTTCGCAACTCCGGTATTGATGTTGCTTTAGTTGTCGGGGGAGGTAATATCTTCAGGGGCCTGAAGTCCGAATATTTTGGCGTTGACAGAGTTGTAGGGGACCACATGGGCATGCTCGCCACGGTGATCAACTCCCTGGCCCTGGGGCAGGCAATTGAGTCCACCGGATGCAGGGCCGTTGTAATGTCGGCCATCCAGATGCCCGGAATAGCCCTGCCCTACGTCAGAGAAAGGGCACTGGAGGTACTGGCCGAAGGCCGCATTCTGATAGCGGCAGCAGGCACGGGCAATCCTTTTTTCACCACGGATACTGCCGCCGCTTTGCGGGCCCTTGAACTCAATGCAGACGCTCTCTTCAAGGCAACCAAGGTGGATGGAGTATTTGACAGTGATCCTGAATTGAATCCCGGCGCAAGGTATTTCCCAAGACTGAGCTACAGCGAAGTCATAGCCAGGAATCTGAAGGTTATGGATCTTACAGCCATATCTCTGGCCATGGAAAAGAGCCTTCCGGTGGTAGTTTTTAACATAAGAAAGGCCGGGAACATACTCAGTGCGGCAAAAGGAGAAGAGATAGGAACACTGATAACGGGGGGGACGGCTTATGATTGATGGAATCCTTTCTGAAACGCGGGATAAGATGAATAAGACCATTGAAGTCTTGAAAAAAGACTTCAGGAGAATCCGGACCGGAAGGGCGTCAACTGCCCTGCTCGACGGGATCAAGGTTGATTGTTACGATACGGCCATGCCGCTTGAACAGGTGGCATCTCTCTCGATACCCGAAAGCCGTCTTATTACTATCCAGCCCTGGGACAAATCCATCCTGGGAAACATTGAAAAAGCCATACTGAAGTCCGAACTGGGTCTTACTCCCATGAGCGACGGTAAACTCCTGAGAATAACAATCCCACCCCTTACGGAGGAACGCAGGAAGGATCTTGTCAAGGTCGCAAGGAAGATGGCGGAAGAAAGCAAGATCGTAGTCAGAAACCAACGGCGCGAGGCTAACGAGCTTTTCAAGGAACTCAAGAACGAAAAAGAGATATCCGAAGACGATCTCTACAAGTGCCAGGAGCAGGTGCAGAACATCACCGATGACTTCATCAAGAAGATAGACGCTGTCACAGCAGAAAAGGAAAAGGAGATCCTGTCCTTCTAGCCTCCCGGATGGATTCCTCCAAAGCTATGCCCAATGGTTGATCTTATTCCGGAAAAACTTCCCAAGCATGTTGCAATCATAATGGACGGCAACGGCCGATGGGCAAGACAGAAGGGCCTCAACAGAATAAAGGGGCACCAAAAAGGCGCGGATGCCGTGAGATCCGTGGTCGAGGCGAGCAGGGAGCTTGGAATTGGCTGGCTCACACTCTACGCTTTCTCCGAAGAGAATTGGAAGAGATCCGCTTTTGAGGTGAAGACGCTCATGGAACTCCTTGAGCGATTCTTGAAGGAAGAAGTTAATGAACTTATTAGACATAAGATACGCCTCAATTGCATAGGCAGGCCGTCAAGGCTTCCACAGAAAACCAGAAAGGCGCTTGAATCCGCATTAGATCTTACAAAGACCCACAATGATATGGTACTTACACTTGCCCTCAGTTACGGCGGAAGACAGGAGATAACCGACGCAGTGAAGTCCATTTCTGAATTGATTGCCTCGGGCAATATGAGCCCCAATGATGTCTCCGAGGCAACTATCTCACGGTATCTTTACACGTCCGGCATTCCTGATCCGGATCTGTTGATCCGAACCGGCGGAGAGTATCGGGTAAGTAATTTTCTCCTCTGGCAGATTGCTTATACCGAGCTATATGTTACTCAGGTTTACTGGCCTGATTTCAACAAGAAGTGTTATGTGGAGGCCCTTCTAGACTATCAGAAAAGAGAGAGGCGATTCGGGGCAGTCTTTGACTGATAAAGGAACCGCAGCATCCCGCAAGGGAGATAACACACATCTGAAGCGTTGGATCACCGGCCTCCTGGCCCTGCCGCTGGTCTTTTATCTGATCGGCCCGGCCCCAGGTTGGCTTTTTATGTTCTTCATCTTTGCCGTTGCCGTCCTGGCTACGGAAGAGTGCTACCGCATTATGACCCCGGATCTCCCTTTGGCTCTAAGAATTTGCGGCCATATTTCAACTGCTCTATTTTTCGCCGCCATTTTCCTGAGGCAACTCATGGCACTGCCCTTTATCGTAATGATCTGGGGAGCGCTTCCTATGACATACCTCATGTTCGCAAGACCTAAGCATGACCCGCAATGGACGGCAATGATGGGAAGAATTACTCTTTCAATCACTTATGTGGTAATGCCTCTGGTAATGCTGACTGCAATCCGCCTGATGCCTCGGGGGCATCTGTGGGTGTTTTTTCTGCTCTCGGTAATATTTGCGACCGATACAGGTGCCTTTTACTGTGGTCGCATCTTGGGCCGCCACAAGCTTTATGAAGCCGTAAGCCCAAAAAAAACCTGGGAGGGGGCCGTGGGTGGAACAA
>JBGSUA010000084.1:0-18926 GCA_041753575.1 Desulfatiglandaceae bacterium
GCGGGAGAGGCTGTGCGTCGTCATCCGGTTATCAATACCAGATGGACGGGGGATGGTATCATCTATCATGACCATGTTCACATGGGAATGGCAATGGCCCTCAATGAAGGACTTATAGTTCCTGTCATAAGGGATATCAACGAGAAGGACCTGGCTGGTGTGGCGCTTGCCAGAGTGGAGCTTATCAAGAAGGGAAAGAGCGGCCGATTTCTGCCTGACGAGATAACCGGAAGCACCGTCACCCTCTCGGCAATGGGGATGTTCGGCATAGAGCAATTCACAGCCAACATTAATGTTCCTGAAAACGCGATCCTTGCGGTGGGAGCAATAATTGACAAGCCTGTTGCTCTTGATGGGCAGGTGGTAATAAAGCCTGTCGTAAATGTCACACTCTCCTACGATCACAGAACCATAGACGGAGCTGAGGCGGGGAGATTCATGCAGACATTGAAGGGCCTTATAGAAGATCCGGGCTTTCTTCAAAAAACTGCCATAACCATAGTGGGAGGAGGGGTCGCGGGATACCCGGCTGCTATCACCGCATCCAGACTGGGAGCTGAAGTTACCCTTATAGAGCGTGATGAGCTAGGCGGGGTATGCCTCAACTGGGGATGTATTCCAACCAAATCCCTTCTCAAATCGTGTGAAGTGCTCAAGACTATCGAGGAGTCATCCGTCTTTGGGATAAGTTGCGAAGGAGTGAAGGCAGATATCGGCCGTATCATTTCCCGGAAGAACGCTGTGGTGGAGCAGCTCAGAACAGGTGTCGGGAAACTCCTTGCTGCTAAAAAGGTAAGGGTTATCAGGGGGACCGCGAAGCTGCTTGACGATCGGACAGTGCAGGTACTTGAGAGCGGGGAGAAAATCGTCTCCGACAGAATTATACTAGCATCGGGCTCCAAACCGGTTAAGCTCCCCATCGAAGGTTTGGAAGGACCTCATATATGGGACAGCAACTCTTTTCTCTCCATGTCGGATCTGCCGAAGAGAGCGGTTATTATCGGAGGCGGGGTAGTAGGGGTTGAGTTTGCTCAGATTCTAAAACGCCTCGGCAGTGATGTAACAGTAGTGGAGATGACCCGGCAGTTGGTCCCGGGTATGGACATGGAGATTTCTCTTGGTCTGCAAAAAAGTCTGGAAGGGGAAGGTATAAAGGTCTTCACGGAGGCGGTGGTAACAGGCATCAATCATGATGGGGAAGCCCCGGTTGTGATCATTGAAAAGGGCGGCAGGACTCACACTGCAGATGCAGACAAGGTGATAGTATCTGTCGGGAGACGGGCGGATCTTTCTCTTCTTAATGTCGAACGGCTTGGACTGGGGCACAGAAACGGCGCTTTGCTGGTTGATGAGAGGATGGAGACTACTGTTCCCGGCGTGTACGCGGCAGGAGACGTGACAGGCGGAATCATGCTCGCCCATGTGGCGACCGCAGAGGGCGAGTGCGCCGCCAGGAACGCCATGGGCATGGACGCACGAATGGACTACAGAGCTATCCCATCATGTGTTTACACCTCGCCCGAGGTGGCATGGGTAGGATTGACCGAGGAGGCTGCCCGGAAGGGTAATGATATCCTTGCAGGGCGTTTTCCTTTTCACGGTTGCGGCAAGGCCCTTGTGATCGAAAGAACCTATGGGATGGTTAAGATAGTGGCGGAAAAATCAAGTGGAAAGGTGCTGGGGATTCACATCATGGGACCCCATGCTACTGATATGATATCCGAAGCCGTACTAGGCATGTCAATGGATGTCACTGTGGACAAAATTGCGCACGCGGTGCACCCGCACCCCACCCTTTCTGAGACGGTAATGGAAGCAGCGTTGACACTGTGTGGTGGGGCGATCCACATGCCCTAGTCTGGGGAGGCAAAGATGGATTTTGGATATACAAAAGAACAAGAGCAATACAGAGACAGTCTCTGCAGGTTCCTTGACGAGAACCTTACGGAAGAGATAGCCAGGCAGAACTGGGAGGATAGAGGGGTCGGGCCTGAAGGTCGGGAATTCAGCAGAAAGCTTGCAGCTTACGGGTTCCTTGGCATGAGCTGGCCGGTGGAATACGGCGGAAAGGGCCTTTCTCCTGCATATGAGTTCATTTTGTTGGACGAACTTGGAAAAAGATGGGGGTGTCACGTTCCGCTTGACGTGGGTTACACAATGGTGGGCCCGACCATTCTCAGGCGGGGAAGCGAGGCCCTCAAAAGAGAATTCCTTCCCAGGATAATAGAAGGGGAGATAGAGTTCTGCCTGGGTTACACAGAACCTAATGCCGGGTCGGATCTGGCATCCATGCAGATGAGGGCGATTGAGGAAGGTGACTTTTTCATCATAAACGGCCAGAAGACCTTCAACACGGAGTGTCATTATTCAGAATACCACTGGCTTGCGGCAAGGACCGAACAAAGCCCCGGAGCGTCCAAGTATAAGGGTATATCTCTGTTTATCGTTGATATGGAAAGCCCCGGCATCACCATCAGGCCCCTTTGGACCATGAGCGGCGAAAGGACAAACGAGGTCTATTACGACAATGTTAAAGTGCCTCGCGAAAGGATGGTGGGGGAAAAGAACAAAGGTTTCTATTACATGATGGAGGCAATAGGTTCAGAGAGAAATCAGGTCTTTATCCCCATGAGGCTTTACTCTCTCCTGATCGACCTTATCAGGTACGCCAGGGAGACCATATATAAAGGGAGACCGCTTTCCGAAGACCCGCTGATAAGAGACCGTCTGGCCCAGGCCGCCATTGAGCTGGAGGTGGCCAGGGTCCTTGCCGACCATTCCAGATGGCTTGAGAGCAATCACATGCCCCTGAGCTATGAACCTGAAATAACAAAAATATTTACCTCGGAACTGGAGCAGAGACTTGTTGATACAGGGATGCAGCTCATGGGTTCATTCGGACGCCTCATGGAGGAATCCCCCTTCGTTCCCATAAGAGGAAGGCTTTCCTGGTACTATCTTCATTCATTCATGACGACAATAGGGGCCGGCACGAGCGAGATCGGCAGAAGCGTGATCGCTCAGCGAGGCCTTGGACTGCCCAGGTCTTATTAGAGAAAGAGAGGATCAGATCTATGGATTTTCAATTTACGGAAGAGCAGCGTATCCTTCGGAAGACAGCGCGGGACTTTCTAGAGACCCACTGCCGGTCTTCATTTGTCCTTGAGATGGAAAAGGATGAAAAGGGCTGCACGGAAGAGCTTTGGATGAAGATGGCAGAGCTTGGCTGGATGGGATTGATAATTCCTGAGGAATATGATGGCGTGGGAGGGGATCTCCTTGACCTCGTAGTTATGTTCGAAGAGATGGGCAGGGTGTGTCTGCCGGGTCCCTTCTTCTCAACTGTTGCTCTTGGGGCAATGGGCGTCCTTGAGGCTGCAGGCCATGAACTCAAGCGTGAGCTTCTTCCGGCAATCGCACGTGGGGAGCTCAAGCTGACGATGGCCTACGAGGAACCCGGCTTCACAAGATATGATCCCTACGCGGTAGGCATGAAGGCCGTTTCCAGGGGAGATTATTACATTCTATCCGGAACCAAGCTCTTTGTTCAGGATGCCCATGTTGTCGACCGAATCATCTGCGTGGCTCGCATTTCGGGAGAAGCCGGGTCAAAAGAAGGCCTGAGTCTCTTTCTTGTAAACCCGAAGACGGACGGCGTGAAGATGAATCCTCTCAAAACAATAGGGGGTGACAAGCAGTTTGAAGTCATATTCGAGGACGTCTTAGTCCAAAGAAGGGAAGTGATAGGAGACCCTGAGAGGGGGAGTGATTACCTGGACTGTATTCTCAGGAAAGCAGCTATATGCAAATGCGCGGAGATGCTGGGCGGGGCCCAGAGGGTCCTTGAGATGGCATCGGCCTACAGCAGGGAGAGGGAGCAGTTCGGGAAACCAATCGGCAGCTTCCAGGCAGTCCAGCATCATTGCGCTAACATGCTGATAGACATCGAAGGAAGCAGATATCTTACCTACAAGGTTGCATGGATGCTCAGCAAAGGGATGCCATCCATCATGGAGGCAGCGGCCTGCAAGGCATGGGTCAGCGAGGCCTTCAAGAGGGTGGTTGGTCTTGGCCACCAGGTGCAGGGAGCAACCGCCTATATGATTGAGCATGATATGCCTCTTTATTCAAGGAGGGCAAGCGTATCCGGGACGATTCTCGGCGATGGACGATATCATCGGAGCGTTGTTGCCGGGCAAATTGGTCTTTAGCAGCGTGTTGAAAAACCGCTGTTGTCAGGCTGAGGAAAAATGCCCAGATGCAAGGCCTGCGCTTAAGGGGACCCGCCCAAAGGGTGGGGTGTCAGAGCGAATGCGAGGACAAATCCCGGGGAATGAGGCGTACATATAAGTACGCCGCAGTGACGAGGGATGAGCAAAACGCAGCAGATGTGGGTTTTTCAACAGCCTGTTAGTGGAGGGAAGAGACATAGATGGATCTAGCCAAAATAGAAAAATATGCGACCAGAGAAATGTTTATTGAGGATCTTAAGAAGAGGACATTCAGTACCGAGGTCCGGTACCACGGATGCGCCCAGGTGGTTGTGCAGACATTCCTGGACGTCTTTGACGTGAATAATGTGCAGCTCTCTATGGCTTCAAGCCACTTCGCGGCAGGGCTTGCCCTTACCGGCAACAATTGCGGAGCCCTGATTGGGGGGATAATGGTCCTTGGCCTTGTCTTTGGGCGTGACGATATATCCGGGGGAATGCAGGCCATAGTTAAAGGCATAAGACCCACAAGAAAACTTGTGAAATATTTCGAAGAAAAATACAATAAATTAAACTGCCGCGAGATAACAGGGACGGATCTGGCCGACCCCAAAAAGGCGGAAACCTACTTTAACGCCGGGGGACTGGAGAAGTGTGCACTAATGATGGCAGATGTCTCCGGTGTGGTCGGAGAAGCTTTCTATGATGAATACATGCGTAGAAAATCATGGGAGAAAAAGTGAGCAGGAGGTAAGCGATGCAGGTCCTTGATACACGAAACGCGACCCTGATCGGCCGCAACATGAACCTGAGAAAGCTGTTGGAGAGAAAGGTCAGACAACACGGAGATAAGCCATTTCTCATTTTCATAGACAGGGATATGAAAGAGGAGGTGCTTACCTACAACGAATTCGACGAAAAGGTTAACAGGCTGGCAAATTGGCTTCTGGGGAGAGGGATAGGAAGGGGTGATTTTGTCCTGATCCATCTTCCCAACTCCACGGGCTTTCTCATTTCCCTGCATGCGATAACAAAGATAGGGGCTGTAATGATTCCCTCCATCATCTTTGATGTGGGAGAGGACCTTGAGTACAAACTTAACTTCTCAGGCGCCAGGATGGTCATTACGGACGGCGAGTATTATCCCATCTTTGAAGGGATACGCACCAGGTGCCCCGCTTTGAAAGACATAGTGATCTACCGTTCCAGAGAAGATATTCCAGGAACCTTTTCCTTAAAGGATGCAATAGCCTCTTCCTCCCCGGATCTGGCCCGGGTTGATATTGATCCCATGGAAACAGCGCAGATGCTTTTTACCTCCGGGACCACGGCAAGGCCAAAAGGGGTAATGCTGACCCATGCCAATTTCCTCTACATTGGAGAGGTCTGCGCAAGGAGTTTTGGGGTAAGACCGGATGACAGATATTTGCTGGTGCTTCCCCTTTTTCACGTCAATGCCCAGTGCATATCGTACTTTCCGTGCCTGACTGCCGGGGCAAGCATGGTGGTGTGCGAACGCTTCAGTGCGAGCCAGTTCAGCCAGCTTATCCGCACTTATGACTGCACCATTTGCTCCATTGTGTCGGCGACGCTGAGAATGATTCTTGCCCAGCCCGAGCATCCCCTGGACGGCGAGAACAAGATGTGGAGATGCCCTTACGCGATTGCGATTTCAGACACCGAGTGGGATACCTTTGAGAAAAGATTTAAGACTACGCTGATAGACCTCTACGGACTTACCGAAACCCTTGCGCCCTGTACCATAATGCCAATATGGGGAGAGCATAGAAGAGGATCTGTAGGATGGCCCAACTTCGGTATGGAGATAAAGATAGTGGATGACCATCGCAGGGAGGTTGTCACGGGAGATACAGGAGAGATAGCCATAAAGGGCGAACCGGGTATCTCGCTTTTCCGGGAGTACTACAAGAACCCGGAAGCGACGGCGAAGGAGCTTGTTGATGGATGGTTTTATTCCGGGGATTCGGGAAAAGTTGACGAAGACGGATATGTTTATTTCGTGGACAGGAAGAAGGATATGATAAAGAGGGCGGCTGAGAACATATCAGCCCCAGAGGTTGAAAGGGTCATAAACGATCATCCGGCCGTTTTGGAGTCCGCCGTAATTGCCGTCCCTGACCCCGTGAGAGACGAAGCGGTAATGGCTTTAGTGCGGCTTAAAGAAGGCGAGAGCGCCACTGTTGAGGAACTCACACAGTTTTGCAGGGGTAAGATGGCAAAATTCAAGGTGCCTGAGTTCTGGTTGATCCAGGGCGAAGAATTTCCCAAGACATCCATCGGAAAAATCAGGAAAAATATAATAAGATCTGAGATCTTGAAGGATTGGAATCCGGCTCTCTACAAGAAGCCAAATTAGATTGCCGGCTGTTCCGGAATTGATGGAGCGTTGCATGCTGAAACTGGTTCGATCGGAAAAACTTGGACGTTTGATAAGAAAAGACGAATGGGTGGACCTTGGAAGATCCACTCCTGAGATGATGGTCAAGGCGATAGATGAGGGGCGTTACCAGGAGGCCAAAGAGCTCGCTCAGTACATGATTCCTGAGGGGAAATCTCTCCATGACCTTTACTGCGACTGGATTTGGGATATCCTCACAAAGGTCGCCCAAACACAGGGCGAGGAGGCTGTTTACAAGCTGTGCCGCGCTACCCAGGAGACCTGGATGCTCAAGAGGACATGGAAGGCCCTGCTCAGGATGCCCGTTGAAGAGCGTGTTTATATCAATGCTGAAGTTATGAGGTCCCACAGGTGCGGTCCCGGGCAGGACGGAGGTCTTGATATACTGGAAGATCAGGACCGCATAAGCATAAGGATGGACCCTTGCGGGAGCGGAGGGAGGATGAGGAGAGGCGATCCAGTTAACGGAACGCCGTCGAGGCTTGGTTCCCCATACAATTTCGGAGTAACCGACAGGGGGTACCCGTGGAGCTGGGGGAAGACTCAAGTCCCGTATTACTGCGTCCATTGCGCTGTTAACGAGATACTCCCTGCCGAATGGGGTGGATATCCCCTATGGGTGACGGAATATTCTGAAGATGCAGCCCAGCCATGCTACTGGCATTTCTACAAGCGCCCGGAGCTTATTCCCGCCCGGTACTTTGAGCGCATCGGTTTCAAGAAACCTGCATTCTGACTCTAGGTGTTGCTGTTCGCGACTGCTGCTTCCTTTACCACGGCTGGCTTTTTCCTCCTTCGTCTTCTTTTTTTCTCGAGCTTTGCCGGCTCCTGGGTTTCGGGCTTCTTTCTGCTCACGGCAAGGCCGAAGACTCCTCCCGGCTGCAAGCTGAAGCCTATGCCCCTTGCCTCCATCCAGGAGCGTCCCTTCCTCCCATCACGCTCTGTTGGGCGCGGCGGTCTTGGCTCCCTCGGTGTTTCTGCTGCTGGCTGCGCCTCTATGGCCCCTTCTTTGCGGGATACCTTTTCCACCCTGTGTGGAGCCTGAGGCCTTCTTGACAAAGGAGGCTTTCCTCTCCTGATTCTCTGGTGCCCCGGAGCCTTCACTCCATCCTTGCCCTGTTTGAACCAGTCCGCTTCAGCCCAGACAATAGGGATCTTATGTCCCAGGCGAGTCTCGATGGGCTCCAGGAAAAATACATCATCTTCTGAGGCGAATGAGATGGCGAAGCCCTTCTTGCCCGCTCTGGCGGTACGTCCGATCCGGTGTATGTATGACTCCGAATCCTGCGGGAGATCAAAGTTGACCACATGGCTTATGTCTTCCACATGTATACCTCTGGAGGCTACGTCGGTTGCGACCAGTATCTTTGTTTGGCCCTCCTTGAAGTCCTTCATGATCTTGATTCTTGTCCGCTGCGGGAGTTCCCCTGTTATTCCCTCAGCCGCGTGCCCGTTCGCATTGAGCCTGGCGGCAAGCCAGTTCACGCCTGCCCTGGTATTGACAAAAATCAGGATCCGGTTCCATTCCTTTTTTTCAAGAAGCCCAAGGAGCAAAGGCAGCTTTTCCTCTGAGCCGACATGAAAGAGGGACTGCTCTATCTCTTCAACCGTCACCTCCTCAGGGGTTGTGGAGATGAACTCCGGCAGGTTCATGTAATCGTAGGTAAGCGCCAGCACCCGATAAGACAGGGTCGCGGAAAAGAGCATGGACATCCTCTTTTCGTAGTGGGGCAGTTTTCTGAGGATGAAAAGCATGTCCTTTGTAAAGCCTAAATCAAATAAACGATCGGCCTCATCTATCACCAGCACCTTGATGCCTGATGTCTTGAGTACGCCTTTCTTTATGTAATCAATCATCCTGCCGGGTGTCCCGATCACAATGTCGGCACCTTCCCTCAATATGTCCGCCTGCCTGGCGTAGTCTATTCCTCCCACGACCTGCGTCATTTTGAGGCCGGCGTGGCGTCCTATTGCCATGGCGTCCTGGTGAACCTGGAGCGCGAGTTCCCTGGTGGGCGCTACTATGAGGGCCGCCGGTATGCCGGGCTCCCTGTCCTTGATGGACAGAAGGCGGCTGAAAAGCGGGATGAGAAAGGCCGCGGTCTTTCCTGTGCCTGTCTTGGCCTGTCCGCCTACATCCTTTCCGGAAAGGGCCAGGGGTATGACCGCCGCCTGAATGGGGGTGCAATAAACCAGTCCCGAATCATCAAGACCTTTAAGTATCACCTGGGGTATATCCAGGTCTTCAAACTTGGTTTTGGTCAAAAATTTGGGCTGCTCTGGGCGTTCTTCAGATTGGGGGTTGCTCTGCTCTTCCGACATATTTCTCCTCAGGTTGTTGATTAACTTATTGTGGACTCCAATGAAATCCTATGACATCATAACCGCTATTTCTCTGTTTTGAAAGGGATAAAATGCAATGCGTATATCAAAGACCCATGCTTCGCCTCAGAATGGCCGTTATGGAAAAACCTGCGCTCAATCAGGCGGGCCAGGAAACTCACGGATAATGGCCGCTCCGGTCATTTTGATCGTTTGATGACGACGCCGGATCACAAGCCGCAGTGGCTCAAGAAAAGACTCAGTCTAGACGGTAAGGCCGGGAGACTGGAGCAGGATCTGGAAAAGTTGAGGTTGCACACGGTCTGCCGGGAGGCATGCTGCCCGAATCAGGCAGAGTGTTTTTCCCGCGGGGTAGCCACCTTTCTTATCATGGGAGATGTCTGCACAAGAGACTGCCGCTTCTGCGCGGTCAAGAGCGGCACCCCTTTTGGCCTCGATCCGGACGAACCTAAGAGGGTTGCGGAGGAGGTGGAGAGACTTTCTCTGCGATTTGTAGTGATTACCTCAGTCACGCGCGATGATCTCGATGATGGAGGCGCCGGCCACTTCGCATCCGTTATCGGCGCTGTCCGAGGCCGGTGTCCGGGGGTCGGGATAGAGGTTCTCATCCCGGATTTTCAAGGCTCCGAGGCAGCGCTCGAAACTGTTTGCCGCGCGCGACCTGATGTGCTCAATCATAACCTTGAGACGGTCCCGAGGCTGTATGGTTCTGTCCGTCCCCAAGCGGATTATATGCGCTCCCTTAAGGTCTTGTCAAAGGCAGCGGATGTGGGACTTCTCACAAAGTCAGGCCTGATGGTGGGGCTTGGAGAGAGCGCGGGAGAGGTCAAAGAGGTGATGGCTGATCTTTTGCGCGCGGGCTGCAGGCTCCTGACCATAGGGCAATATCTGAGGCCTTCCGGCCGTCACTGCCGGGTTGCTGAATACATAGTGCCCATTGTCTTTGAGCAATATAAGGAGCTGGCCCTATCCCTGGGTTTTTCAGCAGTAGCGTCTTCTCCCTTTGTAAGGAGTTCTTACATGGCTGAGGCCTTCTACGCCTCCGCCCTGGCGGAGAAAAAGCCCATGAAAGAAATGTAGTGATATCATGTCCCGTTTGTCTTTTGCTTACTGAGAGACACAAGAAGGTGCCTGTATTCCTCTTTTACCACCTTGCGGTAGAGATGATAGAAAAAAAGGCTCATCACCTCTGTGAACTTGCTTCCTCTTGAGACAAGATCCCCGGATGAAAGCCGCTCAAGGCTTGACTGATAATAGTTTCTCTGGCTTCGTGCGACATAATCCCTTATGAACTCAGCTATCTCCTTCAGATCTTCGGGATCGTATCCATCCTTTGGGCCAAAGCCCATGTGGTCCATGTCAACCAGAAGCCTTCCGATAATGACGTCATCCTGTGAATAAACGGGCCTTCCTTCCCTCATTTCATGGCTTATTACGCCCCACTGCTCCATCTTTTCTCTCCACTTGGCGGAAAGACCCGTGATGTCCTCAAAGGCCTCGCTCCCTGACACCTCTCCGGACAGGAGCCTGTCAACGGGTCTGAAGTATCCGCTCAGAAGTTCAAAAGATGACTTTTCGGACAGGCTCTTTTGTTTATGTCGCTTGAGGACCTTCTTGATGACGGAAAGCGGCAGAAAATAATTTTCCTGAAGACCCCTTATGAAGCTTATCTGCTCAATATAGTCTTCGCTGTAGTCGGCTGTGTTTTTCCCTTTCTTTTGAGGTCTTCGCAGGACACCCTCCCTCACGTAGTAATGGATGGTTTCCTTGGGGACAAGTGTTCTTCTGGCAAGTTCCCCTATCTTCATTTTCTTTCCTTTCACACGCTCCGACTTCCTGACCGGGCAAATGAATACTATTCAAGAATCGCTGGAAAGTAAAGGCAAAATAAAAAATGGACCCTGAAAGTATTTTTTTCTTTGACAATATTATCAAATATACACTATGAGTTATTTATATGATTGTGCATAACAAATGTGTATAGCATGGAGTTTCACTACACGATTGGGCGCCATGGAAGGAGGAAGATTCTGATCATGAAAACGGAGTTTAAGACCATACAGGTTGAGCTTAAAGACGAGGTGGCTGTTCTTACCATAAACAATCCGCCTGTTAATCAACTCTCACCGCAGCTTGGAGCGGATTTTGAGGAGGCAATCAAGGAGGCTTTTAATGACAAGGCCGTAAAGGCCATAGTGGTCACTGGAACGGACAGAAACTTCATAGCGGGGGCCGATATAACCCAGCTTCAGGCCGTAAAGGACAAAAAACAGATCCACGATGTAGCCTTGAAGGCGGCGAGATTTCTATCAGGAATAGAGATCGGCCCTAAGGCCGTGATTGCGGCTATAAACGGCAACTGCCTGGGCGGGGGACTCGAAACGGCCATGTGCTGTCATTACAGGGTGGCGGCGCGAGGAATCAACCTGGGCCAGCCTGAGGTGCAGATAGGTGTCATCCCTGGGGCGGGCGGCACTCAAAGACTCCCGCGGCTCATAGGGCTTCCGAACGCCATGGAGATGATAACCGCCGGAAAACCGATAAAGTCGGAGGTTGCCTATTCAAGGGGTCTCGTGGATGAGGTAACAGATCCTGAAAAGCTCATGGAGGCCGCTCTAATGGCCGCAAGGCGGTTCATCGAGGGCAGGCTCAACCTTGAACTGAGACGCACCCGAAATTTCCAGGTGCGGATACCCAGCAGCGCGGAGAAGACGGCGCTCTTGAACTACGTCAAGTTCATGACCTTTCAAAAGGCCAAAGGCTATATAGCTCCGTTTAAGGCAATTGAGGCAGTGGAAAAGGGCCTGAGCTACGACATAGACGCGGACATTGAAAGGGAGGTGGATCTTTTCAGTGAATGCGCGGTAAGCGATGTGGCCAAAAACCTTATCGGCATATTCCTCAACAGCCGGGCCGCGGGAAGGCTTCCCCGCATCAAGGGGCTTGAGCCGGCAAAGATAAAGAAGGTTGCCATGCTTGGCGGTGGCGTCATGGGCTCAAGCATAGTGCATCTACTAATAAGCAATGGATTTTCAACGGTTCTCTGGGACATAAACGATGCCGCCCTCGAAAAGGCCTTAAAGGCCCTGCGCAAGACCTTCGGGTATCAGCTCAAGAAGAAAAAGATGACTGAAGAAGGCCTTGACGCGCTGATAAAGGAGCGACTCAAGACGACCACATCTCTCTCTGACGCGAAGGATGCCGATCTTATCATTGAAGCGGTGCTCGAGGATATGACGGTAAAGCAGAAGATATGGAAGGAACTTGAAGGGATCTGTCCGGCCCGGACGGTCTTTGGAACAAATACATCAGCCCTTCCGATAACCGAGATGGCGGGGGTTCTTTCTGATCCGGGCCGCATGATAGGGCTTCATTTCTTCAATCCTGCCGAAAGGATGCCGCTCCTTGAGATCATCTGCGCCGGCCGTACCTCCGATCAGACCCTTGCTACAAGTGTCGCGTTTGCGAGGACAATAAAGAAGATACCCATAGTGGTAAATGACGGTCCTGGTTTTTATGTGTCCAGGCAGCTGGGTGGTCTCATGGGAGGCTCGATCTATCTTGCAGCGGACGGGGTGGACGGCACGGCGATAGAGGAGGCTATGGTGGAATTCGGTATGCCCATGGGGCCGGCTACCCTCTCGGATCTGACCGGCATAGACATCAACTATCATGTGGGAAAGACCTTTGAAAAGAGGATAGGCGAGCGTTGGAAGGTGCATCCCCTGACGGAGGTCATTTACAGGACCGGATGCTACGGGAGAAAGACCGGCTCAGGCTACTTTGATTACAGCGGCGAAAAGCCCGTGCCCAATCCGAAGGTCAGGGATGCCGTGGCCTCATACCTGAAGGAAAAGGGAGTATCTCCTAAGAAGATGGAGCAGCAGGATATCATAGACTTCATGCTGGCCGCCGGCATAAACGAGGCAGCCTGCATGATGGAGGAGGGGATTTGTGACAGGCCCCATGACATGGACCTTGCCATGATATACGGGACCGGGTTCCCTCCGTTCAGGGGCGGCATCCTCCGCTACGCGGATAAATGGGGCATCAAAAACGTCTATGAAAAACTCCTGGAACTGGAGAAACACTACGGAATACATTTCGCTCCATGCGGACTTCTAAAGGAAATGGCTCAAAAGGGAAAAACTTTTTACAATATATTAGGATAGACTGAAAGGAGAATTTAAGATGAAAGAGGTCGTTATCGCAGGATACCTGAGAACCGCGCAATCGCGCTCAAGACCCAATGACCCGGCCAGGGACTGGTTTTGCAAGATAAGGGGTGATGAACTCCTCGCGAAGATCCTTCCTGAGGTGATAAAGAGGACTGGAGTAAAACCTGAAGAGATAGATGATTTTCTTGTAGGCTGCGCCACCGCCGTGGGAGAACAGTGGGCCTACGGAGGGCGGATGCCGATATTTCTTGCAAATCTGCCTGAAACCATACCTGCCAAGTTTGTGGATCAGCAGTGCGGCTCTGCCATGGCCGGCATTCACATCGGCTTTATGGAGATCGCGCAGGATTTCGCAGATATAGTCCTTGTTGGTGGCTACGAGCACATGACGCGGGTGCCTATGGGCGGGGTAACGATTGATCGCGGGTTCGCGGCCCCAAATATGCGGCTTTTTGCCGACCCAGATTATCTCCACTGGGATATGATGACCGCAATGAATATGGGGCTCACGGCTGAGAAGCTCTTCTCTCAGACAGGCTTTACCAAAGAGGACATGGACCGCTGGGGTGTCAGGGCTCATCAGCTTGCGGCAAAGGCCCAGAAGGAGGGCTTTTTTGAAGGCGAGATACTTCCGATAGAGGCGGAGCAGGCAGACGGCAAGATCCTCAAGGTGGACAGGGACCAGGCCGTCAGAGGGGACACTACCCTTGAGGGGTTGCAGGCCCTGAAGCCTGCCTTCAAGAAAAACGGTGTGATCACCGCGGGCAATTCTTCTCCCCTGAACGCTGCCGCCACTTCCATGATACTAATGTCAAAGGAGACTGCGAAGAAAAAGGGCATAAGGCCTCTCGCAACTCTTCGATCCATAGGGTTTGCCGGTGTTGATCCCACAATTATGGGAGCAGGCCCTGTCCCCGCGAGCAAAAAGGCCCTGGATAAGGCCGGGCTCAAGGCCTCCGACGTTGACTACTGGGAAATCAACGAGGCGTTCTGCGTCGTTGCCCTAAACTGCATAAAGGAGCTTGGGATTGATCCGGACCGGGTCAATGTCATGGGCGGCGGAACGGCCATAGGCCACGCCCTCGGGGCAACGGGGGTAAGGCTCGTCGGCACCCTTGCGAGGATCCTTGAACTCAAGGGCGGCCGCTACGGCTGTGCCAACGCCTGCGTCGGCGGAGGTCAGGGTGTCGCGACCATAATAGAGCGGGAAAAGTATGACTGGTAGGTTGAAGGACCTTTTGCGCGAGATGGAGGATTTCAGAAATATATGGGAATAAATTATTTTAGAAGAGACGACAGGGATACAAGGTTCGTTCTGTTTGAGCACATGGGCGTGGATAAGATCCTCACCTACGAGCCATACAAGGATTTTTCAGCGGACGATTTCAAGATGATCGTCGAGGAGGCCCTTAAGGTCTGTCGGGAAGTGGTGGGGCCGACCATGCAGGACGGAGACAGGGAGGGCTGCAAGTATAATGAGGATGGGAGCGTGACGGTTCCGGCCTCCTACCATGAGGCGTGGAGGGTGCTTGCTGAAAATGGCTGGATGGCCGTTACAAAGAGCCAGGAATTCGGGGGCCAGGGACTCCCGCCGATAGTTGGAGGACTCATAGGGGAGTTTTTCACCGGCGCCAACATGGCCTTCATGACCTTTCCCGGCCTGGCGGTTGGAAATGGAGATCTCATTGAGAACTTCGGAACGGCCGAAGATAAGGCCTTATTTGTGGAAAAGATGTACACAGGGGTCTGGGGAGGCACCATGTGCCTTACAGAACCGGATGCCGGGTCAGACGTAGGCTGGCTCAGGACCAAAGCGACACCCGACCCCGACTCAGGCGATCCCCGTATCTACAAAATCGAGGGGACGAAGCGCTTCATCACATGCGGGAACCAGGATCTTACTGAAAACATCATCCATCTTGTGCTTGCGAGGATACAGGGCGCCCCAATAGGGACCAAGGGGATAAGCCTCTTTATCGTTCCCAAGATATGGGTCAACTCCGACGGCTCCCTGGGCGATCCCAACGATGTCCTATGTGCCGGTATAGAGCACAAGATGGGCATACACGGGTCATCCACCGCCACCCTCAACTTCGGGGAAAACGGAAGATGCAGGGGAATCCTTCTCGGTGAGCCCAACAGCGGCATGGCCAAGATGTTCCAGATGATGAATGAAGCTCGTATAGGCTGCGGCATCCAGGCGCTGGGGCTAGCCGCGAGCGCCTATGATGCCGCCCGTTTCTACGCCAGGGAGCGCGTTCAGGGGCCTCTTTTCACCAACAGGGCCGGGGATCGCGTCCCAATAATCAGGCACGAGGACGTGCGGCGGATGCTCATGAACATGAAGGCCGGCACTGAGGCCATGAGGGCGTTTGTGGCCAAACTTCTCTATCTGGCCGATGTGGGCGAACACGATCCCGACCCCGAGGAGCGCCGCAAGGCCGCGCAGAGGGTGGAGCTTCTAACGCCCCTGGTCAAGGCGTATCTTTCCGATTTCGGCTATCTCCTCACGAGGGAGGCCATCCAGCTCCTTGGGGGAGTAGGCTATTGCAGTGAATTTCCTGCGGAGCAGTACGCGAGAGACATAAAGATAGTCTCTATCTGGGAGGGGACGTCCTATATACAGTCGCTTGATCTTGTGGGAAGAAAACTGGGGATTGCGGGAGGAACCGTATTCCAGGAGTGGATACAGGAGGTGATGGCCTACAGTGGGAAAAACAAAGAAGATCCTGATCTTGCGAAGGACTTCAAGCTCCTCTATAAGTCGGCCCAGGCTACGGGCGATATCGCCATGAAATACATGCAATATTTCCAGGAAGGAAAGATGAGCCTGATCCCATTGAGCTCGGTAAGGTTCCTTGAATGTTTTGCCGAAACGGTCATGGCCCATCTCATGCTTGAGCAGGCCCTCATTGCGAGGGAAAGGCTAAAAGGGGTTGAAGCAGGTTCCGCGGACGGGTTTTTTTATAAGGGAAAACTTGAGACCGCGAAGTTTTTCTGCAGAAACATCCTGACGAACGTCTTTGCGAGATACACCGCGATCCAGCAGGAGGATACATCTGCCGTTGATATGCCGGAGGAGGCGTTCTAAGAAAGCTAAGGGGGGCGTTCTTGAGGGAATACATTAGTATCCGATCCCTCGGGATGCGCCCCTCGGCGGCTGCCGCAAGTTCTCCTGCTGCCCATCCGTAAATGGCTATTTTCACCGATTTCGGCGTTGGGCTCAAATTTTAATCCTCAAAATACCTCAATGTATTCCTGTGGTTAAAATTATCGCCCGCCTTGAACTCGATAAAACTATCTCATTTACGGATGGACACTATCCTAATGGGGCTTCTTAAGCTCCTCAAGGTTTTTCAGTATGGTTTTTGCCTTTTCTATCAATAGCGGTGTTCGCTTGTAACTGGGATCAAGAGCTGAGACCGTCTCCCACTCCTTAAGGGCCTCCTTGACAAGCTGATCCTGGAAAAGCTTCATACCGTTTCTGTAGTGAAATTCCTTATAGAGGTCTTCGCATTGCCTGATGTATGAATGGCACTTCTGACAATCGTTCTTAAGGGTTAAAGATATCTGGAATCTGTCCCTTGCCGCCAGGTAGTCCTTTTCCTTAAATAGCCTCAAGGCACTTTCATAGTGGGCCTTATAGGCATATTCGCGTACGCTGCGATCATCAGGCGTTGCCGCAAGCACCTTATCCAGCTCGGAAGCTGCCTCCTCATATCTCTGCTGCTGGAAAAGATCCATGGCGTAATCCCTGTAGCGCTTCACCTGATCGTGCTCTTGTTCTTCTCTTTTCTTTGCGGCATCCGTCGCCGAGGGCTGATTCTGATCTTCGACAAAGGCAAAGAACTCATCGTCGTCCGGTTCGTTTACCTCATAAGTCTCCTGGATTTTGCGCGGAGCTGCCCCTTCTGGTTTAACCGGCTGGAGGCCTTCATCCACCGGTATCCTTATCTGCTGACCGACCTTCATGGCAGCCGCGTCAGACATTCCATTAAAGGAGGCTATTATCTGGAATTTCTTGGCGTCTCCATAGTACTCCTTGGCAAGCTTGGAGATGCTCTCCCCGGGCTTTACCACGTGCACAATGAATTTTTTTGTGACCACGTGGGTCTTATCCGTGAGCATCTTATATGCCTCTGCGAAATCGGGCCTGAGCCTGAGGGAAGTGAGGAATTCCTTTCTGGCAGGACTATAGTTCCCATTTGCGCGCAGTTTCATCCCTTCTTGATAGTGTCTCTGAGCGGCTTCGTTGAGTGCCGCTTCCAGGCGGGCAACTGATGCCTGCGCGGATGTATCCCCAGGCTCTACCGTGAGGGCGAGCTTGTAAAACTTTACAGCCTCGACAAGGTCACCCTTCCCTTCGCTTTGAGTCGCCCTGGCGAGATACTGCTGTTTTACCGTATCAATAGCTGAGGGCTCCTTTAGCAAAGGAGCCGGAGGCGCTACGGCGCATCCAGCCATAAGTCCCAATAAAAACAGGATCAGTGTCAAATGAGAAAATCTTTTCACAGTTTCTCTCCCAGCAGGGCCTCCTGAAAGGTTTTGATGGAGCCCGTGAAGGATTCCATGTCGGCCTTGAGTATCTGAGTCCTTCTCAGTTGAAGGGGATCTGCAAACAATGGATTTCCCCCGCGCTTTACAGACACACCGATACGGTAGCCCGCCTTGCTCATAACGTCCAGAACATCTGTGTTAAATTTTCCGTACGGGAATGCGAGAATATTGGTCTGCTGTGAAAGCTTATTGTCCAGGATATCCTTTGACCCCTTCAGCTCTTTCATTATCCTTTGCGAAAAAGCGGCATCATCTTCACCCCCAAGACGCTTGGTCAGATCAATATGGCCAATGGTGTGAGATCCTATCTCAAACCCATAATCCTTCATCTCTCTAAGATGGTCCCACTTTACGGCGTTTTTTGATGCCCCCACGAATGCCGTATAGATAAAAAGAGTGGCCTTGAAGCCGTATTTTTTCATTATTGGATAAACGATTTCATAGGTGGAGCGATAGCCGTCATCAATAGTAATGACGACGGATCTTTTCGGTATCGCCTGTCTGTATTCAAGAAATCCTAAAAGCTCTCCGAGAGTTATGACCCTGTAATTGTGTTCTTTGAGGTATTTCATTTGCTCTTCAAAGATTTGCTCCGGAACGCACAGTGAGGACTTGCATGTCTTTGCAAAGTCGTGGTAGCAAAGTACAGGCACAACCTGATAGCCGTCCGGCGAAAGTCCGGCTCTGTTTTCCTCTTTCAGGGGAATCGCGATCGGCCGGCCTTTTTCGAAGGGTATGCCTTCATTTGAGTCCTCTATGATCCATGCCTTGCCGGAGTCTCCTAAGAATTGCTCTGCAATGGATTGAGGTGTTTCATTTCCTTTTAGAACATAAACAATGTAATCGTTGGATCTGAAGGTCGTCTCTTTTGGGACGGCCAGTTCTGCGGGCGCCTTTGTGACTTGAGTCTGTGTGGTGACACAGGCCGCTGCAAAAAGAAAAAGCCATGCAAACATTAAGGCCGGGTGCTTCAATCTAGCTTTTGACATATTTCCTAACCTTTCATCCCAAACGTTCATGACAGCAATATTTTGTCACCCCCGAGCATGAAAATCCCCTTTCCCACAACTGAGAGAGCAGCCCTCTTTTACTGCCCTCTAACCCCTAACCCCTGATCCCTAACCCCCGATCCCCGATCCCCGATCCCCGATCCCCGATCCCCGATCCCTGCCCCCTGCCCCCTGGGTTGGTGAGGGTATTTTCACGGTAAATCGTTTC
>JBGSUA010000085.1:0-3296 GCA_041753575.1 Desulfatiglandaceae bacterium
CTTCGTTGCGGATGCAAAGAGGCTAGCCCTTCACAGAAGGAAACTCAGCCAGGACAGGATGATGATTGAAAGTGATGTTGTTGAGGATCTCCTCGGACAGCTCGAGGTCTCCTTCAAAGACGGCGAGACCCACTGGAAGCACGGAGGAATAGTCGGTGTTTTCGGTTACGGTGGAGGCGTTATAGGAAGGTATTCGGATCTTCAAAAACAGTTTCCCTCCATCGCCCATTTCCATACAATGCGCGTCAATCAGCCGGCCAGCAAATTTTACACAAGCGACTATCTGAGATCCCTCTGCGATCTTTGGGACTATCGCGGCAGCGGCATGATGAACCTGCACGGCTCAACCGGCGACATAATTTTCCTTGGGACCTTTACAGAGCAGCTCGAGCCGATCTTTTATGAGCTTACCCATGTAATGCAGCAGGACTTGGGTGGTTCCGGATCAAACCTCAGGACCCCGTCTTGCTGTATTGGTAAGGCCAGGTGCGAATGGTCATGCATTGACACGCAGGATATGTGCTATGATTTTACCCAGCACTATCAGGATGAGCTTCATCGCCCGGCATTTCCTTATAAATTTAAGTTCAAATTTGACGGATGCCCCAATTGTTGCGTTGCTTCGATAGCGCGCTCCGATATGTCCTTCATCGGTACATGGTGCGACAACATTCGCATAGACCAGGCGGCTGTACAGGCCTATATCGGCGGAGAGGTACCACCGAACGCCGGCGCCCACCAGGGAAGGGACTGGGGTAAATTCGACATCAAGAAAGAGGTGTTGGATCTTTGCCCGACCCAGTGCATGTGGATGGAAGGCAAAAAGCTCATGATAGACGACAAGGAATGTACGCGCTGCATGCACTGCATAAATGTCATGCCAAAGGCTTTACGACCCGGCAAGGATACCGGCGCGAGTATTCTTTTAGGAGCGAAGGCGCCTATCCTCGAAGGCGCGCAGATGGCCACCTTGACGATTCCTTTCATCAAATGCGAGCCTCCTTATGACAACATCAAGGAAAAGGTTATAGAACCTATCTGGGACTGGTGGATGGAGGAAGGCAAGAACCGTGAAAGGTTGGGTGAACTCATTCAGAGGCAGGGCATCAGAAGGCTGCTGGAGGTACTCAATATACCCCCGATGCCTCAGGCAGTAAAAGAGCCGCGATCCAACCCCTACATTTTCTGGAAGGAAGAGGATGTGCCCGGCGGATGGAAGAGAGATATCAAGGACTACCGCTCCAGACATGCGAGATAGGAGGTTTAACTGATGGGACTTTCAACTAACAGGTTAGGACTTTACAATCCGGAAAAACCGATGGAAAACAGGCTCACGGATATGGGGCCGAGACATTTCTGGCAGTATTTCCCGCCGATTATTCAGAAAAACTACGGTAAATGGCTTTATCATGAGATACTTGAGCCGGGCGTCTTGGTTCATGTCTCAGAGACAGGGGCCAAGGTCTTCACCGTGAGATGCGGCGGAGCGCGTTTTATGACCGTAGAGCACGTTCGAGAGATCTGCGACATCGCCGATAAACATTGCGGCGGATATGTTCGTTTTACGACAAGAAACAATATAGAATTCATGGTTGACAACCTTGAGAAACTGGATGCCCTAAAGAAGGACCTGGCAGGCCGAAAACATGTAACAGGAAGCCTTAAGTTCCCCATAGGCGGGACCGGCGCCGGAGTGACCAATATAGTCCACACTCAGGGCTATATACACTGTCATACGCCCGCAACGGATGCCTCATCCATGGTCAAGGCTGTGATGGATGATCTGTTCGAATACTTTCAGGGTATGACCCTGCCGGCTCAGGTGAGGGTTTCAATGGCCTGCTGCCTCAACATGTGCGGCGCGGTTCATTGTTCCGATATCGCCCTTCTGGGTTATCACAGGAAACCCCCGATAGTGGATGACGAGGTAATGGCATCGGTATGCGAGATTCCTCTGGTTATCGCCGCTTGCCCCACCGCGGCTATCAGCCCCACGAAGACCGACGATGGCAAGAAGTCTGTTAAGATAAACGATGAACGCTGCATGTTCTGCGGAAACTGCTATACCATGTGCATGGCTCTGCCTCTTTCAGATAGCCAGGGTGACTGTGTAACCATTTTGGCAGGGGGAAAGATTTCCAACAGGATCAATGCTCCCAGGTTTTCCAAGGTCGTCATTCCGGCACTGCCCAATAACTTCCCAAGATTCCCCGAGGTTTGTCAGTCGGTGCGGAAGATAATTGAGGTCTATGCCGCTAATGCCAAGAAGTACGAAAGAATAGGAGACTGGGCGGAGAGGGTCGGCTGGGAGAGATTCTTCGAGCAGTGCGAGATCCCGTTTTCACAGCATCTTATTGATGATTACAGGCTTCAATATGATACCTACAGAACTTCCACCCTCTTTAAGTACACTCCAGCTTCCTGGGAGGTCTCAAAGGCTGTCGGAGGCGTTGAGGATTAGTTCCCGTATTCATGGAACAAAAGGAGATGGTTATGGAAGATATCAAGAAGGCTATCTTGGAGTTCGCTGAGACAAACAAGAAATCGAAGTTCTATTTCAGCGATATGGAAAAGGGCGTGAAGAAGATAATGGCCAATGCCTCCACAAGGGACATAAAGAAGGCTGCTACCGCCCTGGTAAACGAAGAAAAAATGATCTATTTTTCTACCGGAAGCAGCACAATGTATGGGCTGAAGGGAAGGGGTCAGACAGAGGATCACTAGCAGAGCTTGTGTATCTTGCTAAGTAACTACTGTGGGAGGCCGTCTTTTTGGTGAAGGCGGCCTCTTCGCATTTTCTTGATGGAGTGTTCGGATGAAAGAGCCGGAATCGTCAGAGGCATTTATACAGAGACAGAAGGATATCCTTGCCGAGAACCCCGAGTGCGCTAATAGTCAGTACAATATCGGCGTTATGCTCATGAAGGAGGGAAAGTCTGATGAGGCTATCAAGGCCTTTGATGAAGCGATCGCCAACAGCGCGAGGATGTTTGAGGCCTATGTCAATCTGGGGTACATCTATTTCAACAGGGGCGAAGTGGAGAAGGTGCTGGATGTAAACAAAAAGGCCGTGGAACTGGAGCCCAGGTATGCCAGGGGATATGCGAACATAGGATTTGCGTATCTCCAGATGGGAAGATCAGATGAGGCAATAGAGGCCCTCAAAGTGGCCGTTGAGTTTAATGCCGATATCGTTCAAGCCTATGCCAACCTCGTAAGCGCCTATCTGCAAAAGGGAGAGATCGAGATTGCTGTCACTACCGGCGAATCCCTGGTTGCCAAGGCTCCTGACTTTG
>JBGSUA010000086.1:0-22296 GCA_041753575.1 Desulfatiglandaceae bacterium
AGCAAGGCCTCCCAGGGCAGGCGCATAATCCGGTTCCAGCTTTACGGCCCGGTCAAAACGCGCTGCAGCCTCGTTTATCTGACCCTTTTCAATCATTTGCATACCCATGAGATAATGATGGGCCGGATTGTCCTCATCAGAGACCGGCGTTAGTTTCTTCGGCGCGCACCCAAGAACCATCGCCACCGCAACCCCCACAACTGCCCAAATGAAATACCTTCGCATAGAATCACCTCCGACTTTCCTGGCTGACTGTTGCTTCAAGATCTGCCAATGAATAATGAAAACCTCCATCACATTCAACCCGCCCCTCTCACGAACCCTAGACAAGAGAGGGTAAAACTATGCCTTTGACCCTTTCTTCATTTTCTTCTCCATCTTCACCATGGCCTCCAGATAGTCTTTATATCTGGATACCTTCATCTTCTGGGCAACCGCGTATCCCCATGTGTGTGCCCATGTGACCGGCAGACTGATGGCTCTCTTGGCCAGAAGCTCAAATCTCTTCTGGAGATCAACGCCTTTAACAATCCCGTGCGTCGTTAGAAACGCAATGCGCTGGGCGATATCCCCGGGTCCAAGCTCCCCGAAGAGCCAAATATCATCTACTATCTTGACCGTAAGGGCTATCATGGCGGTATTGACTTCGCTAAACGTGCCATCAATGTATTCAGCTATCTTTAGAAGTTTCTTCGCGGCTGCAATCTTTTCAGGCGCCGGTTCTATGGTGATCATAGCCTGTTTATAAAGCCGTTTTTGAATTAGCTCTTTGTTGTTTTTTTCATTTTCGAGGGATTGCCTTTGCCTCCTCAATGCAGCCTTCTCGCCTTCCTTCAAATTCGCTTCCCTTAGCTTGGCGTCTGTTGTCTCAAGATCTCTTACAGTTAAGAAAAGCTCATCATCAACCTTCTGTATATCATCCCTTACTCCAGAGGGAAGAAGCGAATAAAAAACGTTCTCAAACGCGCCGCCCCCCTTGCCTTTTCCAGCCCCGCCAAGATGTTCTCCCGAAACAACCCTGAAGCACTCTGAGGGAACCTTCATATCCACCCATGAGCGCAATCCGCCTCCGAACAACTGCGCGTGCAGTATCTGTTCAGTAGGGCTGCTGAAAAAAGAACATTCAGGCCCTCCTGCCCCTACCCGGCACTCGCCGAGACCTGGCCTTAGACTGCGGAATTTCGTGCTGTAATAACTGCACTTGCAGCCAAAAGGCAAAGAGCTTAGGACCCACTTGGCATGTTCATAGCGCCTGCCCAGGATCTTGGAGGCCTCAATGGCAAGCTTACCCCTTGCGGCCACCAGGGCGCATCCCATCAAATCCTCCATGCTACCCGCACGGAAAAGCGCGCCCAGGTATATGGAAAAGTCATAGATTCTGTAGAAGGAAAAATCACTCTTAAGTGCCCTTTCAAGGCATGCGTCATAGGCTTTTTTTGCATCCTTTTCGCGCGCGTTATCAGTCGCTCCCTGGGAGTAATGGACCAGCAGTTCGGGCCACTCGTCATCACGGGAGATGGGCATCCTTTCAAGTAGAAGCTGATTCATCTTTACCTGAGCCGCCACCAGATCCATAAAAAAGAGGTCCATCTCAACTTCCATGATCGGGTTGGCTGCCTTTGCTGCTCCTGGAATCTGCTTCATACAGGATGAAAACAAAAGAGCCGAGGTCAGTAGAAGTAAAACCAACGCACAACTTAATCGCCTTTGGCTTCTATAGATAAAACGCTCTCCTGTCATCCTATGGGCCATCAATGGTCTCAATAGCTCTTTGGGGCCTGAAATTCTTTCATAACACCTTTGGTTTTTTTCTGTCGTTCAAAGGATGCCAAAAATGTATCAACCTCATACGAGACCTCTTTAGCTGCCTTCTGAATATCGGAGTCCCCTGGCTTAAGAAAAGCTGCCCTTTGGTACAAATCCTTGGCCTTTCTCAGATACCCAGTCTGGGATCTCTGATCCGGCGCGTTGTTCCAGGCCATGCACTCAAGCGCGACACCCGTGTTGTAAAGAAGATTTGCGTCTTTGCACTGAGGGCTATCAGCCACGGCCTTAACACCTTCATAGGCGCCGGTGCAGTTTCCACCGTCTATCATCTTTCCGGCACGATCGGCCATTTCACTGCCGCCCTTGATAGGTCTAAGTTCCGTAGTTGTTGTCGGAACAAACTGCCGCACCACCCGCCGCACGGCCTCCTTCACCATCTGCTCCTGAAGCTTGGAAACGCTGGGAAGCTTACCTGGATCGTAAGAGGGGGCCTCATAGTGCTTTTCCACCAGTACCGGATCAGCGGTCGCGCAGTCTATATCACCTCCCTGCCTTATTCTTATGGTTGCCTGAAAAATGCCGTCCAGGGTAATTCGCCCGCCGGCGGTCTTCCTGTCAACGCTGTTTTTGTAAACAGTGATGCTGAGATCCGGATATTCGCCGCTGTCCGAGCTTACGCTCCTAACATTTATGAAGCGTGATTCCTGTAATACCGTCTTGGCGAATTCCGGTATCAACCGCTTTTCCTCATCGGTTACCTTGCCGCTCACTGTGTCACGACCTACGTAAACATAGGGGATGGATGCCTCGCCGCCCGAAGAGCATACTATTCCCTCTTTGACGACATTGGCCCTGTAAACTTTGACCAGAGCCCCCTTGCTGGAAGGCTGAGGCATCATGGAACAGGCCCCCAGCATCAGTGGCACAAGAAGGGAGGCAATCAGAAGTACAAAACGTCTCATCTAGTAGCCTCCTGTCTCCTTTCCGTCAAATGTAACCCTGCTCCCTGCCATTTCCGCGGCGCTAAGATCAATGCCGGCTTTCTCCACCGCGTCCCTGAATGTTCTCCTTACCGTGGTAGGATCAGCCTCGCTGAAGATCTCGACTTCAAGATACTTGCCTGTCTGGCGCGCGATCTTGAACTTCCATCCTATATCCTCAAGCATCCGCTCCACCTTAGTCTGTGTCTTGGATCCGATATTGCGCAGTATCAAGACCACAAATTTCTGGCGCACGGTGCTGAATCTCTCCACTATCTTGGCCGTCAGTCTGTCAACTGTCCTCGGGCCTACCTTGATAGCGGCCTGCGCAAGGCCGTCCTGGAGCGCGTAGTCGCCTCCCCTTGCAATGGTCTTGTCCCTGTCCTGCACATTGGCAAAAAGTTCACCCGTGGTGGGATCAAACGCCTTTATGGTAAGGGTAACATAAAGAAGCTGATAGCCATCTTCGGTAGGCTTCTTGCCGGCGTCAAAGCCGACGGCCACCATGGCATCTCCAGCCTCCTGCCTTGCGATATCAATGGCGGTCTCTTCATCCACTACCATCTCAGCGGACTTGCCCCTGATGCGCTTTAACTCTGAAGGAAGGAAAACCCTGAAGGCATAGCCTGCCAGTTTGTCCTGGATAAGATCCATTATGGTTTGAACCGCCTTGGAATCATAAGGAAGATCAAGACCGGTTCTGGGCATATATACGACCACAACTTTCTTGTCGTCGAATTTGGTCTGCGTGAAGGTGGCCATGGCCTGCGGGTCTTTCATGAACTCCTCAACGCTTCCCTTCAGCTTTGCATCATCAATAGTAACGTTGAGCTTAACCCTGTAAGTATCCGCAACAGGATCTTTCCCCTCCGCCAGAACGTCATAACTCTTTACGTAGCCCGCACTGGCTGAGGCGACTTTGTCATGAAGGAGTTTCCCATCCTTGACCGCAGTATATGAACTCATCATTGTACCGAGCGCCTGTTCGACCGCCGTTCTGAGACCGTTGTTGATGGCCTCCTGACGGGATCTTCCTTCTCCGATAGCCGTGGTCTGGATGCCCCAGGCAGCGGCAGTGAGCAAGGTCAGAATCCCAACCGTTAACACCACCAGGATAGACAATTTTTTTGATTTCATCTTTATCTCCTTTCGCTTGATTTCACTGTAAGTAACCGATACGCTGAACTTCCGGGACAGTAACTACCAGGTTATGGACGATAACCTTTAATACAAAATAGGGAATTGTTAAGTCGGCATTCGGAATGCTTGCTGGCTGGGACGGAAATTTATTACGAAGCGGGTTTACGACCGCTTTCCCATCAGATGTCCTGGATTTACTCTCTTTGTAAATCAACGGTCTTGGCCTAATTTCAGCAAAAGTTATAGGTTTGTTTCTTCTGCCTTCTTGCCTTTGCAGAAAGATCTTATACCAGAGACGGCATGTCGTGTCAATGCGCAACGGCAGATCATATTCAACTGCTCATTGAAATTGAGGAATCTATGTTTATATGGTCAAAGTACTGTACTTGTTTTCGCCCACTCATTGTCAAGGGAGATCCCGGATTGATAGAAAATGATGCGATATACCGCCTGAGATACGGCGAGAAGGAAATTGTCCTTATCGGAACCGCCCACGTTTCGCGGGAGAGCGCTGACCTTGTTGAACGAGTTATTCTGGATGAGAGACCCGATACTGTATGCCTTGAACTTTGTCAGTCCAGATATCAGTCAATGACACAGAAAAAGAGATGGGAGGAGACGGATCTTCTTAAAGCAATCAGAGAAAAGAAGGCATCTCTCCTGCTTGCCAACCTGATGATGGCATCGTTCCAAAAAAAGATTGCCAAGAAACTTGGAATAGAGCCCGGTGCGGAGATTATGGCAGCAATCAAGGCCGCGGAGGAGACCGGTGCGCAGACTCATCTTGCCGATCGAGACATACGAACCACCCTTTCAAGGGCCTGGAGACGGATGAGTTTCTGGAAAAAGCTTAAGCTTCCCGCTCAGATACTCCTCTCCATCGGGGATATGGATGATCTCAGCGAGGATCAAGTGGAGGAGATGAAGAAAAGCGATGTGCTTGAAAGCCTCATGGCAGAGGTGGGGAAGGCAATGCCTGAGGTTCGAACCGTTCTCATAGATGAGCGGGACACATATCTTACAAAAAAGATAAGAGAGGCTCCCGGCACCAGAATAGTTGCTGTTGTGGGAGCCGGCCATGTGCCTGGAATAATCAGGAACTGGGAAAAGGATATCTCCATAGAAGACCTGGAAGTAGTGCCGCCGAAGGGCAGGACGGGAAAGATCCTCGCGTGGGGCATGCCGATTGCCATAGCTGCCCTGATTGTATTCGGATTCGTTGCCGGCGGCAGGGAGGGAGGCGGCGAGATGATATTATGGTGGGTGGGCGCCAACGCGATCCTTGCCGGTCTTGGCGCCGCGGTTGCCCTGGCCCATCCCCTTACGATACTCTCAGCCGCCTTGGCGGCTCCGGTCACATCACTAAACCCACTTGTTGCCGCCGGATGGGTAGCCGGCTTTGTTGAGATAGTGCTGGGGAAACCCAAGGTAAAAGACTTTGAAAGCCTTTCTCATGACATTACGACAATAAAAGGCTTCTGGCACAACAAGATAAGCAGGATACTACTGGTTGTGGTATTTACAAATCTGGGGAGTTCTCTGGGAACCTTCGTGGCGATCCCGCTGATGACAAAGGCCCTTTCATAACTCCCATCGGCCGTCATCACGCCTTTTCAGGTCTATATAGTCCACCCTGGATATCCTGCCCTGCCCGTCAATGAAGCTGTTCAGGAGCCAGCTTATAAGACTTATAACCAGGGCCCCGAGGATCGCTGATCCGAATCCCGAAATGTCAAATCCTTTTATTACGCCGGATGCCATCATCAGGATCACGGCGTTGACAACAAATGTAAAAAGCCCCAGCGTCAGAAGATTGATAGGCAGCGTCAGAAGAAGGACCACCGGGCGAAAAACAACATTGAGAATACCCAGCACGGCCGCCGCGAACAGGGCGCTGAAAAACCCTTCCACGTGAATGCCTTCGATTACATAAGAAGCCACTGTTATGGCAGCAGTGAGCACAAGCCAGCGGATCAGTATGCCCTTCATTTCGTTCCCTCCTGGAATAAGACAGACCTGTTTGATTATTATCCCACAACGAAGGAAATCCTTCAATAACAATCACTGTTGACCCGGTGCCTGCTATAATTTACGAATAGACATCGAATCATCCTTTGAGATGTCCCCACAGGAGGTCAGATATGAATGAACTTATCGCAAGGGGATCGGCGATGATAGCCGATGCTCGGAAGATACTTGTTTTTACCGGCGCCGGCCTCAGCACCGAATCAGGGATACCTGATTTCAGGAGCCCAGGAGGTATATGGCAAAAATACGACCCCTCAGAGTTTTATTTTGACAGGTTTCTATCGAGCGAGGCCTCGAGAGAGAAGTATTGGCGAATGAGTTATGAATACTACGAAACCATGAAGTCGGCTCAACCAAACAGGGCACATCTTGCGATAACTGCTCTGGAAGAGAAAGGAAAGCTTCTCGCCCTTGTCACTCAGAATATAGATAACCTGCATCAGAGGGCGGGAACTTCGCCTGAAAAGATCATTGAAATTCATGGAACTGCCTTTTCGGTCTCCTGCCTCAAATGCGGTGAAAAATTCGATAGAGACAAGATCCAGCTCATTTTAGCCCGGAGGGTTAAAGTGCCATACTGCACTCGTTGCGGAGGAATACTGAAGCCCGACACCATAAGCTTCGGACAGGCAATGCCGCAGGACAAGATGAAAAGGGCGCTGGATCTTGCGGGAGAGTGCGATCTGTGTGTCGTAATGGGATCATCCCTTGTGGTATATCCCGCCGCTTCTATCCCGGCTTACGCGGCAGATGAAGGTGCGCCGATCATCATTATCAACAGAGAACCAACTCCGCTTGACAACAGGGCGACTCTGGTAATCCACGATTCTGTGACCCGCGTCTTCGACGTTGTAGCAGGGCTTTAAGCAATCCTCTTGCGATAATCGGCAAAGAGAATTAGTATTAATTTATACGCGTGACGTCAGCTTTTAGACAGAAAGAGGTGCTGCAATGATCAGGATAGGTTTTGTCGGATGGAGAGGGATGGTGGGTTCAGTGCTTATGGCCCGCATGAAGGAAGAAGGGGATTTCAAGGGATTCGAACCGGTTTTTTTCAGCTCCACCCAGGCCGGACAGAAGGCCCCGGATGTGGGGGTGGAAGCTTCTCTTGTTAAGGACGCTCTTGATGCCGATCTACTATTTTCCCTTCCTGTAATAGTTAGCTGTCAGGGTGGAGACTACACAAAGAAGGTCTATCCTGAGCTAAGAAAGAGGGGGTGGAAAGGTTACTGGATTGATTCGGCCTCGGCTCTGCGTATGGAGGCAGACAGCATAATTGTGCTGGATCCTGTTAACAGAGGTGTCATTGATAACGGGCTTAGGGCCGGAATCAAGACTTATGTGGGGGGAAACTGCACTGTAAGCCTCATGCTCATGGGACTTTCGGGCCTGTTCGCGTCAGGCCACATAAGGTGGGTTTCCACTATGACTTATCAGGCAGCCTCAGGCGCAGGCGCCAACAACATGCGGGAACTCATTTCTCAGATGCGGTTCCTCGGGGACGCGGCAAGAGGACTCCTTGACGACCCGGCTTCAACGGCCCTGGCTATAGACGCGCTTGTTACCTCAAGACTGAGAAGCGGAGAATTCCCCGCAACATTTTTCACAGCTCCCCTGGCCGGCAGCCTCATCCCTTGGATTGATTCTCCTATGGCCTCCGGACAGACCAGAGAGGAGTGGAAGGGCTGCGTTGAGACAAATAAGATCCTCGGCACAAAACAGACAATACCGGTGGACGGTCTTTGCGTCAGAGTTGGAGCCATGCGTTGCCACAGCCAGGCCCTTACGATAAAGCTAAATAAAGATATCCCCGCAAAGGATATTGAGGAGATTATCCGACACGGGAACAACTGGGTCAAGGTTGTGCCTAATGACAGGGAAATAACCGTTAAAGAGCTAACCCCTGCCGCTGTGAGCGGCACCCTTACGGTCCCCGTGGGGAGGATACATAAGATGCTTCTGGGGCCGGACTATGTAACTGCCTTCACAGTTGGCGACCAGCTTCTCTGGGGGGCGGCAGAGCCCATAAGACGCATGATCAATATACTTCTTGAGCATCTATAGCAGGAAAAAGCCCCGGGTTCCTCGACCGGAGCCGCCTTTCCTCCGCAGTTGACATTACCTGTCCCCATAGTAGAATATAAAAGTCTGAAAGGCGACGGAAGTGGAAAGCTCACTGGTGGGGCTCCCGGACTTCAAATCCGGTGTACCGTCTGAAAAGGGCGGTAGGTGGGTTCGATTCCCATGCACTTCCGCCATTTTTATTTGATTTTGTTAGGTTTTATCTGCTGAATGGTGCCTACGGAGTGCCTACGCAACCGGATGATATCGGCGACGATCTTTCGCTTTGCCTCCACCTTCACTTCGGTATACTTCAGAACGGAATCCCTTCTCGCATGATCGGTCAACATCTGGAGCTGGTCGATTGATCCCCCATATTCGTTGACGAACTGGCAACACGACGAGTGTTTCAGGCCGGCGTACATGCGGATCGATTCTCCGACTTGCCCGCAGGCCTTGTTCCACAGATCCACGAGAAAGTCATGCTGGTAATGCTTGTCCTTCAGTTTACCGGTGGGATTGACGAAAAAGTAGGGGCCGAAGGTGGCCGGCATCTTCTCCATGATCGGTTTGAAATCGGGATGACAGGGGATCACATGCTGTTTGTGTGTCTTGGTGTGCTGAACCAGTTCCTTGTTTGAGAACGCCCGGCGAATGGTAAACACATCCCGTTCCTTGTCATAATCCTCTTTATGCAGGGCCATAGCTTCGGATGGCCGGCGAAAATGATGTTTGAGCCACCAGAATATGGGTTGATGCTCTACCGGAATCGCCTCGATGACCTTTATCTGCCTCGCTTCCGGCAGCTATTCGATTACGGCGTCGTCGATGTTGTATCTCGATCTTTCCGGGAAAGGCTGCATGAAGGGGATGCGCCCGGACTTCCAGGCGTAGTCAAGGCAGCGGTGCAGGCAGTATATGACGTTTAGCTTCCCTTTGCCAGTGCGCTTGATATCCCCCAGGAGCTGGCAGAGGGTGTCGTACCGGATTTCGTGCAGTTGCACCGGGTGCAGTGCACCTTGAACCAGGGGACCAGGTGATTCGTGATCGAGTTCAGGTAATCCTTATAGGTGGCGGGCGAGAGATTCGCCTTTTCCGCTCCCAGCCACTTCTTCATGTAGGGCATCACATCGGTGGGCGTTTCTTTCGTGTACTTCTCGATCCGGAAGAAGCCGTGCTCCACGTCCCACTGCATGGCGCACACGAGCTTCTTGGCTATATCCGGGTGATAGATCTTTTCGCCGTTATACCTGTAAATCTTGTATCTTTTGCCCTTGTGGAGCCAGGAAACGTAATAGTATTTTCTCTGCTTATGGTAACAGATGCTGCCTTTCATGCACAAATCACCTCCCCTAAGGGGAAGTGTACGACTATATGTTGTAAAATTCAGCATGATGTTACCAAAATCCAAGGAAAAGTGATCGGTCGTTTCCTAGAAATCGTCCCTCTGCCTTGTTTCGAATTCTCGGATCTCTTCCGCAGAAATCCTGATACAGACCCCCACTCTGACCACCTTCAGGTCGCCCATGTCGATGCGACGGTAGATTGTCCGATCAGAGACGCCGAAGTAGCGGGCGACCTCGTCGACACGGAAGTAGCGCCGGTTGGTAAGGCTGACAACTGTGGACTCTTTTTCGTCCATGGAATGTTCATCTCCCCGGTCGGGCGCGTGGGTTACCCCTCGCAAAAAGTTTTAACCCGTAGGGCATGCCGTCTCGACCTCTTTTCAAACCACCCCAGGACCCCTTCCTGCCACCCTTTTTCCGAAAGCTGAACTTCCTCAGGTGGCGGGCCCGGGCGGTTTTGTCTCCGGATGACGGGTCGCGCCTTTCCGGCCGCTTCTGAAACCAGGCCCGCAACTGCTGTTCTTCAGGAAGGTCCGGATCGAGGCCGGCGATCCCCTTCCGGATCACGACCAGGCGGCTAAGCATCTCGAGGGTAAAATACCCGGCACCGCTGCCAGCGACCTTGGCAATCCTCCTTTGCGCCTTGATCCAGGGGCGCCCCCCCTGAGACCGGGAACGGCAGATATCCTCGTCGGGGTACCAGATCCCCTTGAGACTGCTCGGGTCCAGTGGGCAGAGCGGCGCGAGGCAGGACTCGAAAAGCGTGCAGGCTAGGCAATGCCCCGAGGGGCCCTGCTCAGGATCACGGTGTTCTGTCATGGGGCACCGCTCAACCATATGCCTGCATCCCTTCCGGGCCTGGTCAGCGAATAGCCGCGGGCCTCAAGATCGGCGAGAAACGCAATGGGAATGCCATTGAGGTTCGACCTCTTGCACCGGCCGCATCGGAACAGGTACCGGCTCCCTCCCCGGTATAGGCTGATCAGCCCGGTCTCGTCGCAATCCGGGCACTTCTCTTCGGTGAGCCTGTGCGTCCGCCGATGGGGATGATTCTCAAGCCACTGCTGCCAAAGCTCCCGCATCACCAGGGGCAGGTTCCTGGGAAAGAGATCATGGCGGCTCCGGATCTGTTCGCTCATCCAGGTGACCGGCTCGTCGGGGATGTGCTTCACCTGCTGAAACCACAGATCGAGCGTTTCCTCCCGGGGATCCCGGCGCTCGTAGTAGAAGCAGAACCCCTTTACGAAGTCGTGGAAGACTTTTTCAACCATCGCTCCAAATTCCCCTCCCCTTCCGGCGGACTGGTGCGCGTCCCGCCCCGTCCGGCCCGGTCCTGGGCGCGGGTCAGCCAGTTGACGACAAACCTCTGCCAGTTCGATTTCCGGTTCACCGGGTTCGCCGACGCCCAGGCCTCCATGCGACGCAGCTCTGAGAGCACATCGACCGCGGGATAGGCCTTCTGCCATTTCTCAACCAGTTCCGGGGGCACCTGTTGGAAACGGCCGGCGTCGTAATCGAAGAGAATGCCTTTACACGTGGGACTCGCTACCCGCGCCGTGGCTTTAGACTGGCCACGACCCGTTTCGGGCGGGAGTAGATCGGGCGTCTGCACGCGACGGTCCTCTACAGCGGGACTGGATACCCGCGCCGCAGGTTTAGGCTGGCGGCGACCAGCGTCGGGAGTCAACGGATCGGCCATGTCCCCCTGTCCCCGTTCCCCCTTCTCCCCTTCCTTCAGCGGCGGGCGATCCTCATCGGCCGCCGCAGCAGTAGTTTGTATTTCTGTTTCAGTTTCTGTTTCATCGCTGCACTCTCGCGAGTCTGTAGCGAGCGACTCGCGAGACACTCGCGAGGGTCTCGCGAGGATGTCGCGAGGACAGGGTGGATTGCGCATCTTGCTCGGCCGGTCCACCTTCTGGTGATCGGAAAAGTTCCGGATATAAAAGAAGGATTCCCCGTCCGCCGTAAAGGGGTAGATGACGCCGATCCGCTCCAGGTCGGCCAGCCATACCCCGAACTTCTCGAGCGGTAGGTCCACGCCATAGGGAAAGATCTGCGCCTTGAGCTTGGCCTGGTGCCCCTTGGTGACGCCGTAGTCGTCGGAACAGGTCCAGAGACCCGCGAAGGTCAGTCGCGCCTCCCTTGGGACCAGGGCAAGCCTCTCGTCACTCCAGAATTCCGGTTTCAGGATTCGGGACCGGGCCATCATCACTCCCTCGCCACCGTGACATCAAAAGGTCCACAAACCATCCGCGTCACTCATCGGGGCCCGCGGTTAAGACAGAGGTTTGACTAGGGATGCCACAAAACGAAAAAAAAGTTGTGACCGAAAAGTGGCTTTTTGATGGCCGCGAAAAATATTTTTCAGAGAGTGTTTTCGTGCGTTTCCCCTGTGATTATCGTAAAAAACCTCTTGACATAGGTTAACATGCAGGTTAACATACCGGCGTGAACCGAACGATCCTCTTCTACAAAACAAAACACGGGAAATGCCCCGTTCAGGATTTTCTCGATGCCTTACCGGGCAACGTAGCCCAAAAGGTAGTGTGGGTGCTTCGCCTCTTGGAAGACCTGGAGATGGTCCCGGTCACCTATTTCAAGAAGCTGATCGGGACAGATGACATCTGGGAGTGCAGAATCCAATACGGTTCCAATATCTATCGGATATTCTGCTTCTTTGACAGCCATTCGGTGGTCATATTGACCCATGGCTTCAAGAAAAAGAGCATGAAAACGCCCAGGCAAGAAATAGAAAGGGCCGAAACCTATCGGCGTGATTACGTGAATCGGAAGGGGAAAAAGAAATGAGTGACCTGAAAAAATATATCGCCAAGCGAAAAAAGACGGATAAGGAATTCGCGGAAGGTTTCGAGGAAGGCTACGAGCAATTCAAGATCGGGGTTGTCCTCCGCCAGGCACGCGAATCCGCCGGGTTGACCCAGGAGGAGCTGGCCATTCGCCTCAAAACCCAAAAGACGGCGATTTCAAGGATCGAGAATCATGCGGAGGACATCAAGCTCTCCACGCTGGACCGGGTAGCCAAAGCACTGGGAAAGCGCTTAGAGGTGAGTATCGCGTAGTTCATTATTATCCCTCACCCCAGATACAGCACTTCCGACAGATCCAGAAGCCAGTCGGACCAGTCGGAAACGAACCGACCCATCATCAACAGAATCAGGGAGGAGATCACCGGCAGATCCCCCTTGCTGAGGATCAGGACGTTCTCCCGGTCGAAGTTCAGCATATACCCCATCTTGTGTCGCGTGGCGATCAGCGATTCCATCTCCCCCTCTTGGATCTCCACCCTGCCGGCAATCCCCTTCCGGATATCTTCGAGGAGTTTTCGCTTCTGGTCGGTGATCTGCCTCTCGTAGGGCTTGTTTGTCCCCTCGAAGTTTATCTCCCCCGGCCAGAGACAGCGATAGATGATCTCCCGCATGACCAATTCCCGGGGGGTTTGCGCCAGCAGGAGCATGTAGCTGTGTAATTAAGAAATATTTCAACGACTACAGATTAGCAAAAAATTTTTCTGAGACGGAAATAAGCACGATTCTAAAAGATCCAGACACAATCCTTCTTCCCCTTGGCGGGCGGCTTGGTCACCTTCTGGGCTGCTGCTTTGGCCTTGGGGGCGTCCTTGGGTGCGGGAACCTTGCCCTTCGGCTTCATCCCCTCCTTCCAGCTATTGGAGACCTTGAAGCCCATCCGGTAGCCTGCGGGGATGGTGATCGGCTCCTGGGTCTTGGGGTTGATCCCCTGCCGTTCCTTCTTCTTCTTGACAGTGAAGGTCCCGAAGTTGACCAGCTCGAGCTTCCCCGACTGCTTCAGGATGGAGAAAACCCCCTCCAGGACGGCGTTTACCATCTTCTTGGCGTTCTCCTTGGTCAGCTCCGCAGCCCGTGCCACGTTGCTGATCAGATCGTTCCTCCCGACTCTGCTTGTCGATTTTGCCATGGTTTGGTACCTCCTTTTTGGTTTAGGGTTGGACTATCCTCACGACCACGAGATAGATCCCGCAGCCGACCGAGCCGATGATCAGGGCGCCGAAGATCCAGCCGGTTTTCTGGAAGAACGCGCCGATGAAACGCACCGCCCACTTCGACGGGGTGACGCAGGCCTCCAGGGCGGCAATCCGGCCTTGGAACTCCCGGATCAGCCGGGCGTGCTCCCGGCAGGCGAGCTCCTCGACGATGACGGTGATCCGCCGGACCTGGGCGAGGAGATCGCTCATGACTTGGCGGTCGGTCTGGAGGCTCGCCTCGTAGGCCTGCTTCAGGAGGCAGATCGACTTGTCGAAAGTGGCGTAGCGGCGGTTCAGCTCCTCCGTCTGGCCGGAGAGTTCTGTAATGCTCTCCAGGAGAAGCTGCGTGTACCGGTCGATTCCCCCGTCCTGCCCGTCCGTCATGGTTTCGTGTCACCTCCTTCCTTGTTTCCGTTACTTCAGCACCGTACTGGACCCTCCCGCGGGCCGCGGCGGTTACGACCGATACCTTTCCAGAAACGCGATCCACTTGCAGTCTCCGCTGAAATCGAGGTTTCGGTAGGCTGTGTTGATCCTGTCTCCGGGGAAATAGATCGACAGGCCGCATGTTCCCCGGACCTGCCGGCCGATCTTCCCTTGATATAGGATGGCCCTCCCTTTCCCGGCCTTCAGCGCGGCAATGAGATCGACCACCTTGGCCTGGAGTTCGGCGTCGGCCTTTTTCCGCAGATTTTCAGTGAAGCAGGCCGGATCGATGTAGTTGTCGTCGTAGAACCGGGGGCTCCGACGCCAGGCAGCCTCGATGAGTTTGGCGTCAGTCTCGAGGGCGGCAAGAAGGCTTGCCGACAGGGCATCGACCTTGGCCGTCATCTCCCCGATCCGGCTCACGTCAAGGGCGGATTGGGTGACCGTCTCGTCTTTCCCTTTGTAGGAGAGGAGGTAACTTTTGACGATCCAGCGGGCGAGGGCGGCAGCGTCCTGGCGAGGCCTGGCGGTCAGACGGGTCAGGATCTCAGCATAGGGCCAGCCGTCAAACGGCTCCTCGATCTCCGAACCGACGATGACATTCACGGAATCCCGGAGCTGGTAGGCCACCTCGACCATGTTCATGAGGCAGGCGTCCATGCCCAGGAGATCGATCTTCCGGCCAAGGAGCGCGCAGATTCCGGCAAGGACAACACTCAGCTTGCGGTTGTCCAGGGCGTCGCCACCGGAGGTATCGTCGTAGCAGATGCTGCGCTGTTCCTGGGGGGCGGGACTGTTGACGTGTTCCTGCGGGGCGGGTTTCCGGAAAAGGCGCCGGCGCGGTTTCGTCGCTGCGGGGCCAGCTGCCCTGCTCTTGGCATCCTCCCACCAGCCGCTGCCATGGTTCCAGAGGATGAGGGCGTACCGGTCGGCGGGGTAGTTGTCCACCGCACATTTGACGAAACTGTAAAGGATTTGCGGATCGCCGGTGTTGGTATCGCCGAAACTTTCGATGCAGTCTTTCTTGAACCCACCGCCCCGGGTGATCCGGAAACGACGGGTGAGGTTGTCCTCGATCCGGTCGAGCTGAACCAGGATGTTGACGTCCTTCGTGGATCCCGCCCGGGCCATCTCCGCGATGTCCCGGAGGGCCGCGCCGTCGAGGTTGTTGTCCCCGGCCATGTAGACCATGAAGGTCCATTTGGCCTGCCCGGTGGTTCGGCTACCTGCCCTGCCTCCCCTTCTGTCCCCATCCCTTTCCAATATGCGCCTCCGTTTTTGAATGCATGGTAGAAGCATAGAAAAGGAAAAGTTTAAGAACGGAGTCGCCTGTAGACGCTGCAGGCAGAGATTTTCATATTTCTTACTGATATTATGCTTACAGGAGATCGGCAGGGGATAATGCTATCACGCAATGTGTGGCTAGGGCAGTTTAACGTACACACCTGGACAGAGCTGAATCTCTCGTGGAAGACTCCGCCACTCTTGTTCTCTGAGAAACTCGTTTCTCAACCATCTTCGCAAGTCTTCAATATCACGTAGCTGGAGTAAAAGCGGATGCTGCTCAGCGAACCACCTTGCATCAGGGGTAAACGTAGTATTCGTGACAAGAAGACCCGCATTGAAACCGCGCGCCTGAACTACCCCGGAAAGGTCACGAATTGGCGCCAGGCCAATTTTAGATAGGGCAGAATGTTTCACTTGTACCGCAATAAGACAGGGGATAAGGCTACTCTGTGACCATGCGATAATATCGACTCCACCATCTTTTTGAAACGTACTCGATCCAATTCGCTCGACGCCGTAACCCATCGCATGGAGACGGTCACAAACCAGCTTCTCAAAGAAAGATGGCCCCAACCCCCTAATCATGTCAGGGCTGGCTGCTAGTAGGCGTATTATCTGAGGACTAATGTCAACACATTCGACGCGCGGTGGAAAATGTATTAAGTCTAAGGAAGATATAGATGAAGCTAACTTGTTAAGAGGATCAAGAATGGTGCCTACGAAGTGCCTACATTTCCAGAACGTCTTTCTAACATATCGAATATACGCAGCTATTGTGGTGGTGTGAAAATTCGATTCCCATGCACTTCCGCCATCTTTTTAAAGCAGTTAGCGCGTGTGTCCGTTCTCTCTTCACCTGCAAGGCACACATCAAAAAAGCTTTACCCTATATGCTCCCATCTTCACGCTCCAGGCTTCTTGAACGGGAAGCTGAGGAGTAGCAGAAGACGCGGTCTTCAACAATCGCCTCCAGCGTCATGTTCGCCTTTTGCCATAGCCAACTCGACTCCGTTTCGAAATTCTCTCTAAACTACTTCCGGAATATACTTCCTCTTCAATAACCTCCAGAACACTACGGCAAAGGCAGTCAGAGGAATAGCAAGCATCATACCCAGAAGGCCGCCGAGTGCGATGCCCCAGAAGAAGACCGCAAAAATGATGAGGGCGGGATGCAGGCCGGTGCGATTGCCCATAATTCTCGGGGTGAGAAGATAGCCTTCAATCGCCTGAGTTGCGCCGAATACGACCAGCACCAGCCCCACCAGCGAGAGGCCCCCCTCCTTGGCGAAATAGGCGAGCGGCAGTGCGACGCCGAGACCCACGATACTCCCCAAATAGGGGATGATGTTGAGCAACCCCAGCATCATGCCGATAACAATACCGTATGGCAGCCCGACAAGGGTGAAACCGACCGCAAACAGTGCACCCTGGGCAAGGGCGATGATGATCTGGCCGCGGAAAAAAGTTAGGAGGATGTTGACGAACTGATCGAACAGATAGATAACGTCTTCCCTGGTTTCCGCCTTTAAAAACGGAAGAAATTCGCCAATCTGTTTGGGTTCAAATGGCTTAGCCATGAGAAAAAAGGCAAGATAGAGCGGAAGTACCGCCCAGGCGAACAATCCCGCCGCGGACTGAAACATCTGAGTAATGGACTTCGACATCCACTCCCCCGAAGATCGGAGCGCCTTGGCCACTATTTCCGCAGGATTCTCCAGCAGGTTGCCGAACTCGGACATCACCCCGTACTTCTCCAGCAGTGCTGCAACTTGGGGCCAATGCGACCGACCCGCCTCCAGCAAGGCATTGATCATGGACGGCAAGTCTTCGAACAGCCGGAGCAATTGATTGCCGACAAAGACACTGACGAACCAGATAAAGACTCCTAGCGGAACAAGCGCAGAAAGAAAAAACAGAACCAGGCCAGCGGCCTGGGACCCGCGGCAGGCCTTGACCAGCCAGCTGTAATACGGTCGCAACAGCATCGCCAGGATGCCCGCAACCGCGGGCGGCAGCAATACATTCTGGAAAGCGCCGACAAAGCGCGCCAGTCCCCACACGATCGCGCTGAAAACCGCCACAAGCACCAGCAGCGCTCCCAGCGTCATCGCAGCGGCAACGGTCGCACGTTGCCTTGGCCCCAGTTCGAGTTCTTTAAACATCATGTCTCCCAAGGTAGTTTCTTATTAACTTCATCTTGATATGGCGAACGCCAAAACTTAGCCGCCGAGTTTACGAGGTCGGCTGGAATGACTTGTTGGCTCTATTCTTCTGGGCGGGAGACGGACTATTCTGTGACCGGACCTTTCTTGAACCTCCCGCAAGTCGGCGCGGATCGAGGAAAGATCGCTGCCATGCTTACGAGTATGTTCCATGCGATGTCTTCTGACTTCCTCAATAATCGGATCCTTCATTTGTCGACCTCCAATAACTCTTCAGGAGATTTTTCAGCCTCCTGGAACACGAGGGCGGAAATGTACGTTTCGTACTTGGCAGAAAGCTGTGGCCAGACTTCCCTCGTGGCATCTTGGTGACCTGCTATCACGATGTCACGGCTTGGCCTGGCTGTGAGGTAGCTAACGACGGTTGTTTCTATATATATTCGTTTCTTCATGTCGACATCCTAACATAATCATTGCTTGTCTGGAATAACCACCTGTCGTCTTTGTTAGGAGCCAACAATATATTAAATAGTTTCCTTTCAATATCAAGAGGTTTAGCACTTGTCAATATTACAAAGGAAATCAAGTTGATAAATCTCTTTGATATTCTTATTTTTGCTAAGTTGTTCAATACCGATCCTGCCTGTCTCGACCCCATTCTGAAGAGGTTTGGCGCCATTCCTGGAAAACGAGCTGTTGCGCCGGGACAGCTTGCGGACTGCAAAAATCGGCTCAAGTGCTCTAACGAAGAGACTCCGGTTACCGACATCAATACCGACAACACAAAGACATCCAACCTGGCGGCGTCAGTATCTTCATCTACTGGTATTTATTTTCTAAAATCATTAAGTTAGGTTAAGTTGCCTGGTGGAATTAAGCATGGAAGCGCGGCGATTCCCCAGGACGCTCTTTATGACTCCTTCCATGCTGCTCACATGGCTCCCTTTCCAATAAACCCTTCCGCAGATTGAACATGACATGAAGTCCTTGTTCTGGGCCCGCGACATCGGAGGGACCTTCAGGAATTGAATCAGGCCTTCGCGACATCCCCGACGGAAACCCGTGGATTACAATTCTGCTTGATTATGCCCTTGCCGATCTTATTTTTCTATTAAAATCAAAAAAAGAAAGGAAACCTGTTGATGTCAACTAGAGATATGTATTGCCCCCATTGCAACGGAAAGCTTGATCGCTACGAGCCCTCGCCCTTCAGCGACTGGGATTCGGATCTTATGATTTGCAACAACAATGAGTGCGGATATTTTACAAGGGGAAGAGCCAAGGTCTGCAAGGAATACGAGAAGAATTTCTCATACCGTTACTGCGTCAATGCCTCAAACGGAACCGCCGTCCCCATGGCTGCATGGTGTTACGGTGAACTCTCCCTTCTTAAGGGGAGATGCTCATCACAAGAGGCATCGTAGCTTTTCCCTTTTCCCGACCCCTGAGGACGGGAAAAGGATCCTCACTTCGTTCGGCCGCCCTCGCAAGATTTCTCTTTAACCCCTTCACTCTGGGTTTGCGCTTCAGTGAGATATTCCTCAAAATAAAAAAACAGTTTTTGTCTGCGCTTCGTCAGCCCAAACAAGTCTATTGTCACTCATCGTCTGTAGACTAAGAGTCTTCATTCTCCCATAATCGTCACCGTGAAAGCCAATGAGAAAAACATTCTCAAGCGATTCGGGGCTGCGGTTCGCAAACGTCGGACGGCACTTCAGTTGTCACAGGAGGCCTTTGCCGAACGCGCCGAGCTTCATCGCACTTACATTGCGGACATAGAGCGCGGGGTCCGAAACCTCTCCTTGAGGAACATTGCCAAGATAGCTTTTACCCTTGGTTTGTCGCTTCCAGAGCTCTTCCAGGCAATCGAAGAGGATGATCAGAAATGAAGATCGTTGAAACCGCATTCCTTTTAGATGCAGGGGGAGTAACACAATGGACTGAATGGAAATTCCGATACGATCAAGTTCTAAATGCCATACAGACCATTGAGTGGCCCGTTGGATCAGGGGCTTTCATTTTGTATGATCAATCTGGGAAAAGGCGTGGCGAGGGCAGCGGGGTAAAGCCTATCAAGGATTCATTCATGGCCAGGCTAAAAGACGAACATGGTTGGAAACTGGAGACCCGCATAGACATTGCCACTGTCAAAGTGCCGGGCCCTCTGGATGCCACATGTGATTTGAGAGGAAGCCTTCTATGTCTAGAGTGGGAAACAGGCAACATCTCATCCAGCCACAGGGCTCTAAACAAAATGTGCCTCGGAATACTGAAAGGGCTGCTTATCGGGGGCATTCTAATCCTCCCTACCCGGAAAATGTACCACTATCTGACCGATCGTGTGGGGAATTTCTCAGAGATCGAACCCTATTTCCCATTTTGGCGGGCTTTTCCAGTCGAGCAAGGTGTCTTGGTGGTCATTGCCATTGAGCATGACGCCGTAAGCCTAAATGTCCCTCGTATCCTGAAAGGAACTGATGGCCGGGCTCTTCAATGAGAGATCATGTTTTCTGAAGGAGCAGGATATATTCCTTTCTCATGGTATTTGAGATTCCAACAATGGACCGCCTCATAGTGCGCACCAGCCTGAGGCCGTGGTCTTCTGCCAATTCCACCAGCAAAGAATCCAGGCCCGGGACCTCATTTGCCGGCAGTCCCAAGACCTTGCTGAGTTGGTTGGTATTCGTTCCGACAATTATCGTGCAAAAACGGTGCTTACGTATTACTCGTCCACACTCTTTAAGCACACTGTTCATATCAATTTTGTAAAGCTCTAGCCTTTCTTTTAGGCTCCGGCCCCTTAGCCCCACCATTTTTTCACGAAGCTTTTCCACTTCAAAGCCCAGGTATTTGATGTGGATGGCGTCGTTGTCCAGATAATCTATGGCAAAGCTGTAGGGCGGGGAAAATATGATCCCATCAACGCTGCAATCATCGAGCTGGAGGCTGCGGGCGTCACCTTCGGAAATTGTGGCTGTGCCCTTGTCGCACTGAACCCCGTTAAGTACCGCCTGAATTTTCTCAGCTACGAAGAGGTACCTCTCCAGTATAGACTTGAATTGCTCATCTGGAGGCCTTCGTTGGCTGCGTTGGAAGTAACCTGCAGCATCCAAATAGGCAAGCAGCAGGAAATTGTAAGTCTGCAGGGTCTCCTTATCTGCCGACCTTGGATCACTTTCGGGAGAGACATACTCCGCCGTGGGATACATGGCGTGAAGTATCCCCACTGAAGGCGGCAATCTACTGAGTTCGCTGAGTCGCTCGGGGAGTCCCGGTTTTTTCGTGAAGTATTTGAATACCTTCTCATAATTCGCTAAGGCGTTGCGGGCACGATAAAGGGGCATAACCATTGCGTCCAGTTTGGTCTGGGCCATGAACCTGCAAAATGGGCTCGCGTCAAGCCCCATTACGTTGATACCCATAAGGCTTGCCTCCACTGGGACCGTTCCCGATCCCATCATTGGATCGAGAACCGTTTCTCCAGATTTGAGACCCATGACGTTGAGAAGACCCCTTATCATCTGGGGGTGGAATTTCCCCCGATACGGAAAAAGGCCGTGTGTAGCATAGCCTGTACGAAAAATGTTCTTCTCGAAAAATGATTTTAAACGCGATGAAGAGTGGGAAGGCAGCCTCAAGGGCTCGCCAGTGCACATGAGGAAGTGGTGAGTATATTCCCCGTTAATACGGGCAAAATAGGCAGACCTGCTGATTAGTTCCGTCACACTGAGAATCTGGCTCTCATAGAAGGCCAATTCGATTTCGTAGAAGCCATCTATGTCCGGGATTAGTTCGTATCCATTTGGAAATAGACGGGCAACGAAGTCCTCATTGAGCAAATCGGCAATCTCTGCCTTCGACATTGATTTCCTAGTCCTCCACGAAATCCTCTGATTCATGGGGGCAAAGTGGTGACGAAGAAAGCCTTTCAACAATTACGTCGCAAGTTGCCATTTCGATGCCGATCCAGTAACGACGACGCCTCTCGCAGACATCATAAGTGGTACCGCTCCCTCCAAAGGGGTCAAGCACAACGTCCTCTTCCCGCGTGGATAACTGGATAACCCTGTCAATAAGTTTAGTCGAGAGTTGATTAGCAGTCCTTTTGCGACTCTTGAACTTCCAGTGACGGACAGGCGGGATGTCATCCCAGACGTCTGTCAGATTAACCCCTTTTGGATTCATGGCGCTTCTATGGCCGCCATAATCCCTAATTTCGCCACCACAGTGGCGGCATCTTACAATAGGGGTACGCACTCGGCGAAAAATCTTCGGTTTGCCTTTTGTGAAATACAACAAACTATAATGTGCGGGGTAGAGCCTACCAGGTATAGGGAGACTCAATTTTATGCTCACTGCAATCCAGTGGCGGAAAGTCATCCCCTTTTCCGTAAAATAATTGCCCAGGATAATGTTCCATTTAGGCAGGTTATACAGGAAGAACGCTCCCCCGGGCTTCAAAGCTCTTATGCACTGATCAATCCAAGAGCGACACCATCGGATATATTCCTGTTCGGAAAGGTTGTCGTTGACCGTCTGGCCATATTTCTTTGCCAGATTGAAGGGGGGATCTGCAAAAACCAAATCAATGGAATCGCTCTTCACATGAGGAAGGATTTCAAGGCAGTCCCCATCAAAAAGGACGCCACGGTCTGTCTTATAAATCCCTTGTGTTCTTGCTGGTTCCCCGCACAAAGCAACCGGGTGCCAAACGGCAACCTCTTCCTTTTCTTGGCTTAGCGCGTGAGAACCACCCATCTAGTAACATCTCCAATAGATAAAACTTAACTCCTAATCAGGTCTATAATTCTACCCAAGCGCTGGCTAAAACGCAAGCGTCATAACTCTTTCAGTGTCGAACGGAAAACCAAAAAGGATTCCCTTCTATCGACTAGTATATCGTTCACTAAATAACATATCAATAGTCAAACTGTAATCTCATCGAGTTTGTAGCTCCATTTGAAAACAACCGGCGCCGCATTGACCTCTTCGATGTATCTCTCTATCCTCTTCTTTAGCTCTGTCTTCGATGCTACCCGGAGCGATCGCAGAAACGCACGGGTCATCTTGCTGAAGAA
>JBGSUA010000087.1:0-38180 GCA_041753575.1 Desulfatiglandaceae bacterium
GGTTATGGCGGAAAACCAGGATCGCAAAGCCGTCTATGAGGAGATTGCACAAAAAACCGGCACCAGCATGCAGGTGGTCGGGCAGAGACGCGCCATTCAAATAGCAGAAAAGGCAGCTTCAGGAGAATGGGTTCAAACCGCAGCCGGCCAATGGAAAAAGAAATAATCGCAATGGATGGCACCCTCGAAATTGCCTATAAAGCATCACCCATTCGTGGGAGGCAAAGCACAGGAATCCTCCCACGCACACGCTTGGAGGTACTAGAGGTAGCGCTTGGCGATGACGGTGCGCTGGATCTCGGAGGTGCCTTCATATATCGTGAAGACGCGGGCGTCGCGGTAGTAGCGCTCGATCGGAAAATCCTTTGTGTATCCGTAGCCGCCGTGAATCTGGAGGGCCTTGTAGGCCACCTGATTGGCTGTCTCCGAGGCGAATAGCTTTGCCATTGAGGCGGCTGCGGTAAAGTTCTCCCCCCTGTCCTTCATGGCGGCTGCATTGAAAGTAAGAAGGCGGGCCGCCTCCACCTGAGTTGCCATATCGGCGATCATCCAGCTTATGCCCTGGAACTGGCCGATGGGCTTGTTGAACTGGACCCTCTCCCTTGCATAGGAGATGGCGGCATCCAGGCAGGCCTGGGAAAGCCCAACCGACTGTGAGGCGATGCCGATACGGCCGCCGTCAAGGGAGGTCATGGCGACCGTAAAGCCGTCCCCCTCCTGGCCTAGGAGGTTTTCGGCCGGGACGCGGCAATCCTCGAAGATAAGTTCCACTGTGTCTGAGGCCAGGAGGCCCATCTTTTCCTCCTGCTTGCCCACATAGAAGCCGGGAGTGCCCTTTTCCACCACAAAGGCGCTTATGCCCTTGTGTTTTCTGTCCCGGTCGGTATAGGCGGTCACGACCGTGATGTTTGAGTTCTTGCCGGTTGATATGAATATCTTGTTTCCATTAAGCACATAGCTGTCACCGTCCCTTACAGCGCGTGTTCTCTGGCCGGCGGGATCAGATCCTGCTCCAGGTTCGGTTATGGCAAATGAACCGATCAGTTCCCCTGTGGCAAGACGCTTGAGATAGTGCTCCTTCAGATAATCGGAGCCAAAAAGATAGATGGGGCCGCAGGCAACCGAGTTGTGAACTGACATAACCACCGCAACGGATGCGTCCGCATAGGCTATCTCCTGCATCGCCACCGAATAGCTGACCGTATCAACCCCTGCTCCGTTGTATTCAGGCGGGACATTCATTCCCATGAGGCCAAGTTCCCCCATACTCTTTATAATCTCCATAGGAAATTTCTTGGTCCTGTCTCTTTCGGCAGCTCCCGGCATGACTAAATCCCGGGCAAATTCCCTTACCATGGTCTTGATCATGCGCTGCTCTTCAGTGAGATGATATGCCATTAGAAAACCTCCCTCTCACGGAGTGTAAAGGATCACCAGGAGTTCCGCCTGCTCCGGGCTCAGGTTTCTCATCTTGTGAACGATCGAGGAATTAAAATGAAGAGACTGATGGGGCTCGAGGACATTTTTGCTCTCCCCCACCGTGATCTCAACCTTACCCTTGAGGACATAGGCAAACTCTTCTCCAGGATGCTGATAGCTGACACCTTTGTGCTCGGACATCGGGTCAATATGTATGCGGAAGGCCTGTAGGTGTTTGTTTCGGGCCTGGGGCGTGAGCACCTTGTAGCTGTAGGCCTCGGTCCTTTTTTCATAGTCCCTTGCGGAACTCTCCCGCTCCTTTTTCTTTTCCTCTCGGAGGAGAACGCTTGAATCAATCTCCATGGCCCTGGAGAATTGAAGCAGCACGGCCACCGGAGGCATCACCTCGCCTTTTTCCACCCTGGAGATGTAATCCGGCGCCAAGCCCGTTTCATTTGCAACCTGCTTGAGGGTGAGTTTTTTGGCCCTGCGCAGGGCCATGAGCTTTTTTCCGATGGGCTTTCCTTCTTTTTGTGTAGCCATAACATACTCCTATGGTCAATAGTTAATCTTTATTGCTAGATATATCCTCCCCCCGCCCTCCTCCTTCCCTGAACCTCTTCACCATGCGCAAGAAAAATCCCAGGACAAGGACAGCGCTGATCAGGATTATCAGATTTGAGGCAAAAAATGTCATGATGAAATAGGATGGATTATTCAGATTGTAGGCAGCCACAAGGAGCTGGATACCAAATAGAAGAAAAAAAATTCCACCGAGAGTAAGGCCTACGTTGCGTATCCACCACCAGGCAGCGACCACGGCGTCAATCTCCTGCCGTCATGGCCTTTTACCCAGGACAGGAATCACTATCCGCTCGCAGGCCGTGTAAGGATCAAGTTTTCCGGCAACGATCTCTTCAACTGCCAGATCGAACGCCCCGCTTTCAACAAGATTGCCCAGTACCTCCTCTATCAGGCGGGCCTTGACCATCTCTGCCAGCTCCTGGCCCACCCTGTCCTTTCTTTTTCTAAAAGGCAGCTCTCCGTGGGCCTTGAGGTTGTACAGCCGGTGCTCCTCGATGCTGTCCATGAGTTCCTTGACGCCCTGATCGAACACGGCCTGGATCTTGAGTATGGGAGGCTTCCATTTTCCGTCCTTATACTTCCTTTGATCCATGTCAATCATGAGCCTGAGATCGCTCATGGTCTTGTCGGTCCCATCCCTGTCGGCCTTGTTGATTACGAAGATATCCCCTACCTCAAGTATCCCCGCCTTTATGGCCTGGATGTCGTCACCCATACCCGGGATGACGACTATGAGTGTGGTGTGAGCGCTTCTTACCACATCCACCTCGTCCTGGCCGACGCCTACGGTCTCAACCAGGATGTAGTCCTTGCCCATGGCGTCAAGGACGTCAATCGCGCTGCGGGTGGACTGGGTTAGGCCTCCGAAGTGGCCCCTTGTCGCCAGAGACCGGATAAAGACCCCTTCGTCCATGCTATGGCGCTGCATCCTAACCCTGTCTCCAAGGATGGCCCCCCCGCTGAAGGGGCTGGTTGGGTCAACCGCCAACACCCCCACGGTCTTACCGTTTTTCCTGAGGTGGCTTATCATCTGATCAACAAGGGTGCTCTTCCCCACCCCCGGAGCGCCGGTAATACCTATGACATAGGCCCTGCCGGTGTGAGGAAAGAGCCTTTTTAGGGCATCCCTTACATGGGGCATGCCGTCGTCAATGTCCCTTATGAGGCGAGCAACGGTGCGCACATCGCCGGCAACTACTTTCTCAGCAATCTCTTTCATAAAACCCGTCTCTTAAGCTAAAATGCCGGCTTTATGGCCCCGGCTGTGATATTCATCTCGGCTTCACGTTGGCGTTGACCCATGCGACTATGGAATCAAGAGTAGTGCCTGGTGTAAAGATCTCCTTTATGCCCGCCTTCTTCATGACCGGTATATCGTCCTCGGGTACGATCCCACCGCCGCAAACCATTATGTCTTCCGCCTTCCTTTCCCTCAGGATCTCAACCACCCTTGGGAAAAGATACCTGTGGGCTCCCGCGAGGCTCGAAAGCCCTATGAGATCAACGTCTTCCTGAATGGCGGCATCCACGATCTGCTCAGGGGTCTGATGAAGTCCCGTATAGACCACCTCGAAACCCGCGTCCCTGAACGCCCTTGCAATAATCCTGGCTCCCCGGTCGTGGCCGTCAAGACCAGGCTTGGCCACCATCACCCTCAACCTTCGTTTCTGAACCATGTACTCCCCCGCTCAAAAAAATCCGGTTTTATAAACTCCTCCGGGAGCAAACGCCAAGCCCGCCCCGGCACATAAGCCTGGCTTTTTAGTATATTCCGGGATCCCGGTACTCGCCGAATACCTTTCTATAGACGTCGCAGCACTCCTGGAGCGTGGCATCGGCCTTCACAGCCTCTATCAAAGGCTGCATGACGTTTGTCCCCGACCTGCATGAATCCTCAAGTCTGTCAAGGCATTCACTCAACCTGGCAGAGTTCCTTTGCTCCTTGATCCTGTTGGTTTTCTCTATCTGAAGCCTCTCAAGTTCCTCGTCCAGCTCAAGCATTTCAACCGGTATGGTCTCCGATGTGGCATATTTGTTGAGTCCGACAACGGTCTTTTCCCCGCTGTCCACCTGCCTTTGATAGTGATAGGCCGCGTCGGCTATCTCCTGCTGGGGATAGTTCTTCTCGATAGCCGACAGCATTCCGCCCATATCGTCTATCTTCTGGATGATGGCGAAGGCCTCTTCCTCGAGCTGATCCGTGAGCCTTTCAACAAAGTAGGAGCCGCCGAGAGGATCAATGGTGTTGGGAACCCCCGATTCTTCGGCGATGATCTGCTGGGTCCTCAGCGCTATGGTCGCAGCCTCCTCAGTGGGTATGGCCAGAACCTCATCCAATGAGTTGGTGTGCAGAGACTGGGTGCCGCCCATAACGGCCGCCAGTGCCTGGAGCGTTGTCCTCACCACATTGTTGTATGGTTGCTGGGCCGTCAGTGAGCAGCCGGCTGTCTGCGTGTGAAAACGAAGCCACCAGGAACGGGGATTCTTAGCCTTGAACCTGTCCCTCATGATCTTGCCCCAAATGCGCCTTGCGGCACGAAATTTTGCTATCTCCTCAAAAAAATCCAGGTGGGAATTAAAGAAAAAGGAAAACCTGGGCGCGAAGTCATCCACATCAAGACCTCGTTTCAACGCCTCCTGCGTGTAGGCTATGCCGTCGCCCAGGGTGAAGGCAAGCTCTTGAACCGCGGTGGAACCCGCCTCCCTTATGTGATAACCGCTTATGCTTATAGTGTTCCAGCGGGGAACCTCCCTTGTACCGAACTCAACCGTGTCGGTAACAAGCTTCACTGACGGTATTGGCGGGCACATGAAGGTCTTCTGCGCGATGAACTCCTTGAGCATATCGTTTTGAATAGTGCCCCCTATGACCTTGCGGTCTATGCCTCTTCTTTCTGCCATTGCGATGTACATGGCCCAGACCACGGAGGCCGGAGGATTGATGGTCATGGAGGTGGTGATCCTGTCAATAGGAAGCCCGTCAAAAAGGTCCTCCATATCCTTTAAGGTATCTATGGCTACCCCGCATTTGCCGCACTCTCCCCTCGCCCTTGGCGAATCGGAGTCATAACCCATGAGGGTGGGCATATCAAAAGCCGTTGAAAGACCGGTCTGGCCTTCCTTCACAAGAAGGTGGAATCTCTTGTTGGTGTCGTTAGCGGTCCCGAGCCCCGCAAACATTCTCATGGTCCAGAGCCTTCCCCGGTACATGCTGGGCTGGACCCCTCTGGCAAAGGGAAATTCCGCCGGGAAACCAATGTCCCTCTCAAAGTCCTGTGCCCTTATATCCTTTGGACTGTAAATCCGGTCTATGGGACGATCCGATACCGTAGAAAATCTCTTCAGGCGTTCGCAGGTATCAGCCTTTATGGACTTGAGCTTCTCCGTCCATCTGTCTTCAGCCTTCTCAATGTCTTCGAAAACTTTTTTGTCGAATGTCAAAGCCATCAGACAACCTCCACGCACGCTTGGTGCGGAAATACCTCTCTATAGTCCCCTAAGCAGGTTCCTCGCTATGACAAGGCGCATGATCTCGTTGGTGCCTTCGTAGATCTGGCAGATCTTGGCATCCCTCATGTGCCTCTCCATTGGATAGTCCCTGCAGTAGCCGTAGCCTCCAAGAACCTGGACTCCTTCAACCGCCGCCCTCATAGCCGCGTCCGATGCGTACATCTTTGCCATGGCAGCCTCTTTCTCATAGGGCCTTTTGTGGTCTTCGAGCCATGCCGCTCTTAGGGTAAGGAGTTCGGCGGCGTCAAGCTCCGTAGCCATATCGGCAAGCTTCCACTGTATGGCCTGGAATGACCCGATGGACTTTCCGAACTGCTCCCTTGTCTTGGCGTAGGCAACCGCTTCCTCCAGTACGGAGCGCCCGATTCCTATGGCCTGGGACGCTATACCTATTCTTCCTCCATCCAGGGTGGTGAGCATCTGCTTGAAACCCTCACCCTGCACTCCCAAAAGGGAGTCCGCAGGAAGACGCGCATCTTCAAAAACGAGTTCCGCCGTGCCTGACGCGAGGATGCCCATCTTCTCCTCAACCCTTCCCACCTTGAATCCGGGCGTATTGGCTATATCCACAATAAAAGAGCTGATGCCCTTGTAGCCCTTACCCTTGTCTGTGACCGCGGCAACGACCGCGTATGAGGCGACGTTTCCATTGGTGATGAATTTTTTCTCGCCGTTCAGCACCCAACCCTCTCCATCCTTGACCGCGGTCGTACGCATACCGGCAGGATCGGAGCCCGCCCCGGCCTCGGTAAGACCGTAGCAGCCCAATTTCTCTCCCGATGCGACAGGAGAGAGGTATTTTTTCTTCTGCTCTTCTGTCCCGTAGTGATATACGGGAAAGCAATAGAGGGAGTTATTGACCGACATGATAACTCCGGTTGAAGCGCATGCCTTGGAGATCTCAATCAGCGAAAGCACGTAGCTCACATAGTCCATGCCTCCGCCGCCATACTCTTCCGGAACGGCAATACCGAGCATCTTCAGCTCAGCGAGCTTTTCCACTATCTCCTTTGGGTGTTTGTGTGTAGCGTCAAGCTCCGCGGCCTTTGGTTTGACCTCTGTCTCCGCAAACCTGCGGGCCATATCCTGAACCATCTTTTGTTCTTCGGTAAGTTCAAAGTCCATTTCTCAGCTCAGCTCCCCTTTAAATTGAGGTTTTCTCTTCTCAAGAAATGCAGCCATACCTTCCTTAGCATCCGGGCTGGCCTTACAAAGGGCAAAGGCGTCTGCTTCCATGTAGCAGCCGGATCGAAGATCCACGTCAAGGCCCCTGTTTATCGTCTCCTTTACCGCCCTGACGGACACCTTGCCCTTGGATGCTATCAGTTTAGCGGTCTTCATGGTCTCTTCCCAGAGCCTTTCAGGCGGAAAGACCTTGTTGACCAGCCCTATCCTCATGGCCTCTTCGGACGTGATCATAACCCCGGTCATGCAAAGCTCCTTGGCCAAGCCCTTACCTACGAGGCGGGGAAGCCTCTGCGTGCCGCCGAAGCCGGGGATGATGCCCAGGTTGATCTCAGGCTGACCGAACTTGGCATTGCTGGAGGCATAGATGAAATCACATGCCATGGCTATCTCGGTTCCGCCGCCGAGGGCGAATCCGTTCACGCAGGCGATGACGGGCATGGCTGAGGATTCAAGTCGGGAGAGGAGTTCCTGCCCTGCCCTTGAGAACTTTCTGCCCTCCAGCGGGGTCATGTCGGCCATTACAGCGATGTCTGCTCCTGCCACAAAAGCCTTATCTCCTTCGCCTGTGAGGATAAGCACCCTGCATTTCCCCTCGCTTTCCATCAGATCCACGGCCTTGCTGACCTCCGCCACCACCGTTGGATTGATGGCGTTAAGGGCCTTGGGCCTGTTGAACTTTATAATTCCAATATCACCTTCCTGTTGAACAATGATGGTTTCGTATGTCATTACTACCTCCTTCTCTCTGTCTATAAGCTCAAACCCATACAGGGTCACGCCTGGAACTTTTCCGATTTACGGCCTTCATATCTGCCCGGCTGAATTACCGGCAACTATCATCGCCCAATCCCATGTTATGGAAAACAGTCACGCGGGAGATCTCCCCCATTCCGCTGTTCTACACAAGCTCAAGAACCATGCCCATTCCCTGCCCGCCGCCAATGCACAGCGATGCCAGCCCCAGCGAACTCTGTCTTCTTAACATCTCCTTCATGAGGGTCACAAGAAGCCTCGCGCCGCTTGCCCCGATCGGGTGCCCTATGGAGATTCCGCTTCCATGCACATTGGTCTTCTCGGGATCGCACTTGAGCTCCCTCATACAGGCGATTGCCTGAACCGCGAATGCCTCATTGAGCTCAATGACGCCGAAATCCCCTATGGTGAGCTTCTCCTTAGCGAGGATCTTCCTTACAGCCGGTATGGGGCCAAGCCCCATATATGCCGGGTCAGTTCCCGCTGAGGCGAAGGCCTTTATCCTGGCAAGGGGCTTAAGGCCAAGTTCCTTTGCCTTTTCCACGCTCATCAGAAGAAGGGCCGCGGCGGCGTCGTTGATCCCTGAGGCGTTTCCCGCCGTCACCGTGCCGTCCTTCTTGAATGCGGGGGGAAGCTTTGCCATCTTCTCAAAGCTTGTCTCCATTGGTCTTTCATCCGTATCGAATACCAGAGGATCGCCCTTTCTCTGAGGGATCAATACCGGCACGATCTCCTGCTTGAATGTCCCGTCCTTTATCGCCGCCATTGCCCTCTTATGGCTCAGCGCGCCCAGTTCATCCTGCTCCTGTCTTGTAATGCCGTACTTTGCGGCTATGTTTTCAGCGGTAAGACCCATGTGGTAGCCGTAAAAGATCTCGAAGAGGCCGTCATATACCATGAGGTCAACAAGGTTTGTGTTGTTCATCCTCGCCCCCCATCTGGCGGCAGGAAGCGCGTAGGGTATAAGACTCATGTTTTCCATCCCGCCCGCCAGCATCACATCGGCGTTTCCGGCGGAAATGCTCTGGGCGGCAAGGGCTACGGCCTTCATCCCGGAGGCGCAGACCTTGTTGACCGTAAAGGCGCTGGTCTCCTTGGAGATCCCAGCCCTTATAGTGGCCTGCCGAGCCACGTTCTGGCCCTGTCCGGCACCCACCACGTTTCCCATGATGACCTCGTCTATCTGTACCGGCTGGGAGTCAGACTTGTAATCATGCCCCTTTTTTTCAAGTTCAATCATACCGATACCTTTTTGGGAGTCCGGCTCGAATCGAGTAAGGCCTTCTCCCGCAACAGGTCTAAGGTTCACAAGGCGCACCGCCTCCTTTAAAACAGTCGCCCCCAGATCAACAACAGGGGTTGCCTTAAGGGCACCCCCAAATGTTCCTACCGGCGTCCTGACACCGGAAACAATCACGACCTCTCGCATCATTTTTCTCTCCTTTTTTCAATATAGTTGCTCCTGGATAGAACTCTATTCTTCTCCTTATTATTCGTTATAGACCACCAGGGTTACCGCCTCGCCTCCTCCCAGACAGAGTGAGGTCTCGCCCGTATTTGCCCCCCGATCCTTCATGGCGTATATCAGTGTTGTAAGAAGTCTTGCGCCGCTTGCCCCGATCGGGTGCCCCAGGGCAACTGAGCCTCCCTTGATATTTACCTTCGCGGGATCAATCTCAAGAACCCTGTTGATGGCAACGGAAGAGGAGCTGAAGGCTTCATTTATCTCATGAAGATCCACATCCGGGACCTTCAGTCCATCCTTTGCCAGGACCCTCGGTATTGAATAGATTGGCGCCACAAGCACATACTTCATATCAAGCCCCGCCGAGCCCTGAGCGCCAACCCTGACCATCACCTTGCAGCCCAGTTCCTTTGCCTTTTCCCTGGACATAAGAACCACAGCAGCGGCACCGTCGCTTATCTTGGAAGCGTTTCCTGCCGTAACAGCTCCCCCCTTTTTAAACGCGGGGGCAAGCCTTGACAGGGCCTCAAGGGTGGTTCTGGGCTTACGGAGCGGGATCTCATCCTGGGTAAAATTTATTACCTCTCCCTTTCTGCCCGGCACAGGGACGGATACTATCTCCTTATCAAATAGGCCCTTTTCCATCGCCCTCCAGGTCTTTTCGTAGGAATTGAGGGCAAAAAGATCCATGTCCTCTCTTGTAATGCCGTATTTGTCTGCCACCAGCTCGGCGCTCACTCCCATGTGGAAGTCATTTACATGATCCCAGAGCCCGTCGCATACCATCCCGTCCAAGACCGTCCCGTTATTCATACGATAGCCTGTCCTTGCCTTGGGGAGCATATAGGGGCACAGGTTCATGTTCTCCATTCCGCCTGCCACGATTACATCGGCATCTCCGCACTTTATCGCCTGGGCCGCCAGCATGACCGCCTTTAGGCCCGAACCGCAGACTTTGTTTACGGTAATCGCGCCGACATCCCAGGGAAGACCGGCCTTCACCATGGCCTGCCGCGCCGGATTCTGCCCCAGCCCGTGCGGGAGCACACATCCCATGATGACCTCGTTTACCACCTCTTTGGCTATTCCGGCACGGCTTATGGCCTCCTCCATAACAAGGGCGCCCAGATCTGTCGCCTTTATATTGCTAAGAGAGCCTCCAAAATCCCCTATCGGAGTCCTGCAAGCGCTCACAATCACCACATCCCTCATAGCGAATCCCCTTCCACGAGATATTCCTTATATAGCAACTCAGTTCATAATAAAGGCCATCCATTAAGTCAAGACAATTTGCCCCGTCATCACGTGCCATTTCCCTTGACAAAATGGGCGCCGAACATGTATTAGCGTGATAAATTCACAAGGCCCTGACGGGCGCTTCAGGAAAGGGGAGATCGGGCTATGAATCCACTGGCAAAGGAACTTAATGATATAATTACAGGCGTTAATGAGCATATCTATTCCATGCTCTCTGAGGTCGGGAAAGAACTGTTTTTCCCCAAGGGCATTCTTTCCCAGAGCGCCGAGGCAAAGGCAAAGGCAAAAAAGCACCTGAACGCCACCATCGGCATGGCAACGGAGAATGGAAAGACAATGCATCTGAAGTCCCTGACCAGGATGCTATCCGGCGTGACCCCGGAGGAGGCACTCACATACGCCCCTTCTTTCGGAATTCTCCCATTAAGGCAGAAGTGGCATGAGCTTCAGGTCAAAAAGAACCCGTCTTTATCGGGCAGGCCCATTAGCCTTCCTATCGTCACCAACGCCATCACCCACGGTCTGAGCGTTGTCTCCGACATGTGGGTTGACCCGGGGGACCCGATAATCCTTCCTGATAAGCTATGGGGCAATTACAATCTTATCTTTGCGGTGAGAAGGGCCGCGAAGATGGTCACCTTCCCCTTCTTTGACAATAAGGGCGGATTCAATCTAACAGCCTTTGAAGAGTGCGTCAAAAAAGAGAGCGAGGGAAGGAAAAAGATCATAATTCTTCTGAATTTTCCAAATAACCCCACCGGCTATACCATAACGGATAAAGAGGCGGATGCCATTTCAGAGATTCTCTCGAAAAAAGCTGCATCCGGCACAAACATCATCGTGCTTTGCGACGATGCCTATTTTGGTCTTTTTTATGAGAAAGAGACCCTCAAGGAATCCATCTTTTCCAGACTCATAGGCCGGGAACCAAGGCTGCTGGCCCTCAAGCTCGATGCCGCGACCAAGGAGGACTTCGTGTGGGGCCTAAGAGTCGGTTTCATTACCTACGGGCTCACAGCCACCGACGACCACGCCAAGGCCTACGATGCCCTTGAGAGAAAGACCGCCGGGGCGGTCCGAGGCTCCATCTCCAATGCCTCTCACCTGAGCCAGGAACTGGTGTTGAAGGCCTTCGACTCCCCGTCTTACTGGGACGAGAAAAAAGAGAAGTTCGAGATCTTGAAAGAGCGGGCACTTGAGGTCAAAAAAGTAATAGCTGACCCAAAATACAAAGGTGCCTTCGAGGCCTATCCCTTCAACTCCGGGTATTTCATGTGCCTTAAGATCCTCAAGACGGACGCGGAAAAGCTCAGGCTGCATCTCCTTGACAAATACGGCGTCGGTCTCATAAGCCTTGGACCCACCGACCTCAGGGTGGCCTTTTCCTCCCTTGAAAAGGATGATATTCAAACCCTCTTTGATATCGTCCTTAAAGGAATCCAGGAAATCGCCTCCTGACGAGCAAAGAGTGATTTTGCCGCACACGCTACATTTTGACCCATTCGTTGTTTTCTGATTGTATTCCAAATAGATAAACTCTCCTCTCCAGTCCTGAGGGGAGGGTTTTACTCATTTCGGCCTCCGGCTTTTAGCGCTTTTATTATCCCCTCTGACCCTTTGATCTTGTTTTATACTATATTATCCTTTTTAATCAGATAGTTATCTAGTTAGTTATCTGCTGGCACACGAGTTGCTTACTTACTGGCCTTCGAGATGTCTGTAATGTCGCAGCGCGCACCCGTAAGATTGTCGGAGAGATGAGAATGCCGAGGGAAAAGGCCAAGGAAACTGAATCGCGCAAAGTGCTTATCGCTGATCCGAAGGTGGCCCTCCGAGATGAGCTTAACTCCTTTTTCCAAAAACGCGACATCACGACGATAGGGGTTACAACCATGAAGGAGACTCTCTTAACGCTCCAGAGGGATGCCGTTGACGTTATGGTATTGGACTCCTCCATGCTCGGTGAGGACTGCAGTCTTATTCCCATTATAAAGGGAATACAGCACAGCCTTCCCATAATTGTATGCGCCGACGTAAACAGCCCCGAGCTTGAAAGGTGCGCCCGTCAGAAGGGAATATTTTTTTACCATATAAAATCTTTTGGGAATCAGGATCTGGAGATGGCCATTGACAGTGCCCTGCAGAAAGCGTCCCAACAATAATGAACTGGCAAAAAGTCAAAATTGGGGCGGCAAAGTGAAAAGATTCAGGTACAAGGCGCGTAAATCCAGAGGAGTGAAGCGTAGTTAGCCCTACGCTGAAACGATGATGGATGCAGCGCAACGCAGTAGATGGGCTTTTTACGAAGCCGTCAACAATAGGATTGGAGGATCATGATATGCCGTTGAGGGAGAAAATTGAGGCAGGCGGTTTTGCGGTTCTTGCTGAGCTTGAGCCACCGAAAGGGGCGGATTTTTCTTCGCTGCTTGCAAGTGCCGACCTTGTAAAGGGAAGGATCGAGGCGTTTGTGGTGCCGGAGATGGCTAACTCTGTTATGAAGGCCAGTTCTCTGGGCGGATGCGCCTACCTTCAGAACAGGGGTTTTGAAACAGTTCTTCAGGTGTGCTGCCGTGACAGAAACCGGCTTGCCCTTCAGGCCGACATCCTTGCCGCCGGCGCAATAGGCATAAAGACCGTGATGGTCCTGCAGGGTGACGATATAACCTTTGGAGATCACCATCAGGCCCGAGCGGTCAACGACGTGAGCCCCGTTCAGCTCCTGGAGGCCATTGCCGGCCTCCAGCAGGGAAAAGACATGGCCGGCATAGAGCTTAAGGGAGCGCCGAAGTTCTTTGTAGGCTCCACCTTTAACGCCGGAGCCGCAGGTGGAGCTCTGGATCTGGAGCTTGAGGAACTCAGGAAGAAGAAAGACCTGGGGATCGCCTTCGTTATCACATCTCCCGTATTTGATACGGATAACTTCGCGAAGATCCTCGGAAAGCTCAACTCTGCCGGCGTTCAGGTGATACCTACGGTGCTTCTCCTCAAATCCGCGGGAATGGCCCGTTATATTGACCGCAACGTCCGAAACATATCAATCCCGGCTAAGTTGATAGAGTCCATTCAGAAGGCGCCCGACAAGCCTGTTGAGTGCGTCAGAATAGCGGGCAAACTTGTATCGAGGTTCAAGGAGATGGGAGCTCAGGGAGTGCTTATCTCCACCATAGGATGGGAAGACATGCTGCCTCAGGTTCTCGATGAGGCCAGACTATAGGAAAGGATTTAAGTATTATGACCGAGCAAGGAACGAATAGATTATCAGGCTCCGTAATGGTCATGGGGGGAGGCATCGCAGGGATGCAGTCCGCCCTGGATCTTGCCAATTCGGGTTATTACGTCTATCTGGTCGAGGGCACTTCAGCCATTGGCGGGATGATGTCGCAGCTTGACAAAACATTTCCCACCAATGACTGCGCCATGTGAGTGATCTCGCCCAAACTGGTCGAGGTCGGCCGGCATCTGAACATAGAGCTTCTCACGAACACGGAGCTATTGACGCTTGAGGGAGAACCGGGCAATTTCAAGGCCCACATAAGGCAGAATCCCCGTTTCATTGATCTTTCAAAATGCACGAGCTGCGGAGAGTGCGCGAAGGTATGCCCTATAGAAGTGGATAACGAATTCGATAAAAACCTCTCTAAGAGAAAGGCCGCATTCAAGCGATATCCGCAGGCCATACCGGGAGCCTTTGCGATAGCGAAGAGAGGCACCGCTCCTTGCAAGGCCACCTGCCCTGCCCACGTGAGCATCCAGGGGTACGTGGCCCTTACAAATCAGGGAAAATACAGAGAGGCCCTGGAGCTTTTCAAGGAGGCGCATCCCTTTCCAGCCATCTGCGGCAGGGTATGCCACCATCCCTGCGAGGGTGTCTGCACCAGGGGGGATGTCGAAGAACCAATAGCCATTCAGCACCTGCACAGATTCCTTGCTGACACCGACCTTAATTCCGGGGACAGGTACACCCCGAAGGTGAAGGAAGAGCGTCAAGAAAGAGTGGCCGTAATAGGCGCGGGCCCTGCTGGGCTTGCGGCCGCTTATTTTCTGAGGCTTAAGGGCTATCAGGTGACAATATTTGAAAAGCTGCCCGTCGCGGGCGGCATGATGGCGGTGGGTATCCCGGCATACAGGCTCCCGAGAGATCTCCTTAAGGCCGAGATCAAGGTCATAGAGGATATGGGCGTTACTATAAAGACAGGGGTTTCTTTTGGAACGGACATAACCCTTGATGGACTTAATAGCGATGGATTTGATGCGGTCTTTCTGGCAACCGGACTTCATCTCAGCAGGAAACTCGGCGTTGAAGGCGAAGATACAGCCGGTGTCCTCAAAGGTGTTGATTTCTTGAGGGAGGTAGCCCTCGAGGGAAAAGCGGTCGTCGGGAAAAAGGTCGTGGTGGTGGGCGGAGGAAATGTCGCTATTGATGTCGCCCTTTCCGCGATGAGGGTCGGGGCAGAGGATGTAACGCTTGTGTGCCTTGAGAAGCGCGATGAGATGCCTGCCTGGAAATACGAAATAGAAGAGGCCCTCGAAGAGGGGATAAAGATTGTAAACAGCCTTGGGCCGAAAAAGTTCCTATCCGAGGGAGGAAGCCTCACGGGTATCACCTTCAAGTGCTGCACGGAGGTCTTCGACGATAGAGGGAAATTCAACCCCCAATATGATGAAAATGCGCTTACCTCTTTTGATGCCGATACAGTTATAGTAGCCATAGGTCAGGCTGCCGACCTCTCCTTTGCTGATGCAAACGGCATTTCGAGAACACCAAGGGGCGGCCTTGAGGCGGATCCTGTAACGCTCGCGACTCCCGTACAGGGCCTATTTGCCGGCGGCGATGTCTTCTATGGCCCGAGGTCGGTTGTGGAAGCGGTCGAGTGCGGCAAGGAGGCAGCGGAAAGCATACACAGGTTCATCAACGAAATGGATCTCAAGGAAGGCCGGGAAAAAGACTGGTCCTATGAAAAGCCTGACATCTCCCACGAGTCGTTTCTTCCCAGGACGAGAATGAGAACCACAGCCCCTGATAAGAGAAAAGGCAATTTCAGGGAAATCGCGCTTGGATTCAGCGAAGAGGAGGCAAGGAAAGAGGCAGAACGCTGTCTTAAATGTGGAATATGTTCCGAGTGCTATCAATGCGTGAAGGCCTGCCTGGCCGGGGCCGTTATCCATGACCAAAAGGCCGTGGAAAGAGATCTGACCGTAGGCTCCCTGATACTTTGCCCCGGAAGCGACCCGTTTGATCCCGCTCCGCATGAGAACTTCTATCACCACGGCTCCCATCCGAACGTACTTACAAGCCTTGAATTTGAAAGGATCCTGAGCGCCTCGGGCCCCACCATGGGTCACCTGGTAAGGCCTTCCGACGAAAAGGAGCCTGAAAGAATCGCCTGGCTTCAGTGCGTCGGTTCCCGGGACATGAACCGATGCGGAAACGGATACTGTTCCGCAGTGTGCTGCATGTACGCCATAAAGGAGGCGGTGATCGCCAAAGACCACAGCCACGGCGGTCTTGATGCCACCATCTTTTACATGGACATGCGCACCTTTGGAAAAGACTATGAGAAATACTACAACCGGGCCGTCAATGAACACGGAGTCAAGTTTGTCCGCTCCAGGGTTCACTCGGTTGAGCCCATAGTGGGCACTGACGACTTGATGCTCAGTTATTCCGACGAGGACGGCGTCATTCATGAAGAGTTATTCGACATGGTCGTGCTTTCAGTTGGCCTCACCATCAACAAGAGCACGGTTGAGCTGGCTGAGAAGTTAGGCCTCTCCGTTGATAAATACGGCTTCGCGACCACAGAGACATTCAAGCCGGTTTCCACCTCAAGGCAAGGGGTCTTTGCCTGCGGCGTGTTCCAGGGCCCAAAGGACATCCCGAGTTCCGTTACCGAGGCCAGCGCGGCAGCCGCTGCGGCAGGCAACATTTTGTGCGGCGCACGGGGGAGCGATGCAAAGATCCTGCATATGCCGGAGGAGCGGGATGTGCTTGGAGAGGAGCCCAGAGTTGGGGTTTTTGTGTGCAATTGCGGCATTAATATAGCCGGGGTAGTAGATGTGCCAAATGTCGTGGAGTACGCAAAAAGACTACCCAACGTGGTTTTTGCAGATCATAACCTTTTCTCCTGCTCGCAGGATACACAGGAGAAGATAAAACAGGTCATAAAGGAGCAAAAGCTTAACCGCATAGTGGTTGCATCGTGCACTCCAAGGACCCATGAACCACTGTTTCAGGAAACCCTTCAGGCCTGTGGTCTGAACAAATATCTTTTCGAGATGGCCAACATAAGGGATCAGAATTCCTGGGTACACGGGGACAATCCCGAAGGTGCGACCGTCAAAGCAAAGGATCTGGTGAGGATGGCCGTCGCAAGGGTAGCACTCCTTTCTCAGCTCAGAGAGAAAAAGATATCCATAAACCGCAGGGCGCTTGTGATCGGAGGAGGCGTGGCAGGAATGAACGCTGCCCTGAGCCTCGGGGATCAAGGATTTGAATGCGTGCTTGTGGAAAAAGATGCTGAACTCGGAGGACTCTCACGAAGGCTCACCACAACCATAGACGGCTCCGACATACGGGACTATTTGAAAGAGCTTATTGAAAAGGTGACAAACCATGCAAAAATACAGGTGCTGACAAATTCCCTCATAGTAAACTTCAAGGGATTCAAGGGAAACTTCACTACAGAGGTTCTCGTTGGCCCCGGCATGTATGAAAGAAAGATAGAGCATGGGGTAGTGATCGTCGCAACCGGAGCGAAGGAATATACGCCCAAGGAATTTCTCTATGGTGAGCAGGAAGGCGTCATCACTCAAATAGATCTCTCCAGACGCCTTGAAGAAAAAGGAGCTGCGGATCTCTCAAGCGTGGTAATGATACAGTGCGTCGGATCAAGAAACGAAGAAAATCCGATATGCTCCAGGGTCTGCTGCCAGAGCGCGATTAAAAACGCCCTCCACATTAAGGAACTCAATCCTGAAGCCCAGGTATTCGTGCTTTACAGAGACCTGCGCACCTACGGACTGCTTGAGGACTACTATAGAGAGGCGAGGCGGAAAGGCGTCATGTTCTTCCGATACAAGAAAGAAGCGCCTCCGGCGGTTGAAAATCTAAACGGGACGCTCACGGTAACATTCCGTGATCATGTGCTTGGGAGGGATATAAAGGCAGAAGCTGACCTTGTCACCCTGAGTGCCGGCATGGTCGCGGAGGACACAGAGGAACTTGCCTCCATACTAAAACTAGCCAGAAACAAGGAAGGGTACTTTCTTGAGGCCCATGTAAAACTCAGGCCTGTGGATATGGCGGGCGAAGGTATGTTTTTGTGCGGAACCGCCCACAGCCCAAAGCTAATATCCGAATCCATATCCCAAGCCTTTGCGGCCGCCTCAAGGGCCACGACCTTCCTTTCCCAGAAGGAACTCACACTTTCCGCTGTCACGGCAAAGGTGAACCCGGATAAATGCGCCTCATGCCTTATCTGCGTCAGATCCTGCCCGGCAGGGGTGCCCCGGATAAACGAGCAGGGCGTAAGTGAGATAGACGAGGCATTGTGCCTGGGCTGCGGCATCTGCGCCGCCGAATGCCCTGCCAAGGCCATAGAGCTTAACTGGTATGAGGACGAACAGATAATGAGCAAGGTGGATGCACTATTGGAAGGAGTAATGTGATGGAAGAATTCAAACCGATTATAATAGCCTTTTGCTGCAATTTCTGAGGATACACAGCCGCGGACCTGGCAGGTTCCATGAGGCTAAGGTATCCAGACAGCATAAGAATCATAAGGCTTCCGTGCACCGGAAAGGTGGATGTTGGGTACCTACTTCGAGCTTTTGAAAAAGGCGCCGACGGGGTTTACGTGGTCGGATGCATGGAGGGTGACTGCAGATACAACCGGGGCAATCTAAGGGCCAAGAAGAGGGTTGCCGAGGCAAGGAGAATACTGGACATCGTGGGAATTGGAGGAGACAGAGTTCAGATGTTTAATCTCTCCTCAGCCGAGGGCCCCAAGTTCGCCCAGATAGCCGTGGATATGACGGAGAAGATAAAAGCCATGGGGCCTAATCCCCTTAAACTGAAGAAAATGAAGAAGGCTGCATAAGACGGCCGGCGGGCCGACAGCCCGCAGCCATTCAAAGGAGGTCAACTAGATGATTGTTGCCGAAAGGAAGTCCATTGAGGAAATAATCGAATACATAAAGGATAGAGACAAGGTCCTCATTGTGGGATGCAACGAGTGCGTGACCGTCTGTGAGGCAGGCGGTAAAAAGGAGGTGGGCGTCCTGGCCTCCGCGCTGCGCATGTATTTCATGAACCAGGGCAAGGAGATCAAGATAGACGAGGTCACTATGGAGAGGCAATGCGACCATGAATACCTGGAAGAAATACGCAACATCGTGGATCAATACCAGGCCATCGTATCGCTTGCATGCGGTGTGGGCGTTCAGTTCATGAGCGAGAAGTACTTCAAGACACAGGTCTATCCCGGAGTGAATACCTGCTTTATGGGGGTGACTGAGGAACGAGGGGTATGGAGCGAAAGATGCCAAGGTTGCGGCCAGTGCATCCTTGCAACCACCGGGGGCATTTGCCCTGTTTCAAGGTGTGCCAAGAGGCTCCTCAACGGTCCGTGCGGAGGATCGAGCAAGGGCATGTGCGAAATAGGTGGCGAGGTACCCTGCGCCTGGCAAATCATTATTGACAAGCTCACCGCCCTTGGGAGGCTTGACGACTATGAGAAGCTTGCACCCATAAAGGACTGGTCAAAGGAAAGGGCCGGTGGCCCGCGCAAAGTGGTAAGGGAGGATGTCAGACAATGAATCAGACTCGTGAACCTAAGACCGACAGCAACCTTGAAAAGATCCTGGCGGCAGGACACCTGGCCGTTACGTCAGAATGCGGGCCTCCAAGGGGAAGCGATGCGGACCTTATAAAGAAAAAGGCTGAAATAATAAAAAATCATGTTGACGCCATCAATATAACCGACAATCAGACATCGGTTACTAGACTTTGCAGCCTGGCTTCCTGTATCCACCTGAAGCTCATGGGCCTGGAGCCTGTGCTCCAAATGGTGGTCAGGGATAGAAACCGCATCGCCATTCAAAGCGATGTACTGGGAGCCGCTTCCTTCGATATCAGAAACATGCTCTGTCTCTCAGGCGATCACCAGAAATTCGGCGATTCTCCCCAGGGACAAAATGTCTTCGATCTGGATTCCATGCAGCTCATACAAACAGTAAGAAGGATGCGTGATGAAGGCAAGTTTCTGGGAGGAGACGAGATAAAGAGGCCTCCTAAACTCTTTGTCGGCGCTGCCGCAAATCCATTTGCGGACCCTTTTGAAATAAGGGTTCGCCGTCTGGCGAAAAAGGTTGCAGCCGGGGCTGAATTCATTCAGACTCAGTGCATTTACAACATAGAAAGATTTGAGGAATGGATGAGGCAGGTCAGAGACAGGGGCCTTCACGAAAAGGTCTATATACTCGCCGGGCTCACCCCTCTCAAATCAGCCGGCATGGCCAAGTACATGAAAAACAGGGTGCCCGGCATGGATGTGCCGGATGATGTGGTCAAGCGCATGAGTGGCGTTCCAAAGGACAAGCAGCCGGACGAAGGAATCAATATCTGCGTTGAATCTGTTCAGAGACTAAAGGAAGTTGAGGGTGTGGCAGGCTTCCATATAATGGCCATAGAGTGGGAAGAAAAGGTGCCTGAGATTGTTGAGAGAGGCGGGCTTTACCCGAGGCCGAATCCTTGAGCGCTTTGATTGAAGAATTAATTCACACCGGAGCTTGAAAAGGGATATCGTTTGGTCTAGGATATAATTCTGAGAGAAAGACCCCGCCCTTAATTTTGGTAGGGCGACAACTTATAGGAGGTTTTCCCATGTCTAAGAAGTATGTGCTTGTTGTTGACGATGATCCAGATCTGGTTGAAACCGTTGGAATGATGCTTGAGAGTAAGGGCTGCGAGGTAGGACGCGCCTATGATGGAGTGGAGGCAGAAGAGTCCATAAAGGCACGACGCCCTGACCTGATAGTCCTTGATGTCATGATGCCGAGAAAAGACGGATATATACTGTGCGCAGAACTCAAGGCCGACAAGAAAACAAAGGATATCCCTGTGGTGCTGCTCACAGCCGTTGGAGAGGCAGTGCCTACGACCCGTTACAGCCATGCGGACGGCATGTCAACAGAGGCTGATGACTACGTGCCCAAACCTATTGACACAGAAGGGCTCTGGCGGGTTGTCAGCGCCCTGATGTAAGAGGCGTTTTTACGGCACCCGCCGGGATCAACATGCCTCGGCCAGAACCAATGGGCGGGTTCAAGATACTGCGCCCCGCGTTGCTCCTTTCCATCCATGGTGGAAAGGATGCTTACGGGGCGCCGAGATCTCTCTGTGAAGACCTAGCACGCCACACGATCAATCTGGTTTTCCTAAACATAGATTTTTACTCTCAGGGTATAGGAGCAGTGCTGGGCATCCAAGGGGATCAGGCCGAGGAGGCATCCCGTCTCATTAAGATCCCTGAGACGGTGATTGCAGCCGAGCCGATTACCTCATCAATAATCTCCCTCTTCCCCCACAAAACCAGACCGGAGGTGTCAGGTTTACTTATAGAAAGCCTGGCAAAGAGAGGGCTCATGCCCCTGGCCTTTGCGCAGTCTGCGTCAGCCATCTCCGCAGCCCTTTCCGAAGAGATAACCGAGAGGGTTACGGAAGCGGTTTTTGAGCCTTTTTCCTTTGGACCCTATCGGACTCCCGAGGACTGGTCCCTGGCCCAGAAAGGTAAAGAGCAGCTTTACAAGGAGGTTATTGCAAGCTATCAGGAAAAAAGGCCAAAGGTTTATGGTCTTAGCTGGCAGGGAGGGCAGACCCTTGTAAGGACCATCCTCAGAGGGAAGGCCTTTTCCATTCTTGCAGGAGTGTTGCGTGGACTGAACCAACAAGGGACGCCATTGAGCTTTTTTGTTGGAACCCCTTCGGACCAGGGCGGATCGGTAGCGTTTTCTTTAGCAGTGCCGCAGAAAAAAGATCCCGAGATATTGTTTCAAATGCTTCCCGGAGAGAGCCTTGCGGCCCATGATGGCCTTACCGCAGTATTTCACATGAATGGACCCCATTTCGGGGACAGATATGGAATAGCCGGCAGGTTGCTTGAGGCCTTCGACAACGCAGAATTAAGGCTCATATCTTTTAGCTGCTCTGTGGCTTCGATAACCGGGGTAGTCCCTGCCGAAGATATGAAAGCCGCTACAGTCGCCCTAAAGTCCGTTTTTGAAATTCCATGCATCAGCGGACTTGAAGATCACCGCTAAGACATTGATTAACCGTCTCGCGATTGGATAGGTTCACCGTCATTCGTGCGAAAGCAGGTACCTGATCTTTTATGAATCCAGGACTTGATCCGGCACCCAGAGTAATTAAGATATTCAAATAGGGCCGGCTTCCTGAACCTGCCTCTGTTCAGGTGCTCCCCCGCACCTGATCCCGGATTCGCAGGAATGACGGCCTGAATGTATGCTCTTTATATTCTAATCCATTACCTTAATAGTTAGTAAACTGTAGGACTGTAGGTATATGCCATACGTAACGGCTGACAGGCTAATGCCGACGGACTACAGACTAACTACCAGAACAGTTATAAAGGGGGTTGGCAATATCAAAATATGGCAGGATCTTTTAACTATAATAGTTTTTTTGGGTGTTATATGAGTAACATAATAAAACACTTAATATTTTCGTGCCTGCTTCTCGCTGCTTTTTTAACCCAGGTTTCGTGCCGATATCCTTCAGTTGAAAGAAGTGATGAGGCAAAGACAGGCATCCATGACTTCATAAATGCAAGATATGATGACTTTATTGTCAGCTTTTCCGGTTATGCAGAAAGGCCGGGGGCCATATTATTCGACCTTAAAGGTGACGATAGCGTCTTAAAAGGAATCGGATGGCATCCTGCGTTCGATAAACAACAGTTAACAGGCATGGTAATGGCCATGGCTCAGATCTACCGCTACTGGGGCAGAGACGCCATGGGCCCCGTTCTTTCAGTAATCAAGGACGAGGGCGGAATGATCCTGGGCTACATATATTCTCCTGTAACCGACTCCACTGTAATCCCTTCAAGCAAGGATTTCCTAGTGGAATCCATAGGCGAATCCGAGATACAGAAGAGGGCCAACCCCGGCATCAGGGGGGCCGGAGGCTGATAAGCACTTACCTCGCTAGAAAAAGACACGCAAGTATCTTGGCATCCGTTATGATATTGGAGATGAGACAGTATTCATTTGGTTGATGAATCGTCTCTGTAAGGGTTGACCAGACGGCGACCGGCAGTCCCGCCTTTCTGAAGAAAGCCGCAACCGTTCCTCCCCCGATTCCGGTCGGGTGGGCCTTTTTGCCTGTGACTTTTTTTATTGCATCCGAAAGAGCCCTAACCACAGGAGCGTCGGCAGGGGTCGGCAAGGCTGCATCGTTTCTTGTAACCAAGTCCACCTTTACGACCAGGCCGTGGGCGTTTCCAATCTCCAACGCGATCGCCTCACATTCCCTGATAACATGATCCAGTGAAACCTCCGGGAGCACCCGACAGTCAAGGTAAAAGACATCCCTTCCAGGTATTGTGTTGACATTGGGAACATTGGCTTCAATCTTTGTCGGTTCAAAGGTTGAGTTTGCGGGGGTGAAGAGGTCATTCTGTGCCGGAAAAAACTCCTTCAGACGGTCCAGGGCAACAATAAGATGGGCCGCGCCTCTCAAGGTGTTTTTTCCCTCCTCGGGCGTGCTTGCATGGCACTGCTTCCCGAGGATCGTAAAGCGAAGCCACAACATTGATTTTTCGGCTACCTCAATCATGGTACCGTCTTCGTTTCCGAAATCAGGCACAACTATCAGATCATCGCCGCTGAAAAGATCTCGCCGATTGGACAGGACATACTGGAGCCCCATGCCGCTTCCCGTTTCTTCATCTGCCACAATCGCGAGGGCGACAGCTCTTGAAGGTCTTGCCCCCTCCTTCAATACCGCCTTGAGGGCGAGATAGGAACTCACTATGCCGTGCTGATTGTCCTCAACCCCCCGGCCGTAAATGCGCTCAGCATCTACCCTTATCACATAAGGGTCTCCATCCCAAAGGGTCAGATCTCCGGGAGGAACGATATCAGAGTGCGAAAGCACCCATGTCGCGCTTCGTCTCTCCGTTCCTTTCCATCTCGCCAGAAGATTCGGTCTGTAACCGGCCTTTACACGATCATCAGGCGCCCTCACCTCTTCCAAGAAATCAGGCGCCATCTCCTCAAGAAGCCGCTTCACGTAATAGGCCTTTTCGTGTTCGCCGGAACCCCCGTTCTCAGGTCCCAGGGCAACCTTTGCGGTAAGCTCCCTCTGGAGTTCTATGACCTCATCGCGGCTTTCTTCCAGGCGCTTGAATATCTGTAAACAGGATTCCATATATGAAAATCTCCCCCCCAAAATCAAATGAAATTCAATTTCTAAGACCAGCCTGGCCTTTCTCAAAGACCAGACAGTCTTGCAATATCAATCATAATCCTTTCAAGCAAGATGTTTGTGGCCAATTGTCTTACATCCTCAATGGCCCTGCCTATCCTTATTGACACCGATGTCCTGAGGATTTCCCCCCCGTATTCAATACCGACCGGCAGGAAAGGCACATCACAGCGCGATGAAAGAAACCTCAAAACGCCTTCCCTCCCCTGCCCCATCCTGCCTCTGAAATAGGTGCCCTCGGGAAATACAACTAATCCCACCCGCTCACAAAGTATGCGGCCGATGAGCCGCAGGGAATCCCGGCTCTCGATAGGCCGTTTTCTGTTTAAGGAAACTCCGCCGAGAGCATTCATAAGCCATCTCAAGGCAGGGTTAATGAACAGCTCCGCCTTTGCAACGTAATAGGTGTCAATGGGCAGGGCAGCGGCCAAAAGTGGAATGTCCTCCCAGCGCTGATGCTTTGCGGCAATCACAACTCCTCTGTCTTGGGGAATGTTCTCAAGACCTGAGACCTCCATCTTGAAAAGCAAAGGAAGAAGAAGTTTCCCCATGGACTTTCCGAGCCAGCCAAGCCATTTCTTGCGAGGAGCGCGTCCCGGAAAATGATGAAGGGGCCTATGAGGAGGCCCCATGACTATTCCACCGTAACGCTCTTTGCGAGGTTTCTGGGTTTGTCAATATCCCTGTGCAGAAATCTTGCACAGTAATAGGCAAGGAGTTGCAGGGGAATCACCGTTAGAATCGGATAGAGAAACTCCAATGTCCTAGGTATCTCGATGACGTCATCGGCAATCTCTTTTATCTCTTCATCCCCCTCTGTCACCACCGCGATTATCGGCCCCCTTCTGCTCTTTATCTCCTGAATATTGCTGACCATCTTTTCATATACGCTGTCCTGGGGAGCTATGGCCACCGTCGGCATTTCAGGACTGATTAGGGCTATGGGGCCGTGTTTCATCTCTCCCGCGGCGTACCCCTCGGCATGGATGTATGAGATCTCCTTGAGCTTCAGGGCGCCTTCCATCGCTATCGGGTAGTTGTATTTCCTTCCCAGAAAAAGCCAGTTGGACTTGAGATGATATTTCTCAGCAATGGCCTCGATGGTGTGCGCCAGAGACAGGACCTTACTTATCTGCCCCGGCAGGGCGTCAATGGCCCTTATGGCCTCAATGCCCTCAGTAAGGGAAAGTGAATGATGTCTGCCCAAAAGCAGGGCAAGAAGGCTCATTATAGTAAGCTGGGATGTGAAGATCTTGGTTGAAGCGACGCCTATCTCAGGACCTGCGTGATTATACACTCCCGCGCCGGCCTCCCTAGCTATCGAGCTTCCAACAACATTGACCACGCCCATGAGGCTTGCGCCCTTCCTCCTTGCCTCTCTGATGGCAGCGAGTGTGTCGGCAGTCTCCCCTGACTGACTGAGCGCAAGGAGGAATGTATTGGGCGCAAAGTTGATCCGCCTGTATCTGAACTCGCTTGCGAGCTCAACGGTTACATCAATGTCTGTAAGCTTTTCAAAAATATATCTGCCGACATATCCCGCATAAAAAGAGGTCCCGCATCCTACAATAACAAGATGTCGGCACTGCTTGAGGCCGTCCCAGACAGGGGCGATCCCCCCAAGCCGCGGGATTCCTTCTGAATAATCAAGCCTGCCCCTTATAGCGTTTTTAACTGTCTCCGGCTGCTCAAAAATCTCCTTAAGCATAAAGTGGGGGAAACCGCTGAGTTCTGCATCGTCCTCCTGCCAGTCAACTATCTCAGTAACCCTCTCAATAGGAGTCGCCTGAACCGTGGAGATTGAAAATTCATTAGCGGATAGGACCGCAAGTTCATTGTCCAGAAGATGCACTACCTTGTTGGTGTGCCTCACCATGGCAGAAACATCGGATGCGGCAAGATGGCAATTCTCACCAATACCTATGATAAGCGGGCTTCCCCGTCTTGCCACCACAATCTTTCCCGGCACCTGTTTATGGATAACGGCAATCCCGAATGTGCCCTCAAGCTGCAGCATCGTCTTTCTAACGGCCTCGCAAAGATCGCCGTCAAAGTGAAGCGCTATGAGGTGGGCAATTACCTCAGTGTCTGTTTCTGACCTGAAGTTATAGCCCCTTCCCTCCAGTTTCTTCTTTAGCGCCCTGTAGTTTTCAATAATACCGTTGTGTATGACAAAGACATTACCGTCTTTATCGCGGTGCGGATGGGCATTTGCCTCGCTGGGCTCTCCGTGAGTGGCCCATCTCGTGTGGGCTATGCCGGTTACTCCCTCTACCGGCCTTCCGCCTATCTTACGTTCCAGATCAGCAATCCTTCCCACAGCCCTTTCAAACTGGATTCCAGCTCCATTTTGAACCGCGATGCCCGCAGAGTCGTAACCCCGATATTCGAGCCTCTTGAGACCTTCAAGAAGAATACCCTTTGCCTGTCTGTCACCCACATAGCAAACAATACCGCACATAGGAAAACTCCTCCCTTACCTCAACCAACGCTTGATCACAAGACTGGCGATCTCGTTGGCCTTCACACCCATCTTTTCTCCGTGGACATTCAAGACTGCGACTGCAATAGGGTTGCGGCCATCCCTCGGGAGAGCGAAGGCTGTTGTCCAGTCCATCTTGAAACGGTCCAGACGATCGTGGATCGTACCGGTCTTGGCCCCCAGCCCGACATCCTTTAGGGACTTACCGCGCACCAGCTTTGAGAAGGCCTTCCTGCAGGTTCCCTTTGTAACAGTCTCCTTCATTAGGACCCTAAGTCCGGATGCGGTCTCCGGACTGACCACCCTTGCAAGAGTCCCACTGCTGCCTCTATAGATGACATTGCCTTCATCGGACTTTATGGAATCAACAATTCTTGGCCTGACCATTACACCGTCGTTTGCTGCAGCCGCTGCAAGCATAACCGCGTGCAGAGGAGACATGACCGTATCCTTGTTAAAGCCGGACGCCACTTCCGCGATCCCAAAGCTGTCCGCAGGCACATCCAGTCTGCTCAGACTCACCGGCATATCAAAAGGAATTTTTCTGTTAAAATAAAAACGTTCGCCATAGCTGTTGAGCACGTTTCTACCCAGGTAGTAGATGCCGATCTTTCCGAAGACAGGATTGATGGAAGACGCAAAGGCCTTCCTGAAGCTGGTCTTTGTTGTGTATTTGCCGCCTTTTTCTTTCAACTGGGATTTATAAAGAGAGTGTTGAGCCCCTGAAAAAGACAATGATTTTTCTGGGCTGAAGCCCGCTCTCTCCAGTGCCGCTGCTGCAGAGACCACCTTAAAGAGGCTGGCGGCCGGATAATCTGCCTTAAGCGACAGAAAGCCACCGCTTCCTAGTTGGTCGTTGTCCGCGAGGGCAAGAATCCTGCCATCCCGCGGGTCCATTGCCACAACGGATGTCTGAAGGGCCCCGGAATTTGCCGCAAGCTTAGCCGCATATTCCTGAAGGACAGGATCAATGGTCAAATGGAGTCTTAGATCGCGCCCGCTTTCCGCCCTCACGCTCAATTCCCTATCAATCTGCTCCGGCTTCAATCGGGCCATAATCCTGGATACGTCTTCAGCGGTGAGGAGAGACGCCGGAGCTCTCTTCAATGGAAATGCAATCTTGGGCGATAATTTTTTTCCTGCCTCAGCGGAAGTCCCATAAAAGGCAAAGATCAGTGCCAGAACAAGCAAGACAGCGCAAAAAATCCCGCCTCCTGCCATAAGGATCTTCCTGTTCAAATTACTAGCGGCTTTATAAAAAACCATCCCACTAACCCTCATGCCCCGCTGGGGCACAACGAAGCATGAAAATGCCGCATGTCATTCCGTACTCGATCCGAAATCCAGGCCGTCATTCCGGCGAAGGCCGGAACAAGGACTGGATAGCGGCCTACGCCGCCATGACCATCTATTTTCATATAAACCCCCATGCCCGGGTTTGGCGCAACCAAGAATGAAAATCAATCGCCAATCATAAGACATTCTCACAACTATCAAGTTGGTTATCCGCTGACAGGCTTTTGTTCATTGCGTATGGGCTATTCCTACAGCCCTACAGTCTATCTACCTGAGCAGCTACACATTCTCATATAATACTTCACCAGGTGAGCTATTCTATTAACTCAACTCCGCCCATATAGGGCCTCAAGGCATCTGGAATCTCCACTTTTCCGTCTTTTCTCTGATAGTTCTCAAGGACGGCTACGAGTGTTCTTCCAACGGCAAGGCCGGAACCGTTCAGAGTGTGAACAAGCTCGGTTCCTCGCCCTGCGCTCCTCCTAAATCTTATTCCGGCCCTTCTTGCCTGAAAATCCGTAAACGTGCTGCAGGAGGATATCTCTCTATAGAGACCCTGGCCCGGGAGCCATACCTCAAGGTCATAGGTCTTCGCGGCTGAAAATCCCAGATCCCCCGTGCAAAGAGATACAACCCTGTAAGGCAGTTTGAGTCTCTTGAGGATCTCCTCCGCATTCGCGGTAAGTTTTTCAAGTTCAGCATCTGAGTCTTCAGGCCTTGTGAGCTTGACCAGTTCGACCTTATTGAACTGATGCTGGCGGATAAGCCCCCTTGTATCCTTCCCGTAGGAGCCGGCCTCCGAACGAAAACAGGGGGTATAGGCCACATAATAGACGGGAAGTTCATCTTCAGCAAGAACTTCGTCCCTGTGGATATTTGTAACAGGGACCTCCGCAGTGGGAATAAGGTATAGATCCCACCCTTCCACCTTAAAGAGGTCTTCCGCGAACTTGGGAAGCTGTCCAGTCCCAGTCATGGATGCCGTATTGACCATGAAAGGCGGAAGCATCTCAGTATAGCCTTGCTCCCTCGTATGAATATCCAGCATGAAATTTATCAGCGCCCTCTCCAACCTCGCGCCTAATCCCCTGTAAAGAGCGAACCTGGCGCCTGCGATCTTAGCTGCCCTCTGTAGATCCAGTATCCTCAGCCTCTCTCCGAGATCCCAATGAGGAAGTGGTTCAAAATCAAAATGAGGCGGTTCGCCCCAGCTTCGAATGACCGGATTATCTTCCGACCCATGACCAAAAGGAACACTTTCTTGAGGTATGTTGGGGATAAACATAAGAAGGCGTTGAAGCCTCTCTTCATAAGAGGGGAGTTCCTTTTCGAGTTCCTTTATTGAAGCCCCGACTTCTTTCATATCCGATATGGCCCCGGAGGCATCTTCTCCCCTTTTTTTCATGGCAGCGATCTCTTCGCTCACAACATTGCGGCGTCGTCTCAGATCCTCAAGAACGCCCAGCCGCTCCCTTCTTTCTCTGTCAAGGGATGAAAATTCCGACATGTCCACGGAGATATTCCGTCTCTTCAACATATCTCCTATAAGGTCAAGATTTGACCTGACAAAACGCAGATCCAGCATATAAAATCCTTTACATCAGCCCGTTAGAACATATATTCTTGGTCTGAGCGCAGACGAGGCGCTCTAAGGGAAGTATTTCCCCTGAACTTAATTACATCATTAAAGCGCAGCGGTCAAATCCTTTGGAAAAGATCTTATCCTGAAAGCCCCCTGCCCAGGAAACGGCGATTTAATTCTCCGGACTTATTCCTGACCGACAACCAAGAGTTCATCCGCGGTTTACCCGGCAGGGAGGCACGCCTTTGGGGCGTAAGATCCAATTTTTTGCCGCAGTGCTTGTGAAAGGCTGTCATGGAAGAAACCATAAATGAACGTAAGGCGAATCCTGTTTTGAAGTTTTTCGGTTCTGTAAAGCTGGCCATTGTGCTCCTTATTCTCCTGGCTGTCTTCTCGGTTGCCGGGACGATGATACCTCAAAAGGAAGGAGCAATGGAGTTCATCCAGGGACTCAATCCCGCTACATTCAACCTGCTGGACTTCTTTGGTCTCTTTGATCTTTATCATGCCGGGTGGTTCAGGCTCCTGATAGGTTTGCTGGCTCTGAATCTGGTGGTATGTTCCATAGAGCGTTTCCCCTCCGCATGGAGGCGGGTCAAGGCCAGGCCCTCGGTTGACAGGAGTCAGCCCTTTGAAAATCTCCCTGACACGCTTGTGATTTCAACAGACAGCGGCTACGAGGAGGCGCTTCGAATATCCCAGAATCTTTTGAAAAAGCGTTTCAGAACTCTTCGCTCTGAACGAAAAAAGGACCGTGTTTTTTTCCTTGCGGAAAAGGGAAGTTTTTCCCACCTCGGGGTCTTTCTTGTACATCTCAGCGTCCTGGTCATACTTATCGGAGCCCTGGCGGGTTCCTTTTTCGGCTTTGAAGGTTTTGTGAAGATTGCCGAGGGTGAGACAGTAGATTCTATTATGCCCAGAAGCGGCAATCAGTCGTTTTCCCCCGGCTTTGAGATACGATGCGACAAATTCACGGTGGAGTTTTATGACAACGGCTCCCCCAGGGAATACAGGTCTGCGGTAACCTTTCTTGTCGGAGGGAAAGAGGTTGAAAAGAGAGATATCCTTGTCAATCACCCTGTAACCTTCAATGGGATCACCTTTTACCAGTCAACCTATGAAAAGGTAGCCGGGAGAGGGCTTCGTATCAAGCTGAGCAAAGAAGGAGGCAAAGAAGACCTGAAGCCTATTGATGCCGAAATAGGCCAACAAATACAACTTCCAGGAAAGGAGGGCTTTTTTCAAGTACTGGATATTAGGCATATGGGTACAGCTCCCGCTGCCCTTGTCTCGGTTGAGACAGGAAAGGGGGAGCCGACTCGATTCTGGATCTTTGAAAACTTTGAACTCATCAGATCACGTCTTCCAGAACAGATGATCAAGTCTCCCCGGTTCGATCCAAGTGCATTCAAGCCTTACACCTTTTCCCTTCTGGGCGTTCAGGAAAGATACGCAACCGGACTCCAGGCAAATCAGGATCCGGGTGTTCCCATCGTATGGGCCGGATTCATTCTTATAGTGCTCGGTTTCATAGTTACCTTTTTTACCTCACAGCAGTTTGTAAGGGTTCTAGTCGAAAAGAAGAATAATAAGACGGTCATAATGGTGACAGGATCTGCAAGCAGGAACAGGCCTGCGCTTGACCGTGATCTTCAAAGACTTGTCGAGGATATCAGGTCGCTTCTTGCGGCTTAAGGAGAAATGAGGTTATGACCAGTTCAGGAATACTCAGTTATCTTACCTTTGTATATTTCTTGGCCTTTGTTTTCTATCTTCTTATGATGGTCATGGGCCGGCAGGTTCCCGGCAGGCTTGCTACCTATACACTTCTTGGCTCTTTTGCGACCCACACTGCCGCCATAATCCTCCGCTGGCAGGAATCCTATGCGGCCGGCATGGGAAGGGCTCCATTTTCCAATCTCTATGAGTCGTTGATCTTCTTTGCCTGGACTCTGTCGCTCCTTTATCTCATTGTGGAATGGAGGACCAGGAACAAGAGCGCCGGGGCCTTCATTACACCCCTTATCTTTCTGGCCATGGCTTACGCATCATTTTCCCCGAATATAAGCAGCAAGATCATGCCTCTCATCCCCGCCCTGAAGAGCAACTGGCTCATAACACACGTAATCACCTGCTTTCTCGGATATGCGGCCTTTGGACTCTCATTCGGATTCAGCCTTATGTATCTTTTCAAGGGAGGCGATTCAGGGGACAGAACAGCTTCTTTTCTCAGACTCATTCCAGCCAGAGGCATACTCGAAGAGCTGAACTATCAGATGGTAGTGATCGGCTTCCTCATGCTGACTCTCGGGATCATTACCGGCAGCGTCTGGGCCCACTCCGCATGGGGAAGCTACTGGAGCTGGGATCCTAAAGAGACATGGTCTCTCATAACATGGTTTGTATATGCGGCCGTTATCCACTCAAGGCTGGTGAGGGGATGGAAAGGCAAAAAAATCATTATACTCTGCATTGTGGGATTTGCCTGCGTTCTGTTTACCTATTTCGGGGTTAATTACCTGGCGGGTCTTCACAGCTATGCCACAAATTAGCTTATAACGGCTCCCGGGGTACCGCCATGTCATACAGCAACTTCGGGAAATTCGTCGGAAGACTGCCCGGCGCGCCACTGCGCGCTCCCGAGCCTGTTCTTGAGATATGCCGGCGATTGAGAAAAGCGGGCTTTGAGGCATTCGCCGTCGGAGGAGCGGTGAGAGATGTTCTCCTTAATCGCCCCGCCGCTGACTGGGACATTGCGACCTCCGCAACAGTTGATCAGGTAGAGTTTCTCTTCCGTGACACCAAGCAATTCACCTTGAATAAGAGAACCGTCACGCTCATTTTTGACGGCTCAAGTTTTGAGCTCACGCCGTTCAGGGGTTCTTTGCCCACTATAGAAGCCGACCTCGCCCTAAGAGACTTCACTATTGATGCTATTGCCTTTGACCCGGAAAACGGCAAACTCCTTGACCCTGAAGGAGGAAAAGAGGATCTGAAAAGAAGACTGATAAGATGTGTGGGAGATCCTATCTCAAGGTTCAAGGATGACCCCTTAAGGCTCATGAGGGCCGTCAGGATCTCCGCCCAGCTCGGCTTTAAGATGGAAGCCGCTACACTGGAGGCAGTCTCTCGCTGCACTAGTCTTCTTTTGGAACCCGCCTCAGAAAGGATCAGAGACGAACTGGTCAAGACAATACTAACCCAAAAACCATCAGCCCCTCTGAGCCTTCTCGTAAAAACAGGCCTCCTTTCTATTATCATCCCAGAACTCCTTGAAGGCCGCCTCAAGAGGCAGTCTCACCCACACCGGCATACGATACTTATGCACAGTTTCATAACCACGGATTACGTCCCACCGGTTATGCACCTTCGCCTCGCCGCGCTGCTACACGACGTCGCCAAGCCCAGGGTGAGGACAAGATCGGATCATAGGTATCATTTTTACGGTCACGAAAAAGTCGGCGCGGAGATCGCAGCCCTCATATTGGATCGTCTCAAGTTTGGAAACGACACGAAAGAGCTTGTATCAACACTTATTGCCAACCACATGGTAATTTATGATTCAACCTGGAGCGATGGCGCCGTGAGGCGCCTGATCGCCAGGGTGGGGCTTGATAAGATCAAAGATCTGATCGCTCTGAAAAGGGCGGATATGCTGGCCCAGGGCGCAGATAGCAATAGAAATGAGGCAAATGAACTGGAGAAAAGGATTGAATCCATTTTGTCTAAATTTGCCTCCAATGGGCTTGAACCCCTCAAGTTGAAAGGCAGCGATGTGATGGAAGCCCTTGGTATCGCACCCGGTCCAAAGGTGGGAGAAGCGCTGACCTTTTTAAGGGAAATTATCATGGATGATCCGGCCCTCAATACAAAAGAAAGACTCCTTGAAATCCTCCTTGCGCGGCAAAAGAAGACCCCTCGCTAAGATGGTTGACCACTCCCAGTTCCCTCATTATACTGCATCAGCAATCAGCCTTTGAGCAGCCTTTAAGAAATTTGAGCACTGGGATACGGTCGCGTCCGTTGCGCCAATGGTGTGCAGTAAATCCAAAAATAGGGGTCATCACAGAATGAAGGTTATCATTTTTTTGTTCATTGCGCTTTTTCTTTTCGCTTGTTCAAGCGCTGGTCCAAAGACAGGGACCGGCAGTCTTGATAACAAATTGGATGAACGCCATGCTTCATCGTCGGATCTGGGCACAGGCTCACGGCCATCTCAGGCAGCAAGTGCCGATAGGGCGCCTTCAGACCAACGAAGCGTCAGATCCCTTAACGAAAAAACACCTCTTCCCAGATTCGCTGAGAGATCGCACGGGCAATATCCGGATAAGAATGCATTTTCGTCATCAAGTGCTAAAGATGAAGATATAGATGAGTATCAGAGCGAATCAAGCCTGGTTGAACAATCCGAGGATAAACCCGACCAGGCTATTTTCGACTCAGCACTCGAATTCTGCGAGACATCCTCCGATCTCTGGGACCAGGGAGATCTTGACGGCGCGATATCGGCGCTGGATCAGGCCTACGCGCTTATATTGACGGTTGATGTCAAAAGAAGCCCCGAACTGCTTCAGCAGGTTGAGGACCTTAGATTTACAATATCCAAGAGGATTGTGGAGATCTACTCTTCAAGGCATACCGCAGTGAACGGTTATCACACTGCCATTCCAATGGTGATGAACCGCCGTGTGGAGGATGCCCTCAACCAGTTAAAAGGACCTGAGCGCAATTTTTTCATCAACGCCTATCAGCGCTCGGGAAAATACAGGCCCGCGATAGTCAAAGCCCTCAAGGAAGCAGGACTCCCAGAGGAGCTTTCGTGGCTTCCGCTTATTGAGAGCGGCTTCAAGGTTCGAGCCCTCTCAACGGCCCGGGCGCTCGGCCTTTGGCAGTTTATAGCATCCACCGGTTATAAGTATGGATTGAAGAGGGGAACATGGGTTGATGAGAGGATGGATCCGGAAAAATCAACAAAGGCAGCGATAGAATACTTAAAGGAACTTCATCAGATCTTCGGAGACTGGACCACCGCTCTTGCCGCTTACAACTGCGGGGAGGGCGCTGTACTTAGATTCCTCAAGACCCAGCGTATTAATTATCTGGATAACTTCTGGGACTTATATGAAAAACTACCACGGGAGACAGCCTCATACGTTCCCAGGTTTCTGGCCACCCTCCACATCATGGCCAACCCCGAAGCGCATGGATTTCAGTTGCCTCAACCTGAAGAAGCGATTCCGCTTGAAAAGGTAACGGTTGACAGGGTGATACATTTACAGACCATAGCTGCCAGTCTGTCACTATCTTATGACGTCCTGGTTGAACTCAATCCCGAATTAAGACAGGATGCAACTCCGGATAGGCCATACGATATTCGTGTCCCCGCGGGGACCGGACTCATATTACTTTCAAAGGTCAACGAGATGCCTGGATGGAGTCCTCCTCCGGTCCAGCGCTATCGAACTCACAAGGTTGCCAAGGGCGAGACCGTCTATTCAATTGCCAGAAAGTACAAGACGACAACTGGAGCAATAATTTCCTTGAATAAACTGGGCAAAGGCCCCAGCACCCGTTTGAGCGCCGGGACTGAGCTGAAGATACCGACTGGGAAAAGGCAATGGAATACTCAGGAGGCTAAGGCTGGAAAGACCTCCCCCGGCCAGAAGGATTCATGCCCGGCAACTTACAAGGTCAAGAAGGGCGATACCCTTTCCTCTATTGCAGCCCGCTTCAACACGACCATCAGTAGGTTAAAGGGGTTGAATGGCATTAAAGATGCCAATCTGAAAATAGGTCAAGTCATCCTTCTAAGTGAAACAAATATTACCAAGAAGGATGCCCCCAAACCAGTCACCTATAAGGTGGTCAAAGGCGATTCGCCTCACAGTATTGCCGTGAAGAACGATATTTCCCTAAAGCAATTGCTCCGCCTAAACAACTTGCGAGCGGATGGCACCATCTATCCAGGCCAGGTGCTGGTGGTTAAAGCGGAGTAAATAAGAGTTCAATCTGTTCGCCTTGGCTCAGGACCGCTGTGATCCGGGCTTCCAGTTCTCTTTTGAAATCGCTCCATTCCCGCGGTGATTTGATCATCCGTGGGAAGGGGAGGAGGCGGACCCCATCCTCCCTTCTTACTGATTTTTTATCAGTTTCCTCTTCCCTCCTCCCGGCTATGAGGGTTCGGCTGGGAGAAGGGTATGGAGATAACTTCTCGTTTGGCCGCAGCAACGGCGCGATTGGCGATATCCTGGACCTTTTCGTAGGCCTGTTCGTGTCTCCTAGCAAAATCCGCAAGTTGATCTGTCTGAGAGGCTATCTGCTTTTCCAGTGAATCAACCTTGCTCAATAGCACATTCTTTTCTCCCTCAAACTTGGCCTCAAGCAGCGCTCTGTCCTTGGCAAACTCCCTTGTAAGTCTTTTTGTGACATCGTCAGAGGCTGCCTGAACAGCGCTTTCAAGCCTCTTAGGAAAGGTCTCAGCCTCTTTCTGAAGACCCGCGATCTCCTTTTCGCGTTTCACAAGCGCCTCTTCCCTTGCATCCAGTTCCGCCTTTCGCTCAAGATATTCCTTCTCAAACTCCTTCTTCTTGAGTACCAACTGCTTTTCAAGATCCTTCTGCTCATCTTCAAGGGCATTTTTCTTTTGTTCCTTTTCCCGCGCAAATGCATATTCAAATTCTTCTTTTTCCCTCTCACGAAGCTTTTTGATGGACTCGGCCTGGTCCTTGGCTTCATGCTCCATCAGGGTCTTTTCCTTACTCCACCTGTTCTTGGTCTCTCGGATCTCATCTTCAAGGGCAGTGCGCCTGCCTTCCATCTCCTGCTCGAATTTCTCCTTTTCAGCTCGATGGGCATCCAGCAGTGCTGCCAGGTCAGAAGCTGCAGCCTCTACCCCGTAAATGGTCTGAAGCTCCTCCTGCTTTGCCTTGAGGGCTGATTGAATCTTTTTGTAGGTTTCAAGTTCATTTGCAAACCTGTCTGCCAGTTCGCTCAGTTCTCTACCTATGTCTGCCCTGAGTTTGTTCAGCCTCTGCAAAGGGTCATCCTGGCCCTGTGAATCGGCGGCAGCGGCTGCCGCCTGTTTTTCAATCCTGGCCCTCGCTTTCTCTGCGTTCAGAAGATCCTTTTCAAGGTTTTGAAGGCGTTCCTTGGCGGCCTCATAGGCCTCCAAGAGCTCCTTTTTGGTACTGCTCATGGTGACAGATGAAATCTCTTTTTGATCGGGCATGGGTTTTGCTTCCTTTCGTTATAGAAGTTATGGTTTAGCATCAGGCCGTGGCTTTTTTGTATCTTAATACCACTTCCAAGTCACATTCAATAGGCTATAATGGCATTGCCTTCCAACCTACATATGGAGCATTGAAAGTGTCCGATGAGATCATTATTAAGGAGGAGGGCTGTGCCGAGTCATAACCGAAAGTGACAGGGGTGATCGAAACGTAAAATTACTATCTACCCTCGTGGCCTTGTTACTTCACACCCTTAGCTTCATTAGTTTCCGAGGGTGGTGATTGATCAGTTAACAGCATTGTTTTAGGGAGGAGAGATGATGAATGGGAAGATTTTGGCGATGATATTGGCATCCTTCGCAGGCGATTCCCTCGCCCTTGGGGCACACTGGATATACGATGCAAGATTGCTGAAGGAAAAGTTAGGCCGGGTGGACAAACTTTTGAAGCCCCAGCCGGATTCCTACCATCCGACCAAACGGAAGGGCGATTTTACCCATTACGGGGATCAGGAGCTAGTGCTCCTGGAATCGGTCGCCGCAAAGAGGGGGTTTGACCTGGAGGATTTCTCAAGCCGCTGGCAGGACCTTTTCAAAGGCTACACGGGTTACGTTGACCATGCCACCAGGGGAACCCTTGCCAATATCGCCTCGGGAAAGAAGGCTCAAGCAGCAGGCTCAATGTCCAATGACCTTTCAGGCGCGACCCGTATCGCTCCGCTGGTCGCTTTCTATGCCGAAGACTTGGATGGGCTTGTGGCAGCGGCCCGGGCCCAGACACTAATGACCCATTCCGATCCCCTCACAGTGGACAGCGCCGAGCTATTTGCCCGCACCGTGTTTCGGGTCCTTCACGGGGCCTTGCCCGCAGCGGCGATGGGAGAGGAAGCCTCCGGCCGTTTTAAGGGCACTCCTCTGGAGAAATGGGTCAGGGATGGTGCCGCCTCAGCGGGCAACGAGACTCTCTCCGCCATCCTTGGTTTCGGACAGAGCTGCCATACCCCGGAGGCCCTCCCGGGGATTGTCCATCTCATTACTGTCTACGAAAAAGACCTCCGGGAGGCACTTATCCAGGCGGAAATGGCAGGGGGCGACAATGCAGCGCGCGCAATGGCGGTCGGCATGATCCTGGGTGCCCATCTGGGCATGGAGGCCATTCCTGAGGAGTGGATATCTGGGCTCACGAAACAATCCCGCATCATGGAACTGGCGGAAAGCATTCTCTGACCTATTCTACCTTTCAGGCCAGAGAGGCTTCCTCTTTTCATTGAAAGCGGTCATGCCCTCGATACCCTCTGGCCAGAGGGCCTGGGAGGCCATCATCTCTTTGGCGAACACATAGGCCTGCCGCTCTGCCATGTCCCTTTGCTGATAGAAGACTTCCTTGGAGGTACCAAGGACTTCTAGACTGTATTGGGAGATCTCGGTTGCGAGGTTCCAGGTCTCCTCCTCCAGCTTATCGTCTGGCACCACACGGTTCACAAGTCCGTATGCCATGGCTTCCCTGGCGGATATAAAATTCCCCGTAAAGAGCATCTCCAGACACTTCTTGGAGCCGATGGCACGGCTTACAGCCACGGTGGGCGTTGAGCAATTGTATCCAATCTTGATGCCCGTCATGGCGAACTGTGCGCCCTTTTCCGCAGCCACCGCAAGATCACAGCCCGCGACAAAATGGCATCCCCCCGCCATGGCTATTCCATGTACCTGGGCGATGATAGGCTGAGGCACCGAGCGCATGAGCATGAAAAGGTCTATACAGGTCTGAAAGAAATCCCTCACCTCACCCACCGGCCGATGGAGAATTTCGGCCTTGTCATGGCCTGAACAAAAGACAGGGCCGTTGGCCTTGACTATGATCACCTTGACGCTTCTGGTTCGAGCCGCCTCGGAAAGACATCGGGTGAT
>JBGSUA010000088.1:0-19592 GCA_041753575.1 Desulfatiglandaceae bacterium
AATACCGCTGCCTGTATGGGCCTCGGGGCTCTATATCTTGAACATCTTGGGCTCAGGGGCCCTGTTGCATTCCTTCCCGCTGATCACTACATAGCTGATGTGCCGGGCTTTCTGAGGACGCTTGAAGCCGCGGCACGCCTGGCGGAAGAAGGCTCAATAGTGACACTTGGAATCGTTCCTACGAGGCCTGAGACAGGATACGGGTACATAAAGAGAAAAGACGCCCCCATGAAAATTAGTGGACAGATGGCTTATAGTGTAGATCAGTTTGTCGAAAAGCCTGATACGGCTACTGCGGAAAGATATATTGCGGAAGGGGTCTATTACTGGAACGGTGGGATCTTTGTGGCTAAGCAGGACGTCATCCTAAATGAGATAGAAGAACACCTTCCCTTATTATCACAAGGGCTAAGGGAGATAGGCGATTCAATCCAGAAGGACTCTTTCGAAGAAACCCTTACCAGAGTTTACAAGGGACTGCCCAGCATATCTTTTGATTACGGGATCATGGAGAAAACCAGAAGGAATGTAAAGGTCGTTGAATCCAGCTTCGGGTGGAGCGACTTAGGCTCCTGGCTTTCGCTTTATGAGCTCAGGGCGTCCGAATACGATCCGGCAGGCAACCTTAAAGAGGGTAACCCTATCGTTGTGGATTGCAAGAAGAGCTTTATTTCGCAAAGGGGAACGAGAAAAGTCGCATGTCTTGGTCTGGAGGAATGCCTTGTTATTGACACCCCCGATGCCCTTCTGGTTGCAGACATCAAAAGATCACAGGACATTCGAGGCATAGTCGAGCAACTCAGCCGCGCAGGAGATAGGAATCTCTTATGAAGGACCACATATTCAGGGAATATGACATAAGGGGGATTGTCCCTCAGGATCTCGACGATGAGACTGCGGCAAGGCTTGGAAGGGCGATAGGAACATACCTGGCGTCAAAGGGCGCCAGGAAGATAAGTCTCGGACGCGATTGCCGACTGAGTTCCCAAGGACTTTCAGCCTGTTTGACCGAGGGGCTTCTTGATGCAGGGGTTGATATATGCGACATCGGCATGGTTCCTACTCCTTTGCTTTACTATTCCATCCACTCCCTCGATGTGCAGGGAGGCATTCAGGTTACAGGGAGCCACAATCCTCCCGAATACAACGGCTTCAAGCTTTGCCTGGGGGTATCCTCCATTTATGGAAAAGAAATCCGGAAGATAAAGGATATCTTTCAATCAGAAAGGTTCTCTAAAGGGAGAGGTTCAGTAACACAGAAGGATGTTACTGATTCATATCGCTCTGAGATCATCCGGCGCATAAGCATGGGTAAAAGAAGGATCAGCGCAGTCATAGATGCCGGAAACGGCGTTGGAGGCCAAGTCGCCGTCGAGGCATATGAAGGCCTCGGGTGTGATATCATCGGTCTTTTTTGTGATCCTGATGGATCATTTCCCAACCACCACCCTGACCCCACTATACCCGAAAATCTCCTTTCCTTAAAAAACGAGGTGCTAAAGCGGTCATCGGATCTGGGAATAGCATTTGACGGAGATGCAGACCGCATCGGGATCATTGACGAAAAAGGAGACATAATCTGGGGGGATCAGCTTCTCATAATTTTCTCCCGCAGCCTCCTGGCGCGCTACCCCGGAGCTAAAATAATAGGAGAGGTCAAATGTTCCCAGGCCCTTTATGACGATATTGAGAGAAACGGCGGGAAGGCGATCATGTGGAAGGCGGGCCACTCACTGATAAAAGCCAAGATGAAAGAAGAAGAAGCCCTTCTCGCAGGAGAAATGAGCGGCCACATTTTTTTTGCCGAACGATATTTTGGATTTGATGACGCTATTTATGCCGGAGCGAGACTCCTTGAGATCCTCTCCTCAACGGATAGGCCGGTATCCGCGCTCCTTGAGGGAGTGCCAAGGATGGTCAATACCCCTGAAATAAGGATGGATTGTCCGGAAGACAAGAAGTTCAAGGTCGTTAAGGATCTGGTAGAGGATTTCAAACGCGAATACAAGGTGATAGATGTGGACGGAGCCAGGGTCATAATGGAAGGCGGATGGGGTCTTGTAAGAGCATCAAACACCCAACCCGTCCTGGTCCTTCGCTTTGAGGCGCTCAACCAGAAGCGCCTGGAAGAAATCAGGAATCTGGTGATGGAAAAGGTGCTGGAAAAGATGGCCTGATTCGAGCCCCCTCAGGCGCGCCTCATTGATGCCATGACCAGGGGTATTACCTTATCTCCTGATCGAAGCACCTGTCTCTTGGCGGAGATCTTGTAGGTAAGGGTCATCTGCTTAAAAAACTCCATGCTCGTTTCCCTTACGCCCTCGACAAGGATGATCTCCCCTTCAGGGGTAAGGCAGGTGTCAAACAGGCGCTCAAGAGAGACAAAGTCCCTTTTGCTGTAAACAACCTCAGATCCAACCAGAAGCTCGAAGCGTCCCTCTATTCGCGGGGAGTGCCAGTCAAGCGGCGCAATCTTAAGTGCTCCCGTCATGCCGTCTTTGTTTACCAGGGCGTTTGCCCTGGCAAAGTTAAGGGCATCCGGATTATGCTCCGTTACAATCACATGGTGGCCAAAGGAAGCGGCAATGATCCCCACGATTCCCATGCCTGCCCCGATTTCAAGTATCCTATGGCCCTTAACCGGGTTTCTAGACGCAAGGTGATCCGCAAGCACCAGGGAGGCCTCCCAGACCTTAGCCCATAGAGGGAACCCCTGAAGCACATCGTCCTGATTTATGAACCGCTCAATGGTCCTGGGCACAAAGAAACTGAAAGAGCGCCCTCTTATTTTCACGGGGGCGTTTTCCGTATCATACCCCGCCTTGAAACTCTTTATATCATCCACGCTTAAATACGCCTTTGCCGCCTAGATAATTCCCATTGCGCTGAGCACTGAGAGCATGACTGCGGCTGCCATGACCGATCCTATCTGCCCTCCCGCGTTAGCGCCCATGGCGTGCATAAGGAGATAGTTTTTGCGGTTGTACCTGCTGCCTTCCTTTTGCACCACTCTAGCCGACATGGGAAAGGCTGAGATACCGGCAGCTCCAATCAGAGGATTGACCTTTCCTCGGGTTATGAGGCAAAGCAGTTTCCCGAAAAGCACTCCGAAAACCGTGTCCAGACATATTGCCGCAAGCCCCAGAGCAAGGATTACCAAGGTCTTCGACTGCACAAAGACAGGCCCGCTCATGGTGGCCCCGATAGAGATGCCCAGAAGCAGCGTGACTACGCTTGCTATCTCATTTTCAGCCGCCTTTGTAAGCCTTGCAACAGCGCCCGACTCCTTCATGAGGTTCCCCAGCATGATAGTGCCCAGAAGGGGCAGTCCCATTGGGGCTATAAGCCCCCCAAGAATGGTAATGACAATCGGAAAGAGGATCTTTGTTGTCTTCGAAACAGACTTTTTCCCGGCCTTCATTACGATTACACGCTCCTTTTCCGTGGTGAGGGCCTTCATTATGGGCGGCTGAAGGAGAGGCACAAGGGACATATAAGAATAAGCTGCAACGGAAACCGGTCCGAGGAGGTGAGGGGCATACCGGGATGCGACGTAGATGACAGTAGGCCCGTCACACGCGCCTATGATACCTATTGTGACCGCGTCCAAAGCCTCAAATCCCAATGCAAGGGCCAACAGCAGAGTAATAAAGATCCCGAACTGACCTGCTGCGCCCAGCAGAAAGGTATAGGGATTTTCAAGCACAGGTCCGAAATCCGTCATGGCCCCGATGCCTATAAATATCAACAAAGGAAAAAGCTCAGTTAAGACGCCTGCATCGTAGATGATCCGAAGGAAACCGTGTTCATCCATAAGTCCCGCAAGGGGAATATTGACAAGTATTGCTCCAAATCCTATGGGAACAAGTAAGAGAGGCTCGAAGCCCTTTTTTATGCCGAGATAAAGCAACAGCAAGCCAATCCCCATCATTACAAGATTAGACCAATGAAGATTCACAGCGCCGGCCGCAAGACCCGATAGTCCGTTTATGATAGCTTCCTGCATCTTTCCTCCCTTCTATTTCCCTTCTTCATCGTCTTTATAGGGAAAGAGCCTCTTGAGCAAGACCATTACAAGACTCATGAAGGTCAGAGTTGCAAGGGTGCCTCCCATCCCCACAATCAACATAGTCAAACCAAAGCTCAGCTTATCCACTTATTGCATCCTCCCACTAATAAATATCAAACCGGTCCCTAAGGTTGTGACCATACATCAACCTCGGTGCTAACAGCTTCACCCTGGGCGAAGGAGAGCAGACACGTAAATCCCCTCATAAAACCGCCAAAAAACACTAAAATAGATCTATTTTACAAAAATCACGCTATTCAGGGTGCCGAAATCGTTATCGCACACCTCCTGATTCACCGGATCCCTGTGCCACTCCCCGTCAACCAGAAACTTATATTCGTATCTGCCGGGGAAAATCATGACTGTCTTGCTCCATAGGCCGTCGTCATTCTTTTTCATTGGATGTTTTGTCTTGTCCCAACCATTGAAATCCCCAACCAGGAAGACCTCGCGCGCGCCAGGAGCGCTCAAACCGAAGGCCACCCTGCGCCTGGCAAAATTCTTTTTCTCTGCCATCAAAACGCCTCCTTCCGATCCCTCTTTTCAAGACAAAGGAAATCCTAAGTGTTCACGATACCATGGTTAGCACCTTTCTTGAAGCCGGTCAAAGAGGAGCCTTTCCCCTGTAATCAGACCAGCTTTGTTCTATACAACATGGATGACAAAATGAAAAGGCTTCTCATGTATTTTCTTTTGGAAAATTTTTGACGGTTTTGTAACGTAACTGCTTAGGTTGTCAGGTTCACGGTTCACGGTTAGTTGGCTTTCGTTCTTCATATTTCTTGAGATAGTTGATGAATCCACGAATGTCAATCCTGGCTTCTTTGTTAAACGGTACACTTTCCGAGTCAATTCACGTGCCGGTCGTCAGGCCTCAATATCCCCAAACCGTTTAATCTTCATCTCTCTCTAACCTTGAACCGTGAACCCTTGAACTTTGAACCTGAGTAGTTACTTGTAACAACTCAATCTTCCGAGTTGCGCTGAATCACTCGAAGTTGCAGCGTAGGGTTAACTAGTCATCGCTTCTCATGATTGTCCGCGCCTTTTATCCTAAGCTTTTTCACTTCCCTTTCACATTCCTGCCTGTTGCGAGTTCATTATCCCTGATGAACCTCCGATTGGAACACCACTAACTTGAAAATTTTCTCTTCACAAGATATCGTTTTCTGATGGATCAATCTAACGCGTCAATCCGCGAAGCTGCTTCGCCAAGTAGCCTTGAAGAAAAAAACCCTGACCCGATGTCTGAAACCAACAGATGGAAGGGTTTAGCCGGCGGAAAAGAATTTGCCTTAATAGCGGCTTTCTGCCTATTGCTGTGCTCCTGCTCGGGGGTCTTGAACGGAAGGCCATTCATCCCTGATCCGGGCAAAGGACTTGCCTATAAGGCTGAGATCAGCGGCATTTCAGAACCGGATATCTACAGCAGACTTCAGGCTGCTTCTGAGGTCTTTTCCTCTGAGAAAGGAATTTCTCCTCTTAACCTGCCGCACCTGCTGTCAAGGGCCGACAGAGATGTTGCCCTGTTTGTGAAGATCCTCAGGGCTGAGGGATACTATGCCGCCACTGTCCGTTACACCATAGATGATAGATCTGATCCTATTCTGCTGCGTTACGTCCTTGAGGCTGGGCCGATTTACCGTGTAAAGGAAATAAGCATTATCCCCCACTCGCCCGTTGATGAGGCCACGCATCCTCTTCCAAGCCCTGAAGAGTTGCCGCTGAGAGCCGGTGAAGCTATCAGATCCGCGCAGGTCATTTCGGCCGAAAAAACGATAGTCGCGCTTCTAAGGAAAAAGGGGTTCCCATTTACCCGTATCCGGGAGCGTACTGTAACCATAAATCATATTGACCAGTCGGGCTCTATAATTTTTCTCATAGAAACAGGGCCAAAAGCACTCTTCGGTCAAACGCTCTTCTCGGAACTAAGCTCTGTTAATGAAGGCTTTCTGAACGGACTTATCCCATGGCAGCAAGGTGATGTTTTTGACGAACAGCTAATACAAGAGCTTAAGAGGCGCCTTTTTGACACAGGATTGTTCTCAATTGTTAAGATTCATGAGGCTCAGAAGCTTGACGCTAACGGCCTGCTCTCCCTCACTGTAGAGCTTGTTGAGAGGAAGCACCGTTCAGTATCCGCCGGAATAAGTTACAGGACAGATGAAAAACTCGGCGCCAAATTATCCTGGGAGCACCGCAATATCGCGGGAAAGGCCGAGAGGCTTTCCCTCGGTATGAAGGCATCCGATTATGGATCCGCTGTCGAAGGGAGTTTAATCAAACCGCAATTTTTCCACAGACTTCAAAAATTGAGACTGGTAGTAAGCTTGGCTGAAGAGAGGCCTGAAGCTTATATCTCTCGTTCTTTCAGTAACCTGGCGCTTATTGAGCGCGAAATATACCCAAGGGTGGTAGCAGGGATCGGTCTCGGCTTTAAGATGTCAAGGATAGAGCAGGAAAGCGATCCGGAGGATTATCAGCTCTTATCAGCACCCGTTACGCTCTCAAGAGAAACCAGTGATGATATCTTTGACCCTACAAAGGGCGGAAAACTCATACTTCAGAGCACGCCGATGCACGATATAAGGGATAACGGTCTTACTTTTCTTAAATCCACAGCCACCTGCACTCATTACCTTGCGCTGTCGAAATCTCCTTCCCTCGTGCTGGCCGCAAGGGCCGCGATTGGAAGCATCCTCGGCCAATCGAGGTTGAGTGTCCCGGCGGACGAGAGGTTTTACGCGGGCGGGGGTGGCTCAATAAGAGGATACGCTTATCAGTCGGTAGCTCCAATGTCCGCGAACGGAACGCCCACAGGAGGACGATCCATAGTGGAATTTTCCCTTGAGCTCAGAGGCAGGATATCCGAAAAGGTGGGGATGGCCGTTTTTGCTGATGGAGGAGGAGCCTTCTCATCACAGGATCCCTTTGAGGGAGAAAGCTTGAGATGGGCGGCAGGTCTGGGCTTACGATACTTTACCCAAATCGGGCCTCTAAGGGCCGACATAGGTATCCCTTTAAATCCAAGACCTGATATGGATGACAGGGTCCAGTTCTATATCAGCCTGGGGCAGGCATTTTAGATCATGCGCTGGAAATGGGCTTGAACACCCTTGCCTCTGAATTGCAAGGTGATCAAATTGAACGGAGTTTCGCAACATATCGGCATGATTAGACGTATCCTTTTCACAGTGAGTTACGGGGCTGGGGCAGTGATTCTTTTTCTAGCGATGCTTTCCCTTGCGGCCTTCCTGACCTTGCAGACCGATACAGGGAAAAAATGGCTCATCCTCAAAGGCTCTTCAATCCTTAAGGGGATAGGCATCGAAGAGGTAAGCCTCGGGAGGATAGACGGCGTCTTGCCTTTCGCTCTTCACATAGACAGCCTGGCCATAAAGATCCGTGGCGGAGACGATCTAATTACCGCAGAGGAGATATATCTCAGATGGCGCCCATCAGCCCTTCTCAAGGGCCGCATACACATAACGGAATTATATGCGGCGAGAATCACGATACCAGAAAATCTGACGCGACAAGAAAAACCCATCAAGGAGGCCTCAGGCCCGGGAACATGGCTTGGGATTTTAGGCCGCCTGGTGCTGAAGGATTTACGCATTGAAAGAATCAGCTTGCCTAAAGGAATACTCGGCAGTGCTCAGGACTTCCAGCTTTTTGTCAGCACAGCGCAACTTCCAGAAGGAGCAGAGATCCTCCTTAAGGCATCCGGAGGCCTTGGAACATATCTGAGCGCCTCGATCGCGATTAGGCACGATGACGATAAGATTGCTGTTAGCGCTACAGGATGGGATCCGGCAGGAGGCGCCATGTCCCAACTGATCGGCATGAGCGGACCGCTGGGCTTTTCCCTGCAGGGTGAAGGCCCTTTCTCAGAATGGAAAGGGAGGCTTAAGCTGGAGGGAGGAGACGGCATATCGCTTTCCCTTGATCTTGAGTTTGAGCGTAAAAATGGTCTTTCTCTGAAGGGCGAGGGCGATGTCTTTGCCCTGAGGATTCCCGCGGCCTTGAAAGCTGTATCTGATTACCTGGAAGAGAGCAACTGTCCCCAGAGCCGCCAAGAATCTCAAAGCGAGATATCTCGAAGCGAGAAAGGTTCCGAGAAACACTTCAATCATTGCTTATTAAAAACTCACACAGCCTTCAGCCTTTCTTATCTGCCAGAAAACAATGGGCTCAATATTGAATCCCTCTTGCTTCAAAGTGATCTGTTTCGAGTGTATCTTTCAGGAAAACTCTTGCTTAGAGGGCTCTATTTCAAAGGAAACTACTCTGTAAATTTAGCCTGTCCAAGGCCGTTTGTCGGCATTTCCTGCACAGGACCTTTCCACATGCATGGCCAAATAGAAGGCCCCCTGCCAGCATTCTCAATAAAGGGAGATATTGAAATCAAGGGCATTGCATCAGAATCATTCAAGATCAGCTCTTTTGAGGCGTCATTTCTCTTCGATCTATCAAAACTAACTCTTTCAGGTTCAGGAGAGCTGAGAGATCTCGTGCTGACGGGAGTCAAAGAACTTACCGAGCCTCGCCTCCTGTGGGAAGCAAGAGATATAGCCTTTTCTAAAGATGAAGTTCAGGTATCAAGGCTGATATTCAAGAGCTCATACGGAGATGCTGAACTCTCAGGCCGTATATCTCCATCCATGGAGAGTTACACTGCAGATGGAATAATGATTTTATCAGATACGAAAAGACTATCCAAGTTTTTTGGAATAACCCTTCCTTTATCTGTCAAGAACGCTTTTAACATTAGTGGAGATATCTTAAAGGGGACGGCAACAGGCGAAGTTAAAGGTAGTGCGATTATAGACAGGGTCTTTCTTTCCAAAGAGATACCTGCAGCGCTCTTCGGCCCCCTTGCCGAGGAAATCCTTTTCAGGGCTTACATCCAACTTGATTCCAGCAAAGATATGAAAATAGTGAGCGCTGAGATTCAAAATAAGACGGCAAGACTCTCCGGCTCAGGCGCAGTCACCCTCAAAGAGGCATCCATCTCCTCAAGCTGGATTCTTGATCTACCTGATATTACCGGCATCTTCCCTCAGCTCAAGGGCTTTTCAGCCGGGGCGCTCAGAGCCGAAGGCACTCTTTCGGGACATCTTTCCTGTCCGGTTCTGAATGCTGCGCTGGTAATGGACCGGCTTAGGGCCAAACTCTTTCTTAAGAGAATATCTGACTTATTAACAGGCCACCTCCTGATCAACGGTGAACTCAGAGGTCTGGATATTGATTTTAATAGCTCGCTGGAGGCTGTGGGTGGCGTTCTAAAGTTTCAGAAAATCGCGTTCAAAGCCTGCGACATTGATGTCAGAGGCGACATTTCAATTGACACAAAGGATATGACCCTTACCGGAAAAATCCACGCCAAGACTGACGGTGCTGCTTGCCGAGGCAGATCCAAGGGCATCAAAGGCTCCGGCCGTGTGGAAGCATTGCTTGAAAGGGGAGCAAAGGGACAGGAGATTGATATGACGTTCACGGGGAAAGATGTCTCCTTAAAGGGATATTCCGTTTCTTCTGTAAGGGGCCGGGCACACCTCTCAAACGCCTTTATCAAGCCCGTCATAAAAGCGGAGGGAATCTTGAAGGGTTTCACACTTGGAAGGCTTTCCTTCCCATCCATTGATCTATCTCTTGAATGGGAAGAGGCGTCAAAGAAATTGACCCTGATAAAGGCAGATGCTGTATATGAAGACATCTCATTCAAGCTCATCAACTCTATGGTTCTAAGGGCCGACAGCGATGAGATAACCCTCGAGGATACGGAGATTGGAATTGGAGATCCGGAAAAGTTCGATAGCTCACCCTACCGCGGGCTCCGCCTTCATCTCGGGGCGGTTTCAAAGGCGAATCGGCTTAGAGCTTCTCTGCGCCTTGAGGGCCTTGAGCAGAAACCCGTTACAGCAACTGCCGATATTCCTATTGTCTTAACAATATATCCTTTTTCATTACATATCCCCGAAGACGGCAGCATTAATGGGGACGTGTCTGCGGAGATTGATCTGGTAAAGCTGGCCCCATCACTGCATCTGAGGGAAAATGACCTGGGAGGGCAGCTCTTCTGCGCAGTCTCCCTCGGAGGGAGCTTCACGAATCCCTCGATTCAGGGGCATCTAAGAATGCAAGACGGAACCTTCTCTTTCAGAAGGCTGGGACTCCTTTTGCGAGATATCACGCTTGAAGCCGCATTATCTGAAGGAACTATAGAGATATTGCGGGCGGAGGCAAGGGACGTTAAAGACGGACGTTTTGCCGTTTCGGGATCAGCCAGGATTTTCCCCCAAAAAGAGGCGTCTTTTGACATAAATATTTTTCTTGAGCGGTTCCTCATAATAAACCGCGATGACATTCGTACGGAGGCGAGCGGAAACGCCCGTTTCCGAGGAAACGCCGGAAGTCCAATCTTGACCGGCCGATTGATTGTGTGGCCAGGGGATTTGCGCCTCCCCAGACAACTACCTCCTGACCTGGTGGAACTTGAGGTAATAGAGATCCCCGCCCCTCTCACGCCCATCGCGCAGAAGTCAGGGATTTCTTACGGATATTTAAACGATATTTCGCTGGACCTAATTGTTGAAAGCCCCGGAAGGATCTTCCTGAGGGGACGAGGTCTTGAATCGGAATGGGAAGGGAACATACATCTGACAGGCTCAGCAGGCAGCCCGAACATATCGGGGAGGTTTTCTATAGTGAGAGGGAGGTTCAATCTCTTCGGGAGGCGCTTTGACTTGAAGAATGGCACTGTCATCCTTGATGGATACTCAGCCTCATCAGCTCATCTTAACGCCCTAGCGGAAGCAAAGACCTCTGATCTTACGGCCCGACTCGATGTAGCAGGGAGCCTCGCAAATCCGGTCTTTACCCTGTCTTCAGATCCTTCCATGCCGTCCGACGAGATACTGGCGAGGCTCCTTTTCGGACGTGATCTTTCAAAGATCACTCCCATCCAGGCCCTAAGCCTTGCCGATGCAGCGATGACCCTTGCTGGAAAAGGTGAAGGCCTTGATATCATGGGGAGAGCAAGGAAGCTCCTCGGAGTTGACAACATAGAAGTGAATATGAGCGACACGGATACGAGATATCCCACCATAGGCATCGGAAAATACCTTGGAGAAAAGGTCTTTCTCCAGGTCGAAAGAGGGGTGCATCCGAAGAGCAGCAAGGCCTCCGTAGAGGTTGAAATAACTCCTGAGCTGTCGCTTGAAAGTGAGGTCGGGGCCGACTCTGAAGGGGGGATAGGAGTTATCTGGCGGTGGGACTACTGAAAGGATATGCCGGCATTGCCGGCCGAAAGGCGTAAGGCTGGCCAATCGGCAATTTTCTGATCCGTCACGGCAGTACCTGTTTGTCATGTAATTTCGGAAGAAACCCGTCAGGAATCTCCAGGAGAGCCGGATAGTGCTCATCCTTTTCAGAGAGAATAGGCTCCGTTACAGGCCACGCAATCCCGAGAAAGGGATCACGCCAGAGAACCCCGTATTCATCCCCAGGCTCGTAGAAATCAGTGCATTTATAGATTACTTCTGCTTCCTCGGAAAGTACGCAAAAGCCGTGGGCATATCCTTCCGGCACAAAGACCTGTTTGAAATTGTCCCCTGAAAGAGTTGCTGAAAATGACTTTCCGAAGCTGGCGGAACCAGGTTTTATGTCAACGACCACGTCAAATATCTCACCCCTGACAACGCAAATCAGCTTTGCCTGAGGATGCCTGAGCTGATAGTGAAGCCCCCTCAAGACCCCGCGTCGTGAACGTGAACGGTTGTCCTGCACGAATGAGCGGGATACGCCCCCTTCTGAATATTTCCTGTCATGAAAGGTCTCAAGAAAAAGACCCCTGCCGTCCCTATAGACATCCGGTTCAATCACCAAGACTCCCGGCAGCTGGGCATCAATAAACTTCATAGAGACCTCTCCTTCCCTCATTAGTCTCAGCTATGGCCATCAGGTACTGTCCGTATTCATTCTTGATCATGTCGGACGCAAGGGCTTTCAGATCATCTCTTCCTATATAGCCTAGCTGATAGGCAATCTCCTCGACACACGCTATCTTGAGCCCCTGTCTTTCCTGGATCGCCCTTACAAAACTTGATGCCTGCTGCAGGGATTCGTGAGTGCCTGTGTCAAGCCACGCAAATCCCCTCCCCATGATCTCGACTTTCAGTTCCCCCCGCCTGAGATATTCTCTGTTGAGATCCGTTATCTCAAGTTCCCCCCTGACAGAAGGCCTGAGGGCCTTGGCCTTTTCAGCCACAGTGCCGTCATAAAAATAAAGGCCCGGAACGGCATACCTGGATCTGGGTTTTTTTGGTTTTTCCTGTATGTCTGTTGCATTTCCATCTTTATCAAACTCGACAACACCATATCTTTCAGGGTCTTTAACCAGGTATCCGAATATGATGCCACCATGCCTCAATTCAGAGCAACGAGTCAGTATCCTGCTTAGCCCGTGGCCGTAAAAGATATTGTCCCCAAGCACAAGAGCCACTTCATCACTGCCGATGAAGTCTTCGCCTATGAGGAATGCCTGGGCGAGTCCCTCAGGTCTAGGCTGCTCTGCGTAGGAAAAGGAAAGCCCCAAAAATGATCCGTCACCAAACAGCGTTCGAAACCTCGGGAGATCCTCCGGTGTTGATATAATGAGAATATCCTTTATGCCTGCCAGCATCAGAACAGAAAGAGGATAATATATCATCGGTTTATCATAAACGGGCATGAGCTGTTTGCTTACGACCTTGGTTATCGGATACAGCCGCGTTCCTGAACCGCCTGCCAGTATTATGCCTTTCATGGTAACGCTCTCCACTCCATTACGGTTTCATCACCATTGACCCTACAGCCATATAGGTGTATCCCTTCGATACAAGGTCCTGAAAATCAGGTATCATCCGCCTTCCGTCTATTATCAGGTAGGGAGGGCCGACCACTTTCTCCACGGTGGCGGAAAGCCCTCTGAATTCATCCCAGTCGGTTGAAATGAAAAGCGCGTCCGAACCATCTATGGCGCTGGTCGAACTGTCGCAATAACTTACCTTTTCAAAAAGAACATTCCTTGAAGGATCTAATACGCGCCTTGCAGTATCCACGGCCATGGGATCGTACGCCTTTATACCTGCAACACCCTTTCCGAGGAGGGCCTCAACGACCTTGATTGAAGAGGCGTCCCTCATATCGTTGGTGCGCCTCTTGAAGGCAAGACCCAGCAAGGCCACGGTCTTTCTGTTGAAATCAAAACCGGCTTCATTAACTGCCCGGTCAACGAGATACACCTTCTGGTATTCGTTCACCTCATAGGACGCCTCAAGCATCTTGGTATTGACGTTTACCCGTCGCAATTGATAGATGAGGGAGGCTATATCTTTTCCAAAACAGCTCCCGCCAGCCCCATTGCTTACGAAGGAGCCCCATGTGCTGATCCTTTCATCCGCCGTAACTCCCAGGCGCAGGTCGTCAATCCTGACGTTGGGTATCTTTTCTCCGATTTTAGCTCCTACCCCGTTCCAGAACGATATGTATGTAAGCAGCATCGTATTGGCTACATACTTTATGGCCTCGGCGGTCTCCGGACTGGTCTCTATGTATTTTATCCTGACGTGATTGAGAAACTGGCTATAGACACGTCTGAGAATCCTGAAGTCCTCATCGTGATCACATCCTACCACCACCCTGTCGGGCCTGCGAGCCTGAACCACGGCGCTTCCTTCAGCCAGAAACTCCGGGTTTGATGCCACCCCGAAGTTTTTCACCTCATGGCCTTTGATGAACTCCTCCAGTCGCCTTGCTGTGCCGATGGGCACGGTGCTCTTGTTGACGAATACAATGCGCCTGGTGTCCTTGCGGACTGCCGCCGCCTGGGCGATTCTCCTTACAGCCTCGAAATAGTATGAAAGATTTGTAGATCCATCCAGATTGGGCGGCGTAGGAAGGCAGAAAAATATCGCGTCTGCTCCTTCAATTATAGGATCTATCTCATTCGAAAAAAACAGATATTTTCCATAGGTCTCACGTATGATATTTGCCAGCTCCGGCTCGTTTACATAGCTCTCTATACGGCCGGTCTCCGCGCTCTGAAATGCCTTTAGTTTTTCAAGGTCATTATCGTATGCATAGACCTCGTGGCCGTATTCCGAGCATACCGCGGCGTGAACAAGCCCTACATATCCAGTACCGGCAACAATAATCTTCATCCTTCCTCCTGAGCACCCGCCGTAAGCACCTATCCTAATTGAAGCATGGCCTTTCACTGGGCCAAAAGGTTCAGTCGGCCCAAAGAAATTCTCCTCATCAGAGCTTTCGAGCTGGCCTTGAGCCGTAATGCTCTTCGATCCAGGCCTTGTACTCCCCGCTTATTACCCTGTCAACCCATAACCTGTTATCGAGATACCAGAGCACGGTCTTCCTGATCCCTGTCGCAAATGATTCCTGAGGGCTCCATCCGAGTTCCTTCATCAGTTTGCCCCCGTCAATGGCATATCTCCTGTCATGGCCGGGTCTGTCCTTCACATATTTGATAAGCCTCCTTCGGGGTTGCTTTTCAAACAGACCGCAGAATTCATCCAGGATGTCGCATATCAGATTTACGACCTGGATGTTCTCCATCTCGTTGTTGCCTCCCACATTATACGTATCTCCCCTATGCCCATCCTTCATGATCGCCCAGATGGCCGAGCAATGGTCTCTGACGTAAAGCCAGTCCCTGATATTGCGCCCATCGCCGTAAACAGGAATGGGTTTACCTTCAATAGCGTTCAAAATTACAAGAGGAATGAGTTTTTCAGGGAATTGATATGGACCATAGTTGTTGGAGCAGTTGGAGATGGTAACAGGGAGGCCGTAGCTCTTGTTGTATGCACGCACCAGATGGTCGGAGGCAGCCTTTGATGCCGAGTAGGGGCTATTTGGCCTGTAAGGGGTATCCTCGGTAAAAAAACCTTTTTCTCCCAGGCTTCCGAATACCTCATCAGTGCTCACATGATGAAAAAGCTTAATCCCTCCGCCCAAGCTCCTCGCGAGCTCAAGGAGGGTGAACGTCCCAACGATATTTGTCTGTATAAAGGCGTCAGGACGAACCAGAGATCTATCTACATGTGATTCGGCAGCAAAATGGCACACCGAATCCACCTTGAATCGCTCGAAGATCTCCTGCATTTTTTCCCTGTCACATATATCACATCTTATGAATCCATAGCGGCCGGGGAAGTCCTTGTCCACGCCTGCCAGGTTGTCCATGTTGCCTGCATAGGTCATAAGATCAACGTTTATTATGAACCCCTTAAAGTCTGACTCATACAGGAGATACCTTATGAAGTTGCTCCCTATAAATCCCAGCCCGCCTGTTACAAGCAGATTTTTCAATTCATGCGCCTCCCTTTGCCTCAAGGAGGAGGAGTTCTCGTGATCTCAGCGCAAACTCCTGCACATCTTCGCGCCAGTCAACCATAACATTTATCCCCTCTTCCTTTAGACGTCTGTTTTCCAGTATCGAATTTCTTGGTCTTTTTGCCGCCGTAGGATATTCATCTGCGGTTATGGGCAAGACCTTGCGGCGAATCCCCATATTTTCCAAGAAAAAGACGGCCAGTTCGTACCATGTGCACCATCCTTCAGAAGTAGCATGGTAAGTGCCCCCTCTGCCGTGCGTGATAAGCCTGTCCACCTGAAGGGCAAGACGATAGGCCCAGGTAGGCGATCCATACTGATCGTTTACCACCCTGATCGGCTTATCGGGCCTTCCAAGCGCAAGCCTCAGCATGGTCTTCAGAAAGTTCCCTCCCCTCTCCCCATAAAGCCATGCTGTCCTGAGTATCATGTGCTTGGGACACTCCGTCCTTATTGCCTCTTCTCCCTCCCATTTTGTTTGTCCGTAAAATGAAATCGGCTTTGGAGGGTCAGACTCGATGTATGGAGCCGGGATCTCTTTTCCCCCATCAAACACATAATCGCTTGAGATATGAACCAGAAGCGCGTCCGCTTCCTTTGCTGCACGGGCGAGATTTCTTGGCCCTTCCACATTGAGGGCATAGGCAGAGTTACGCTCGGTCTCGCTCGCGTCAACCCTTGTAAATGCGGCGCAGTTTATGATGACATCAGGACTCAAATCCTTTACCGCATCGCGGACCGCTTTATTGTCACGGATATCCAGCTCTCGCGATCCAAAGGCGCACACGGAATGGCTTTGCCTAAGCACCCCTTTGCATTCCGTCCCGAGCTGGCCACCGGCCCCGCACAAAATTATCTTCAAAGGGTCTTATCCCCTTTCTTTTTATTACCCAAGCCCGCCGCCTTCCTGAAACATAAATCTTCTCATACTGATATTCATCAAAAGTCCCAGCATAGCCATCGTGGATATAAGTGAAGAGCCTCCATAGCTGAAAAGCAGAAGGGGAATACCCACAACGGGCAACAGCCCCATAACCATGCCGAGATTTATCACAACCTGCCAAAATATTATAGCAACAACTCCAACCGCCAGCATGGAACCGAACTTATCCTTTGAGTTTCGTGCTATGTCAAGCCCCCATAAAATCAGAATGAAATAGAGAGCCAACAGCACTATTGATCCAACAAAACCCCATTCTTCTGCAAATACAGAAAATGCGAAGTCCGTGTGCTGCTCCGGCAGGAAGTTCAGCTTTGTCTGCGTTCCCTCCAGATACCCTTTACCCCATAACTGACCGGATCCGATAGCAATCTTTGATTGTTTTATATGATAGCCTGCGCCCAGCGGATCCCTGTCGGGATTCAGGAATGTAAGAATCCTTTCTCGCTGATAATCCTTGAGGCCGAACCAAAGGAGCGGGACACAGCCTACTGATGCGACTCCGATGCCTAGATATGTCTTCCAGTTTATCCTTGCAAAAAGCATCATGGAGGCGGAAACGAATACCAGGAGCAGAGCTGTCCCCAGATCCGGCTCCTTAAGGATGAGAGCTGTGGGAACAAAAATGATAAAGATCGGCTTAACAAGTTCCCTGAACCTGTATTCCGAAACATGATCCCTCTCTGAGAGTAATCTGGCCAGAAGCAATATCACCGATATCTTTGCGAGTTCAGATGGTTGAAAGGAAATGAAACCAAGGCTGAGCCACCTTCGACTGCCGGATGTCCATTTCCCAAGGATCAGAACCGCCACAAGGAGAGCCACGCTTATCAGCCAAGCCGGCTTGGCAATCCTTTCAAGACTCTTATAATTGAATGTAGTCACCAGCAGGAATACAGAAAATCCAAGGATAAACCAGTAAATCTGTCTGTAAAATATCGCATAGCCTCCAAATGTTCTTGTAGGATATATAGCGCTATAAAGATTGGCTACGCTTATTGCAGCCAGTAAAACCAACAGAAGCAAAAGAAGCCAGTCAAAATTTTGAATCAGCCTTCTATCAAACATCGATTATACCCTATTTAAAATCAGTAAGTTATTCCTTTGCATCCAGATAGGCAGAAAAAAGCTCCTTTGCTATGGGAGCGGCAGTCCTGCCGCCATGTCCTCCATTTTCAACAATGACAGCTACGGCAATCTTCGGATCATCGGCAGGTGCAACCCCGGCAAACCAGGCATGGTCCCTGAGTTCCGGCGGCAGGCCTTCCTGTTCGCCGTCCCCTTCGTCTCTGTCACGAGAGATCCTAACCACCTGAGCGGTCCCCGTCTTCCCAGCAGCTAAGACACTTTGCATGAGAGCCCTTGAGCCAGTCCCCCTGGGCTCGTTCACTACTCCGATCAAGGCACTTTTGACAAGAGATACTGCCCCCTCTTTGATTCCTGCCTCCCCCACCTTTTCCGGCTCGAAAACGTGTGTCTTTTCTCCTCTGGCGTTTTCAATATACAAGGCTATCTGCGGCCTGTAGAGAATTCCGCCGTTAAATACCGCAGAAATCATCCTGACGATCTGAAGAGGGGTAACAACTACGTAGCCCTGGCCGATAGAAACTGAAATAGTTTCTCCCGGATGCCACGGCTCACCCATCCTCTTGATTTTCCACCCCGTAGTGGGAATAAGCCCCTGTTTTTCCCCGACGATACCGATTCCTGTCTGCTCACCAAGGCCCAGTTGTCTGGCGTACGATGCGATCACATCCACACCCAGTTTGCGGCCCAGGGTATAAAAATACACATCGCAGGATTCGACGATAGCCCTGTGGAGGTTTACAGCCCCGTGGCCGTGCTTTCGCCAGCATCTGAATTCATGCCCTCCAAGATGGTAAGAACCCGAACAAAACACCTCGTCCTCCGGCGCAACGATCCCCTTGTCCAGTGCCGCAAGCGCGAGAACTATCTTGAACAACGACGCAGGCGGGTATTGGCCGGAAACGGCTCTGTTCTGAAGGGGATAGCCATCGGATTTCAAGATCCGACTCCACATTTCCTGTCCTACCCCTTCAACAAAAACATTGGGATCAAAGGACGGGCTGGAGGCCATTGCAAGTATCCGCCCGGTGGAAGGCTCCATTGCGACGATCGCCCCCCTGTTTCCCTCGAGCGCTTTCTCGGCAACGGACTGAAGGCTTCTGTCAATGGTCAACCAAAGGCTCTGGCCTGACTGAGGCGCTCTTCTCGAAAGTACTCGGATAATCCTCCCGGCAGCATCAACCTCCAGACTTTCAGCGCCGGGAACACCTGTAAGCATGTGCTGCCACGCCGATTCTACACCGCCCTTTCCAATCATATCCCCGGCCTTGTTATCCGGATATCTGCCGCTCCTGAGCTCCTTTTCGCTTATCTCACCCAGATAGCCAATCAAATGAGATCCCATGGATCCATACAGGTAGTATCGGACCGGCTTTGCCTCCAGCAGCAAGCCAGGCAGATTGAAGCGATGGGCTTCAATAAAAGCCAGTTCATCTCTTGAGATGTCTCTCTTTATACAGACTGGTTTATAGGATGATCTTTTCGATGCCCACTGGAGTCGTTCGGTGGCAATATCCGAACCCATACCGGTTAGTGAGCTAAGTTTATTAGCCAGCTCGGCCCTGTCGCCTACCTCCTTAGGCACCACGTATATGTCGTAGGATGGCCGGTTTCCGGCAAGGATTTCTCCGGCCCTGTCTTTAATGACGCCACGAAAAGGAGAAATTTCCCTTAGATGAATCCGGTTGTTTTCGGATTGCCTCCGGAATATGGGCCCCCACGCGATCTGGAGCAGCCATAACTGGACCATAAGCACCGCAAATGATACGATCACCATCAATCTCGCCCTCACAAGACGAGACTTAAATATTTCCTCTGACATGGGATCGAAATCGGACCTTATCATTGTGCCATCATATAGAAGGGATAAGAAGGATTCACTTTAAGTGTCACGGCGTAATCAGGTCTCCTCCCTCTCCTCGCCGGTGATCCTTACAATTAATCTATCCAGTAGATAAAACACGAAAGGAGCAAGCAGGCCGGTTAAAGCAGCAGTCACCATCCCAATTAAGAAAAATCCGTCAGGTAATTACTGTCCGAATGAAAAGGCGATAAACCCGGGGACCAGGCCAATCCGCCTCAAGAAGGCAGAAAGAGTTA
>JBGSUA010000089.1:0-26430 GCA_041753575.1 Desulfatiglandaceae bacterium
TAGGCCCTAACTCTTTCTGCAATCTTTTCAACAAACATCATCCATTCTCTCTTGATTTGAAATGATATAAGGCTGATCAAGGATTTCAAGGGAACTCTCTTATCCCCTTGTCATTCCTTAAGATCAGCCTCCATAAGCCTATGGGGTTTTCCCCTGTAGATCTTTGTATCCTTAACAACGCGCCATCCAAGCCTTTCGAAAAATGAAACATTTCTCTCCTGGATCATGGCTGTGAATCTTCTGCCTCCCAAATCCCTTACCCTCTTCACGGCCTCTCTGACAAGGATCTCCCCTGCTCCATTCGCTCTTTTTGATCGCACGACGGCAAGCCTCCCTCCCACCCAATGGTGAGACTCGCCTTCAACGGGAAAGATCCTTACGGTTCCTACTATTACCCCTTTTTCCTCTGCCACAAGGTGCATGCTCCTTGCATCATCATTGTCCCGGTCAGTGTCTTCAAACAGCCCCTGCTCCTCAACAAAAACCATCTTCCTTATGGCCAGTGCCTCTTGAAGCTCTCCGGACGTGCGGGCAGGATGGCACACAACAGCGGCGTCATCCGATTCAAATGCCCTCAGGCCTGAGCAGGCGCCGCAACGCACGCATCCGGCCTCGGAACGTCCTGCAGAGAGCCCGTTTCGGTTAAGTGCAATCGAGACGCCTTCGTAGAGATCGCGCATATACCCGGGATCAGGCGGAAGAGCCTTTTCCATGCTTGAGCCTGGTATGGGCCTTAAGGGCACCACAAATGGATAGACCCCAAGGTCAACCATGGACTTGCATTCAGAGACCATAGAGGAGAGTCGCTCTCCCAGCCCCGCGATAAGAAAACTGCTCACCTGATTGACCCCATAAATATCAACCGCCCTCCTCCAAGCCTCCTCATAACGCCTTCTTCCAATCGCGGCCTTAGCGGGAGCAATCCGCGCAAGCACTTCCGGATCAGGGCTTTCCAGGTGCATGCCTACTGTGGATACGCCATGTTGTTTTAATATCTCAAGCCACTCCAAATCGTCAGGCGGTAGAAACTGCGCGTGCACTGGAAGGCGCGTGGCATTCCTTATTGCCGACGCGGCCTCCGCAACGGCATTAAGTTCGCTTCCCGGCGGATCACCGCTTCCGGTTGTAATTACGACATGCCTTACCCCATCAAGCAACTTCGCTGCTGACGAAACCTCCGCGAGATCATGGGGGCTTTTGAATTCAACTGTGCTTTCGGAATCAAGCGATATCTCGATCCCGCAAAACTTGCACCGACGGTTCGATCTCCAGTGGGCGCATCGCTGCATTACAGTGGTTGCAAGGCAGTCCTGGCCATGAAGGAGCGCGATCTTCTTATAGGGCACACCATCCAGTGTGGTAAGCCCGTAAAATAATGGCCGTTCGATCAAGGCTACTGATGCGCAGGGTCTTCCGTTCTTGACAAGGACATTGACTTCACCATCAATTACCAGCCTGTAAGGAGAGGAGCTTACGAACGGGCTTGATACAGGAAAACTTACAGGAACTCCTTCAATAACGAAAAAACCAGCCTCAGCCGGACCGGCGCCTCCCTTCCTGGTTGGAATTCCCGAAGGGATGACAACACCCAGGCTCTGCACCTCCGCAACTATTTCCCCCAACCCCAGACTCATCTAGCCCCCCAGCTTCATGGCCACCTCCGCAACGCGCCTTCCAACTGCCTCAGCAGTCTTCATGCCTTCTGCATCCTCGGTCCAGCCTCCTGGGTATCCGCTCCAGACGGTCCCCCCCAGATGAGCGCCAGGCCTGCCGTCACCCACGATTACCATATCCTGTATCAGGAGCCCAGTCTGGACCGCCTGTATGGTCACCTCCTGTCCGCCGTTACGAAAGCCTCCAACGGCTATCACCCCGCCGACTCTGTCTCTCCACATAAAGCCGTTACGCCTGAACATTACCGATCTATCTATAAACGCCTTACAAAGCGAACTCATCGAACCAAAATAAACCGGCGTAGCAATCAACATGCCCCGCACCTCAGGATCAGACAGCGCTTCTCTGAGCCCGTTAAAGTCGTCCTTCTGGCTGCATTCGAGAACCTTTGTACAGTGGCCGCAGGCGATGCAGCCTCTGATATCCAGCCCGGCAAGATCAATGGCTACAGTTTCAATTGAGTTCGATACCTCAGAGACAGCCGACATAGCGCGGCTTAGCGCGGAATAAGTCGCTTTGCCCTTCCTGGGGCTGCACGCAATCCCTAGTACTTTCATAAAATCAACTCCTCCCTTGTAACAACCTAAGATTATTAGTAATTCAGCTTTGATCAGGAGATCTTCGGCTCAGGATACCTAGCACCGACCTCCTCACGGCGTTACATTCAATACTGGTGCGATCTCTGGGTCTTTCACAGGCAACCCTGACGCGCTCAACAATACGGGCCGGCCTTGAAGAAAGCACAATAATCTCATCGCTTAAAAAGACCGCTTCATCCACATTGTGTGTTACAAATATAATAGTATCGTGCCGTTTCTCCCACAACCCCACCAAGAGCTCCTGCATGGAGTTTCTGGTTTGGCTGTCCAAAGAACCAAAGGGTTCATCCATTAGCACAAGACTGGGCTCCATGATGAGTGTTCTTGCAATGGCTACTCTTTGCTTCATCCCTCCAGAAAGTTCCCTTGGATAGTGATGTTCAAACCCAGAAAGGCCGAAGGCGGCCACATACTCCATGCCCCTGGCAACCCTTTCTTTAGAAGGCACACCTTTGATCTCAAGACCCATGGTTATATTTTGGATGGTCGTCCTCCAGGGGAATAGAGCGTATTCCTGGAAGACAAAGCCAACCGCTAGGTCCTTACTGGAAATGACCTCTCTGCCCCCGAAAAGAACCCTTCCGCCTGATGCCTTATCAAGACCCGCAATTATCCTTAATAGAGTGGTTTTGCCGCAGCCGCTTGGACCGACCAGGCAGACAAAGCCACCTCCCCCTATAAGACAGGAAAAATCATTGAGAACCTCCACTGGCTCCTTGTCAGCAGAACCGGCAAATACTTTTTCCAGGGCCTGAAGCTCGAGGTCCATGCTCACTGCCACCGAACGAACCTCGCCTCCAGGACCCTAAGGCAGAAATTAATGAAAAGGCCAATTACCCCTATCACCAGCATCCCTGCAAGGATCTCATCGGATCTCTGGATATCCCGGGCAGTCATGATCATGTATCCCAGTCCGTAACCCTCCTTTACCCCTGTGAATTCCGCAGCAACCAAAGTCATCCATCCAATGCCCATACCAATACGCACTCCAACAAAAATAGAAGGAATGGCGCCTGGAAGCAATACCTTCAGGAATATGTCCCTTTCTCGAGCCCTGAGAGTTCTTGCGGCCTCAAGAAGTATTGGATTAAGTGATGTTACCCCTAAGATTGTATTCAGGAGGATCGGGAAGAATGCGCCCAGAAAGATAATGAACGCGGCTGATTTCATCCCTATGCCAAACCAGAGGATAGCAATGGGAATCCAGGCAAGCGGCGGTACCGGTCTGAGGATCTCCACAAAAGGACTGACCATGTCCCGCACCATCTTAGACCAACCCATCACAAGCCCCAAAGGCATCCCGACAGCACATGCAGCCAGAAAACCAGCAAGAACCCTCAGCAGGCTGTAGATTATATGGTTATGGAGGAGGTGTTCAGGGGGCATCCCAACGATGATAAGATCCCTAAGCCCTTTAACAATCATCCAAGGCGATGGAAGCAGATTAGCGGGGATTACACCTGCGGCAGAGAGGGCCTGCCATATGGCCAGAACTGCCAGGGGTGCAAGGCAACTCCTGGATTTCATCTCCCGGTTATCTCTCTAATGTAATCACCATTCAGGAAACGCCTGACAAAGGCCCCGGGATCTTCCACACTTATATAGCGCATCCTTGAAAGAAAATCCACGTACTCAAGTTCCCCTTCCCGGCTGATCACATAGGTATATGTAACATTCTCCATGGCAAGGCGCACGGTATCCTCGTCCATGCCGGTGTATTTTACCCCTATCCTGATCGCCTCCAGTGGTTGCGCGTTTATGAACTCAGTGGCCTTAACGTGTGCCCTCACCATGGCCTTTGCTTCGTTGGGCCTTTCCTGAAGGAAGCTGTCGTCCGCCACCAGCACGCAGCAGGGGTGGTCCTTCCAAATTTCCCGCGATGAAACCAGCACCCGTCCGATACCCATTGTTATGGCCTTTGCAGGATAAGGCTCCCATGCAATAAAGGCCCCGATCTGACCCGTGCTCAGTGCGCCAATCATTTCAGGCGGCTTAAGAACCATTATGGAAAGCTCCTTCTGGCCCAGGCTATGCTGGACCAGGGCCTTTTTCAAAAGAAAATCCTGGACAGTAGCGTGGCCCGGCACAGCTACAATCTTACCAACAAGGTCCTTGAGAGTGGTCATATTAGCGGACTTCTCAACCACGATAGCCGAACCTTCGGTATTTACCTGGGCAACTACAGTCACATGAGCCGTGCCATTGGCAACTGCCGTAGTCGCCGGCGCCTCCCCGACATAACCCATATCCAGGGCTCCAGCAGCAAAGGCGCTCATCTCTTCAGGCCCGGCCTTGAATATGCCGGCCACAAGCACCTCCAGCCCTTCGGCCAAGTAAAAGCCTTTTTCTATGGCCACCCAGCAGGCCAACTGATGAATATCATTCTGGAGATAGCCTATCCTAACAGGTTTTCCGTCGCCATAGGAGACAGCTACATTAAAGGCGATTATCAACAAGCAAACAATGGCTGCAAAAACTCTTCTCCTCATAGCTGCGCACCTTCTTTAACAGCGTTATCCTCCCTCATTGGGTCTTGGCATTCTGAGCGGCCTCCTCGGCATTAGTCCCAATAAGGGCCTTGGCCACAAGGGATGTCACATCGCTCATGACCAGAGGAGAGCCTACGGCCTTAATGCCCACCTGGAGTCCTGCAAAGCAGAAGGGGCATGCTGATACCAGATCCTGTGCCCCAGTTGCCTCAGCCTCTCTTATTCGCCTTTCGGCCATTCTTGACTGGATTTCTGGAAATCCCGCCTTCACCCCTCCGCCCGCACCGCAGCAACGGGAATATTCGTATATCCTTTCCATCTCAATAAGTTTGAGTCCTGGAATTGCCCTCATGACCTCCCTGGGAGCGTCAAAGACCCCGGTAGCCCGCCCCAGATGGCAAGGATCGTGATAGGTTACCGTGCGCTCGACACGGTGCTGGAAAGAGAGAACTCCCTTGTCCATCAGCCTTTTCAGGAACTCCACCGTGTGAAGAACCTCAAAATTAAGTCCCTTTACCCTCGGGTAGTCTTGCTTGATGGTCTTGTAGCATCCAGCGCAGGAGGTGACAAGGGTTTCAATGCCCAGGGAGTTGAACTGCTCGATGTTCTGAGTAGCAACCCTTTCAAACTCAGGATCCCCCATCCTGAGCATAACACTGGCGCAACATTTCTCCGCGTCGCCCAGACAGCCATAATCCACCCCCAGGGTCTCAAATATATTGACGGTATTTATTGCTATCTGCCTTACATTAACATCATAGACGGCAGTACAGCCAAGGAAAAGGAGAATCTTTGGACTTGCCTTCTTAACCTCCCTTGGAACCTCTTTTAAGAGGCCCTCCTTCTTGGCACGCCTTATCCACTTGGTGCGAGCCTGCCTGGGCTGCTGCCAGGGATTGTCGTACGCCTTAACACTCTTAACCAAAGGGGTTTGCTGCGGCAGAGGCCCATATCCTGCTGATACAATTGCCTCCCGGATGTTCTCCCAGATATTCACAGTATCAATATTTGCTGGGCAAACCACCTGGCACTGGCCGCAGGTTGAGCACTCATAAAGGTTGGCTGCAAAGGCCTTAACCATCTCATCGGTCACCCGAGGGACGCGAAATAGACCCCTTAAAATACGCTTCATTGGCTCAACCGCGAATCTATTTCTAATTATCCTTGCGATAAGACCATGCTGCCCTTTTATAATTCGGTAGAAATCCCTTACCTTTGTCCTTGGCACGATCCCTTCCCTCTGGTCCTGGTCATAGACAGGGCACCAGTTGAGGCACTCGCCGCACCTGGTGCAGGCATCCAACTGAAGAATGCGAACCATGTCCAGTTTCTCAAGCGGGATCAGTCTCGCATCTTCTGGGGCATCCATCTTTTCATCAAAGTCGGCTGGAAGCGCCAGCTCGGGCTTAACGGCTCCGGAAGCGCTTTCCTCCGGCGGGACGCTCACGGGTTCTTTATCTTCCATACCACTTTATCCTTCCTCAGATCCTTTCAAGCCTTCCGCCCTCGCGCACGAGGAGGGTAAGAGGCGTGGTCACTATGTGTTTAAGTTTTCCAAAGGGGAGATATGCAAAGAAGATCACCCACATGATACCGTGTGCCCACCATATGTATCCGTAAGCCCCCTGCCATTCCTTCATGATGGATGAAAGAAAACCTGACACTATGTATCCAATAAAGGAGTAAACGGCCTTATCGGCGGGAACCCCTGTTAAATTTATCCTCGCCCCCTCCAGGATAAACCCGCTGGCCACTATAAAGCCTATCAGTATAAGGGCAATGGAGTCCTGCTCCTCGCTCAGAACATGGGCGGGCCTTACCAAAAAACGCTGGACGGCCGACAAGACGATTCCCGCGAGTATGAGGCCTCCAAAAAGGTCGTTTAGAATAGCCGTAAGCCAATTGTTTTTGTCCAGCAATGCTATAGACGTATGGCTGTCTGGGAAAAGCCCAAAGGCTACAAGTGATAAAATGCTCAGGAAAAACTTCCCCAGAAAGCCGTAATATATAAGGGCATGGGAAAACCATCGCCTTACGCTTTCCTTCAAAAGCCTCCGCTGCATGATCACATCAAAGAAAAACACCGAGAGCAACCTAAAAAATCCAGAGGAGAAAACAGTCTGCCAGATGGCCTCTCCCGTTACAGATATTTTTTTGTGGATGGACGCTTCCTCCCCTCCAATACGTCCCCTGAACCATAGAAGGACCATCCCTGCAAACCCCGCAACACAGATCAAGAACGCAACCCCGAAAACCCAGTGGCCGACCGCTATCGGGGCGTTGTGACAGACGATGCATAGCAGGCTTTTCCCGGGCAGGATGGCTGACGATGCGCCCACCGTGTTCCCCGGCTTGTGGCAGCGGTTGCATATATCCCTGTCCTTAGAGTCGGCAAGCCCATGGTCAACGAGAGAAAGGGGCATGTCCTTGTCGTCCTTGTGCGAAAGGACCACCAGATCTCTCTTTATATCATATTCAATGAAAGGAGACTTTCTATGGCAGGCTTGGCACTGGAGCCTTAGGTGCGGATCCCCAGCAACCCCTTCGCCGTGAGGGTTGTGGCACATGCTGCAAAGAGCTCCGGATCTTGATTGATGTGGAGATCTGCTCACGTCCCTGTGGCATTTTATGCACGCCTCATGGCCGTGTCTTCCCTTTCCAAAGGAATCAAGGGTCACCTTAAGTGGAGTCCCATCCTCCCTGACGCAGGCATCCTTGCCATGGCATTCAAGGCAGAAGGCTTGTGAACTCTTGGCCCCTTCGTTGGTGCTGACATTAGGAAGCCTGTGACACTCCAGACACACCCTGGTGCGCCCCTCTTCGGTCATGGGCATAAGAGGGGCGACAACCGCCTTCGCCTCACGGACACCCACTCCCCAAAGTAAAGTTGCAGCTAAAAGCATAAGCCCGACATTCGCCGTGCGACCTCTTTCAGCCCCGCCCCTACCGTTGAATATGCTCTTGTCGAGGGGAAAGACCTCGGGTCTGAGGTGCGTCGTCACTATATGCACTACAAATTTGAGCGCAACGGCCATTATGGCTTCATATAAATGCAGAACCTGAGCGACATTTACAAAATAGCCGGGGAAAAAACCCGTGAAAAACTCTGGAAACCATAGTACCAGCCCTGTAATCCCCATGGTATTCATACCTATGAGGATTGCCCAGTAGTCGAACTTCTCCCAGTAGGAAAACCTGCCAAACAGGGGGGATCTTCCCCTGCCGAACATGTAAGTCAAGTGGGAAACGAGGTCACGGAAGTCCTTCAGTCTTGGAAAGAGCGAATCAGCTCCGGTAATTTTACCTTTTAACACAGCCTTGAAATACACAAGCCAGAGTAAATGAACCACCACGCAGCCGTAAGTTAAAACGGCAAAGACCCTGTGAAAGGACCTGATACCCCCCGCCCCACCGCATATCCAGACCACCAACTGGGCCCAGTTGTGGTCACTGAACTTGAGTGAAAAGCCTGTAATCGCAACACCGGCAAAGCCTACCATTACAAACAGGTGGAGGAGCCTGTTCAGGACCGAAAAACGCACAATTCCTTCTTGACGCTGTCCAGTCATGATTAATGTCTCCTCAATTTTTCGTGAAGTTCCCTCAATATCCAGAGGAAGCTATGGCCGTAAAAAAAGACCACCACAAGAAGCACGATTACACTCATAACTACCGTTACGATCCTAATAACAGCAACTCTTATTGCCTTTTCCTTATCAACCTTTTCCTTCCCATCAGGAGCGGTGGGATGGTTTACGAATTTGGCAAAGGAAAGATCCGCCTTTGGATGGCACCTGAGGCAGGCCGGAAGCGCAGCCTCAGGAGGCTTTAATGACACGCATGCATGGGCACCGTGGCAGTCGCTGCAGTATGCTGACGACGTATCCCCAAGGTTGACTGCTGTCTTCCCATGAAATCCGTTGAGATAAGTTACCATCTGATCTTGATGGCATCCACCGCAGACCTCTGTCATGCGTCTGCCAGCATCAAGTCGGCTGACTCCGCCCTCATCATAATGAGAAGAGTGACAGTGACCACAGGTGGGGGCTCTCTTTTCTACAGAGAGGTTAAGGAGTTTAGGATCAGTCTTTTCCTTCTTTAAGGCCTCGGCGTGAATTCCTTTGATATACTGCGCGTAGGACTCCTTGTGACAGATCTTACAGCGTGAATAGTCATAACGCTCAGTGGGCCCTTTTCTTAATGACATTTTTGATCCTAAAATGGGATGCCCCCCTGGCTTATCATCCATGAGCCCGTGGCACGCTTCACAACTGAGTGCACCGTGGGCCGAGCGTGAGAAGAGCTTCATATTGACAAGCCAGGAAGCTTCAGCGCCAGAGTAAGAATCCTCAGCCCTGACCAGACCATCCCCTGTCATAGTAAAGCAAAAAAAGAAAAAAGCCACGGCCAGGAGAAGCGCCCTTCCGCCCTTAACCTCGCCCATCAGGCGCCTAGCCTCCATAATCACCAACACCTCCTGATAAAAGCTTCAACCATGCCCCGGAATGCCAAACAGAACCCCTCAGGCAAATCCTCGACTAAGCCTTTTTACCCCTGACGGGGCCAGACATCCCTGCTGTTTATCCATAGACTTAAGTGCCTGGAAGTAACCGGACAAGAATGAGGCTGCATACTCACGCAAGACGCAAAATAGCTCACCAGCGAGGAAATCCGATTGTCCCCCTTTGTCCACTGCCGCCTTTATCTCCCTTAGAAGCCTCGTGGTGTACCGGGCCAGGGAAAGAAGCTCACCCATTTCTGCCGGGATGAATCCACTTTCCTGCAATAAAGAAATCCTCCGCCACATGGCCTCTAGAAATACACAGATCTTCTCAGGCTCGTAAACCTTAGCGCCTATTGTCCAGCGAACCGGCAGAAACTCCATTCCCGCCGCTACGATCCTTGCGTTGCTGAGCTCCCCGCGCAGATCCCCCATTGATGATTTCTTCAGGGGTATGCGACCCGCCCTTTTCTCCCTGCTTCGGCTCCAATTTTTCAGCTCAACGCCCGTCTCCAAAGCCAGGATCTCTCCCACCATCCGATTGGCTTCCAAATAGCATGGGTGCTCAAGATGTGGGCCGAACAGATAAATACACCCTCTCCCCAAAGGGCACCGCACCACCGCCGCCTTATCCAGCAAAGTGTTCCGGCACATTTCATCTTCAGTGAGAAAAACCGTTTTTTCTGTAAAGGCATGGTAGCGTGCAATCACCCTGCAGGACTCCCCAGGGAGCATCGCCGGACCACCGTAGAGGGGCGCCGTTATGAACTGCATCGTTGACAAATGGCTGTGCTGATCTATTCCAAGGCACACCTCTTCCCTTATGGGATGAAAAACATACTGGCACCCATAAGGTGTGGAAAATTTGTCCTTAAGTCTTAAGGCCGGGGGAAGGGCCTTGGTCAGGTTGGCGATCTTAACATCCACAAAATTAAAGAGGTTAAGGGGGTTCTTGGAGGATGACATAGGGAGGTACGCTCCAGCGCAGGATCCCAGATAGACCCCGCCGCCCTCAATAAACCCCTTAAGGGCGGCGGCACCTTCCCTGCCTAGGGACCCTGCCAGGCCAAAAGTATCTCCTCCTGAAACAGCCAAAGCATTTACATCCCCGAGGGCACCGGCCTTCAGGTCATCTTCGTCCAGAAAACAAAGATCCCAAAGGCCTTGCCTTTCAAATACCTCCACAAACCACAGCCACGAATGGGAACTGCCTCCTCCCACATAGATTCCCATTCTAGGATATCTTGAAAAAGTCCCCACCCTCGCAACAGCTCCTTCAAAAGCACAGCCTAGCCATCTTGGGCTGATATCGGCCTGATTTTCCATAAGATGACTTATGGCCTTTGCCCTTTGGAAAAGCATCCTCAACCATGGCCTATCCGCAAAGCTCCCCAATTAATCCATCCAAGGCATCCTCTGAAATATCAATCCCGCTTCCGATCCGAACCGCTTCGATCATGGATTCAGCTGTTAGCTCAGGACTCATTCCCGCAAATAGTGGATCCACACCGAAGACGTAGGCCAAGGCCTGCCGCCGCAGCCACCACTTCTCAATTTGCTTGGGGTCGCCCCCGACGCTGAAGTCCGCAAACATGGGCTTCTGCGGGCACATGGGGCTGAAGGGCTGCTTCCAGGGAATATCCCCCTTTCTCTCCAGCAAGCCAAAGGAACCCTCTATCTCTTCTCTGGTCTTCTTGCCATCTCTGAATGCAGCGAGGGCAACCATCTCAGGATCAACTCCGTAACGGCAGCAAGACCTCATCAGCCTTAAGGAATCCGAAGCCGACAGCCCCAAGGCCTTCGCAGCGAGCAGTCCGTAAGGGCTTGTGAGCAGAAGACCTGGCTCGGCTCCCTGCGGCTCTTTGAGGAGCGATGGGTCTTCATCTAGATATAAGAATGTGTTTCCAGCGTAAGGAACATTATAGGAAGAACTGTTTCTGTGCACCAGGGGGGCAATCCAGTCGGCCTCATCCTTTTCCCCGATGGAAGAAAGGATATCAACCAGCCCCGCCTTGCCCTTCCAGGCGCCTGTCTTCACAGCCGAAAGAAGCTTCTTTGATGATTCAACAAAACCCTCTGGGTTGGCAATTTCAAGCAAACCCATCCCCCTCATTGCGATGCCTTTGAGGCGTCTTTCACCGAAAAGCCTCCCAAATCCCCAAACATCTCCGCTTCCCCAGTAGTTAACAGAGACCTGCGCCAGGTCGGATCTCATCTCACCAGCCTTACCTATTACCAGGGTCTGGATGAGATCATCTCCCATATCCTTGCGCCATAGGTCCGTGGTCTGCCACACATCCTTTCCCCATGCCTCTTCCGCGCTTGAGATATCGGCCACGCCGTCATGAATCCACAGAAAAACCGGTTTTGCTGATGTTCCCAGAACTACCAGGTAGTCAAAGCCGCAGTACTTGAATTCAATACCGGCCTTTAAAGTCACAGGGCAGTGGCAGAGGGTTCCTGTAACAGGACTTTTCGCTGTTAATATAGAAAGGTCGGAGGCTGGGAAAAGGGTCCCAGTGAGGAGTCCTGACCCAACTACTATGGGATCATGACTCTTGTATAAATTATAAAGGTGAGTTGTTACACCTGCACCGCCTATTTTCCTGGAGATTAATTCCTCCTCAAGCTCCTCCTCCCTTGTCTCGGAAGAGGCCAAGTCCACTATCAGTATCTTTCCGGATGAAAGATATTCCATGATTACTTCCTCCTTTTGAAGTCATCGGGACAAAATCGAGGCCCAAGCGGCTCATCAATTGCTGAATTCCAAGGTTATGGCATCCACCGGGCAGAACTGCACGCACATGGGCCCGGTATCCATCCCGGCACAAAGATCGCAAGACTCACGCAAAAGCATTGGCTTCGCGCTCGAATCTCCTCCTCCCCCGGCCTCACCAATCCTTCTAACCTCAAGGCCCTCGGGCCTTGCAATTACCAAGGATTCCTCTTCCTTTAGAAGCACCCCAAAATAGTCCTTTTTTTCCCTGGTTCTGTAAGTGACTATACATGCAGAAAGCAGGGCAAAGGCATCGTCCCTGTGGTAGCCGCAGGCCATCTCGCAGGCCATGCATCCAGTGCACATAAGGGCATTCACTCTTATTCCCATCGGACAACTCCTCTCTTCAATAGATTTTTTCCCATAGCGCCTACTGAAATAACTGGAAAAGAAATTTCGTTTATATGAAAGCGACCCCTAGAAGTCAAGAAAAATATGTTATTATTATAATATATGCAATCTTTCCAGGTTTTTTCATAACCATCTGTATCGTAAACTATAAATTTATATATGAATATTTCGATGCTGCGTTGCTCTTATAAAAAAGCTGCATATCACAAAAAAATTAAGTAAAATGTTATAATATTTTTCTTGACACCCTTTTTTTTCTGTGGCAGTGTTGCCCCGACGAATTAAGGTATTGCGCCTTCACGTGCCCAAGCACGGGAGCAAAAGCCATCTCAGGGTAAGACGTTAGGAGATCTTAAGAAGGGCTATGAATGAAGGAAATGAACAAGAGACAGGAGGCGCAAGGTTTAAGACAATAGCCAAGTCGGAGAAAGTCTCTGACAGTATCATCAGTCAAATCAGGGATTCTATTCTCTCAGGCCAGCTTAAACCAGGCGACAGACTGGCCTCGGAGAAAACGCTGATTTCTCAGTTTGGCGTTAGCAAGGCGACCATGAGAGAGGCCTTAAGGGTGTTAGAGGTGATGGGCCTCCTTGAGATCCGGAAGGGCCTTGGAGGAGGAGCATTCGTTGCCGAAGTGAATATGAAGACAACGATAAACAGCATCATCAACTTCATGCATTTTCAGTCGCTTTCCGTCCACGATATTACCATGATGCGCTACTTGATCGAACCCGAGGTTGCCCAGGTTGCCGCGACACTTATGAATGAAAAGGACGCAGAAACCCTGAAACGTATCGTTGGAGAAGAAATCACCCATGGTGAATCGGAATTATCAAAGGAGATCGGATTTCATAGACATCTGGCCCGAATGTCAGGTAACACCATCCTGATCTTGATAGTTGATTTCATGGACAATCTCCTGAGATCCCTAAAATCCAGGCTAAACTTAGGATTAGGTTTTTACCAGCAGGTTCGAGAGGCTCACCAGGTTATCCTGGAGTGTATGCTGCAGCGTGATCCGGTGGCTGCCGGCATTGCCATGAGCACGGACCTTTTGCAGGTGGGAAAATTTCTGGCCAGGCTTACGGATTCACGCGCCTTTGATCCGCGTGAGCTTCATAAGGATTGGACGGTCAGCGACCTTCAACTCAGCCTGGACCCACAAACCCGGGTAGTCCCTGCAGGGAATCCGGCGTTGAAGCAAAAAGGGATCCTCATGCGAAGGGTTGGAGACAGTTCATTTTACCTTTTGTCAGCAGCAAACGTGGAGGTTGCCCCTTTGCCTTCTTTGGCGCGAGACACGGCTATTTCAGGCTCACTTTCTGAGTATAAATGGCAAGATTAGGTTCGCCGATAAGTTAAGAGTGTGAGAGATTGGAAAGGTGCTCCGATGTCCGGGACAGGAAATGGAATAGGGAAGAAACAGGTCTAGCAGACCGTTTTGAAGCATTAACTTGAGCGTTGTTGGGGCGTAAACTAGATTAGAAATAACGTTAACTTATGTAAGGAGGTTGATACGATGGCTTTGTTAAAAGAACCGATCACCGGTGTCCCCATGGCAAAAAACTACATCAACGGCGAATGGGTTGAATCCAAAGGGGAAATCATTGACGTGGTCAACCCGGCTACCACAAAAGTTATCGGTAAGGTAGGAATTTCAACCAGAGAAGAAATAGACTCCGCAGTTCAGGCTGCCAAAGAGGCATTCCATGACTGGCGCAGAACCCCTGCCGTGACACGCTGCCGTTACCTTTTCAGGCTCCGAGAGTTGCTTGAAGAAAATTTTGAAGATGTAAGCCGTGTTCAGACGCAGGAACATGGGAAATGCATTGACGAATCAAGGGGGGAAACCAGAAGGGGCATTGAGAATGTGGAAGTGGCCTGCGGTATACCTACCCTTATGATGGGAGACAGTTCGGAGGACATAGCTTCCGGCATAGATGAATATCTGATCAGACAGCCTCTGGGACCTTTCGGTATTATCGGCCCATACAATTTCCCATTCATGATTCCGCTGTGGTCTGCACCATATGCAGTAGCCACGGGAAATACTGTCATCATTAAGCCGTCCAGCGAGGTGCCTTTCAGTCAGACCAGAATAACAGAGTTGGCTGAGGAAGCCGGTTTCCCTCCTGGAGTATGGAACATGGTTCATGGTGGGAGGACCGTGGTAAACGGCATGCTGGAACACCCGGATATTCAGGGAATTACTTTTGTGGGTTCAAGCCCGGTAATGCGGGATGTGATCTACCCTGGTTGCGGCAAGACTGGGAAGCGCTGTATCGCTCAGGGTGGCGCCGCCAATATTCTGGTTATCATGCCTGACTGCAATGTGGATGCAACCATACCCGGGCTCATGACATCCTTCTTCGGCAACGCGGGACAGCGATGCCTAGCCGGGCAAACCCTGATCATCGTGGGCGACGACAACAGATTTTACAATGACTTCATGGAAAAGATGACCGAGAGGGCCAGGAAAGTAGTGATCGGCTACGGTCTGGATGAATCCGTCCAGATGGGTCCAGTTCGAGACGCTAAGAAGAAGGAAAGCATCCTCAACTACATCGAAATCGGCATCAAGGAAGGGGCAACTCTAAGGCTGGATGGCCGAAAGGCCCGCGAAATCAAGGGAGACTACCCAGATACCTGTTTTCTGGGCACAACCATCATGGAAAACGTACACCGCCAAATGAGGGTAGTCCGGGAGGAGATCTTTGGGCCAACCATGGGCGTGATGCGTGTTAAAACCCTGGATGAGGCCATTGAGATATGCAATGAGAGCCCCTATCACAACGGACACGCCATCTTTACCAGCAACGGCAAATATGCCAGGCAATTTCAATATGATGTTATCAGCGGAAATGTCGGTATCAACATTGGGATCGTGGCGCCCATGGCCTTCTTCCCCTTCAGCGGTATGGCCGGATCATTTTTGGGTATCTTGCATACCCAGGGCAAGGAAGCCATCCGGTTCTTCACGGAGAGCAAGGTCTGCATCCACCGGTGGCTTTAGAGATTCAGACTCTTCGATGGGAGCAAGGGTATGCCTGATTGAAGGTGCCCACCGGGAAATCTGCTGGGAGGGTCAATCCTTTTTGCTGCCCGTTTCATAAGAACAAATCATCATACCGGTAGGAATGGAAAGGGGAACATAGATGAAATTGTGCACCGCGTCCGAGACGTTAAGTTTTATCCGCGAGTTGGAAGAGAAGGAGGCCGCATTCTTCGAGGAGATGGCGCGAAGGTTTCCGCAGAAAGAGAAGGACCTCCTCAATCTTGCCAACGAAAACAGAAAATTTAACAAGCAGATCCAGATGGCCTACCAGTCGGTCATTACCGATGCCATTGAGGGGTGCTACGCCTTTAATCTGGAAACCGAGGACTTTGCCTTCCAGGGAAGTCTAGCAGCCGGGCAGTCCATGTCAGACGCAGTTGGCCAAGCCTTGGCCATGGAGGAAAAGCTTTTGGCGTGCTATGATAAGGGCGTTCAGCAATCGGAGTCGCTCCTGGCGGACGTACCGAGAAATTTTAAAATCGTTGCCCGGAAAAGAAGGGCCCGCCTAGAGATGATTGATGGCTTGAAATAATCAGACCCATGGCGACTAGACGACCTTTCCTAAGTTTTCGCTCATTTATTGATGGATCGTTTCGTGGAGCAGGGGCCAGAGGTAATACACCCCAGGCTTTGTTCTAACCTGCCAATAAGGAGGATAAAGCATGCACGGCAAAAGAGAAGATTTGATCTTAGACGAACTGGTTTCGATTGTGGGGAAGGAGAGCGCCACGGCAGCAAAACATATTCGTTATGCCTATTCCTATGACCTTTCCTTTGTCAAACCCAAGTTGCCCGATTATGTAGTTATGGCCACGACCGTAGAACAGATCCAGAAGATCTTAAAATTGGCAAACAAGGAGAGAATTCCCGTCGTGCCTTTTACAGCGGGGTCCAATATCGGCGGATTGTGCATCCCCGAAAAGGGCGGCATACTGCTGGACCTCAAACGCATGAACAAGATCATTAAAATTGATGCCAAGTCCCATTATGCCATTATAGAACCAGGAGTATCCCATGCCCAGCTTGCCATGGAATTGTACAAGAACAACCTGAGATGGAGCTGGCCAGTTGGCCCGCCGTCTGCTTCCGTCTCCAGCAATGCCCTGTGCCACGGCATCGGAGGATTGAGTGGAAGATACGGCTTAAACAGCGAAGAGATCACCAGTATGGAGGTGGTTCTTCCTACAGGCGAGCTTATTAGGGTGGGCTCCTGCGCCATTCAGGAAGATTCCTGGCACAGCGTTCTTCCCCTGCCTCAGTTGGATGGCCTCTTCAAGGGATGGCTCGGGACAAGCGGGGTAGTGACTAAAATGGGAGTTCGGGTGCATCCAATTCCCCCTATTCTTAAGGTTTTTACGGTTTCTACCAGCAATATAGAGGACATGACATCCTATATGGTAAACCTCAGCAATTATGAGATCTGTGATGACCTTACCGCGGTTTCCTGGTGGTTGTCACAGGTTCCCATCCCTTATCCTTTTAAGCCCAAGCCGGATGCCGCACCTGAGTGGTTCTGTTTCGGCGCGACCTATTCCTGGACGGAAAAGGAAAGGGAGGCCAGGGAGGAGATCTGGCAAAACGTTCTGGATGAGGAGAAAAACAAAGGCACTTCCATCCAATATGCCAAGTATCCAGAAGAGGCCTTGCGGGCCAGAACACAGCTCCCCAGCCGCATTGTGGGTTCCACAAAGAACTACACTAAACAGGCCGGCGGCGGCATCTCTTGGCCGGGCACCTTCACGCCCGCCAATAAGTGGGCTGAGGTGTACAACAAATGGAAGAAGATCCTGATCGAGCACAACCTTTCGCCTTCTGTCAGGGCGACCAATTATCGAGGCGTCCACTATGGCATGCTAAGGGCCATGATCCCCTTTAACAAGAAGAGCCCGGAGGAAACGGAGAACGCCAGAAAAGCCATTGTTGAATGCCTCAAGGTGGATCTGGATGCCGGGGGAATCCCGTACAAACCCCCTGTGGACTTTGCGGCGGAAATCAACAAGCGTGCGCACCCAGGATACCTTTCCCTTTTGAAACAGGTGAAGAAATTGCTCGATCCCAATAACATCATGAACACAGGGAAATTGGGCTTTTAACTATTTACTGTCAGCGATCATTTGGAGGTTCCTATGGAATGGAATATATCCACCCTCGAGGAGTTAGAAGATAAGATATGGAGGTGCACCGCCTGCGGAAATTGCAAGGCGGCCTATAACTACGGCCCTCCTCCTGAATTCGGTGAGATCTGCCCTGCAGGTGTGGAATTCGGATTTGAGGGGATGATGGCATCTAAGGGAAAGATCGCTTTTGCCAGGGGGATTCTGGACGGACAACTGGCATGGACGGATGACCTCTTGGACTCTATCTACAAATGCACTGTCTGTGCCGGATGCCAGAACCAATGCGAATTGGATCACAAACCCTTTATCCCCGAGATCATTGAGGCCATGAGGCGAAAGGCTGTCCAGGACGGGGTAGGACCCATGCCTACCCAGAAAAAGATAGCCCAGTCCATGCGGAGTTACAACAACCCTTACCAGGGCCCCAGAAGGGTTCGCACGGATTGGACCAGGCCCTTCAAAAAGGCCAAGAAACCCATCAAAGACATAAATGAAGAACCTGCCGAAATTTTGTACTACGTGGGCTGCACCGGAGCCTTCAACCTTCCTGCGAGGGGCGTACCGGTAGCTACCGCCTCTTTATTTCAAAAGCTTGGTCTGGACTTTGGTATTCTTGGAGAAAATGAAATTTGTTGTGGCTCCACGGCAATGAGAATCGGAGACGCCGAGGAGTTCAAGAGAGTGGCGCAATCCAACCTGGAGACTTTCAAGAGAGTGCATGAGGAGAGGGGTGTCCAGACTATCGTAACCTCCTGCGCAGGTTGTTACAGGGCCATAAAAAAGGACTATGTCCTCTCCTCCGAATACGATAAAATGATGGAAGGCATCAAGGTCGTCCATACTGTGGATCTTTTAAACAGCCTCTTCAAGGAGGGTAAACTGAAATTCTCAGGTGAACTGCCATGGAAGGTTACCTATCACGATCCATGTCATACGGGGCGGCATCTGACCAAGTTTGTGATCGACGAAGACGGTTCCCAGCTTTGGAAAGGAGCCTATGTCGGCCTCAATCAAGAAGACTGCCTCTACGACATCCCCAGAGAAATCCTTCGGGCAATCCCCGGGATCGAATTTGTAGAGATGGAAAGGATCAGGGACAACTCCTATTGCTGCGGCGGTGGAGGCGGGGTTATGACGGGATACGGTGACTGGGCCGCGAAGAATGCCTCCAGCCGCATTGAGGAAGGAATGAGGACCGGAGCGGAACATATGATCTCCATCTGCCCCTTCTGCCATTACAACCTGAACGAAGGCGCTAAAAGAATTAACAGCAGCATGAGACTTTACGACTTGGTTGAACTGCTTGACCAGGTCGTTGCTGAGCCCAGATAGGGTCAAAAAAACCATTGGAAAGGAGGTGACGCAAGGGACATACCGGGAAGGCAGGTTGTTGGCATGAACCACACTTTTGCTCAAGGAGAGTGAAGCTATGAAAAAGGCGGTCCGAACAGCGTTGTTGTTGGTATTGGCCGGGGCAGTTTTTCTGGCCCCTAACTTTGCAATCGCCAAAGAACCTATCAAGATTGGTGTCCTTGTGCCGCTCACCGGGATTGTTGCCCAGGGCGGACTGGAGATGAAGTATGGCAAGGAAATGGCAGCCAAAGAAAAGGGGACGATCCTCGGCCGGCCCATTGAACTGGTGGTGGAAGACACCCAGATCAAACCGGATGTTGCTGTGAGCAAGGCGGAAAAGCTAGTCTTCAAAGACGGGTGTGTCGCACTGATTGGGGGCTTTTCGAGCGGTGTAGGCCTCGCGCTGGCAAAGAACATTGACAGACTGAAGGTCCCCTTTTTAACCACCCACGTCATGACAACAGAATTCTATGGCATGCACAAGTGGGTTTTCCGGTCCGGACAGTTGGCCAACGACCAGACCGCGGTAGGAAATGTGAAGGGAATTCTCTCAAGGCCTGATCTCAAGGATAGGACCTATTATGTCATCGTCCATGACTACGCTTGGGGCCACGACGGAGGAAAACGGTTTATAGAACTGGCCAAAAAGAACGGCATTAAGATCTACAATGAGAACTTTGATAAAGCGCCCACCAGCACCAAAGACTGGTCGTCCTACATCAGTAAGATCAAGGCCTCTAAAGCGGACGGCGTCTATATAGTGTTTATCACCAACGTCATCCCCGTGTTTGCAAAGCAGGCATCAGATTTCGGCCTTCTGAAGAACCTTAAGATCGTGTCTGCCGCGGCCCCAGGTCCTATGGAACTGGAGGAAGGCGGGGAGGCATGCTACGGGATTTTTGGTGCCTCGGACTGGTCGTGGGACGTAAATACTCCCGTGTCTGACGCCTGGGAAAAGAAGTTTTGGGAGACTTACAAGATCATTCCGTCCGATGCAGCGGTTCATAGCTATGTGGGCGCCATGAACCTCTTCAACGCCATCGAGAAGGCCGGAAGTACCGATGTGGACAAGATCTCTGATGCCCTCAGGGGCATAAGCTTTGACGGCCCTTACGGTAAAGTACGAATTTCGGCCTTTGACAATTGCGCAAGGAACGATGCGGTACTGACGGAAACCATGGCCGCTCCACCAAATCCATACGGGGCCAAGGTGGTCATGAAGGTACTCCACACCTTCAAGGCTGAGGAACTTGGTCCACCTGAAAAGTAGAACTCTTGCAAGTTCTTTATCCCCAAGGATAACCTCCTTCGCGGTCCGGCAGCGGCCCAGCAACAGTCTGGCCGGTGTCCTCACCGCGAAGGAATGCCCTGAGGTGACAAAGGGAGGCTGAAGGCAGAGCAGTGAGCACAGCGGTTGATATCCTATTTAACAGTCTCGTGCTGGGTGGTGTATTCCTCATCGTGGCCATAGGGCTCAACATCATCTATGGCCTGAGCCGGGTGATGAACCTTGCGCACGGCTCCCTATACGCCCTGGGGGCATACGCAAGCGTTACCCTGATGTCGTTTGGGGCTAATTTCTTTGTTGCCCTTATCATTGCCCCTTTCATGGTTGCCTTCATTGGGCTGGTTCTGGAGAGGACCATCATCGCCCCCGTAAGAAAGCGTTCCATCGTTTATACCCTCATCCTGACTTACGGACTCATGTTCCTCCTGGACGGCCTCATACGGTACGTCTGGGGCAATGAACCCAAATTTGTGAAGCTCCCCCTCTTTCTCCAGGATACTTTACCGATCCTGGGAACCCACTATCCGGTCTATCGGCTGGCGACCCTCGTGATCATTGCGGCTACCATGGCAGGGCTAATGCTTTTCCTCGGAAAGACGAGGACGGGGATCACCCTCCGGGCCGCGAGCACAATCCCAGAGATGGTCGCCTGCCTTGGGATCAACATGAAGCTCGTCCACATCGGGGCATTCGTTCTAGGGTGTGGAATGGCCGGCATTGCTGGTGTGGTGGCGGGTCCTCTTTACTCTGTGGACCCCACCATGGGCCACGAGATGCTCATCAGCTCTTTTGTGGTGATTGTAATCGGCGGGTTGGGAAGCCTTCGTGGAGCCGTCTTTGCCGCACTCCTTATCGGCCTGGTCCAGACCCTGGCCGAATTTTTTATCACCGATCTGGCCATGGTTATTGTGTATATGTTGATGGCCGTTATCCTCGCCTTTATGCCGAGGGGACTCCTAGGTGAAGGAAGATTTGAATAATATGGAACGACGACCGTCTGCCCCTGGTCAAGAGCGACGCAAACCAATGGTCGGAAAGATCCTCGCCCTTGGGATCGTAGTGCTATGTCTCGCCGTTTTTCCCTTTGTGGTCGAAAACCGGTTTTACGTGAGCCTTATCAACCAAATGCTGATTTACGGACTCCTCGCGATGAGCCTTGACGTGCTCCTGGGTTACACCGGGCTGCTTTCGTTCATGCACAATGCATACCTGGGCACCGGAGCATACATGGTTGGTCTCTTCCTTCTCCACGTCGCTCCCTCCTCTCTGTGGATTACCCTCCTTGTGGGGGTCATGGGGACCATTATCCTAGCCCTGCCGGTGGGTTGGGTGCAGGTGCGGACAGGCGGACTGGCCTTTGCCCTCCTGACACTGGCCTTTGGCATGATGTTTTTCACCGTGGCATGGAAATGGTACACGGTAACGGGGGGAGATGACGGCCTCATGGGTGTCCCTCACCCTGACATCTCCCTTTTCGGATGGGTGTTGGGAAGCACAGGAGACCCGGTAGCGATATACCTTCTCACCCTTGTTGTGGTTTTGCTCTGTTTTCTTCTTACGTGGCGCATCGTCAATTCGCCGTTTGGTGCAATATTGGAGGCCATCAGGGAGAATGAAGACCGGGCCTCCTTCGTGGGGATCAATGTGCGCAGGTTCAAGCTAATGGGATGGCTGCTGGCCTGCGGTCTTGCCGGCGTCAGCGGCGGACTTTTCATTCTTTGGCGGGGCTATATCGGGCCGACCACTATGAGTGCCTTTGCAGGAGCTGGAGTGCTCATGATGGTACTCCTGGGCGGAATGGGCTCCCTGTGGGGGCCCTTTGTGGGAGCCGGGATCTTCATCCTCATGCAGGACTATATCAGCACCATGACCGAACACTGGGAACTCTTTGTAGGCATGGTGGTTATTCTGCTTGTCCTTTTCATGCCAAGGGGTTTTGCCGGTATCGGAGACCGCTTGGCGCGTTTGGGAAGGGAGCGCCAATAGCCCATGACCATAATTCTTGAAACAGAAAGACTCTACCGCCGATTCGGCGGGGTGCTGGCAACGAACGACGTGAACATAAGGTTCGGAGAGAAAAGGCTCAAGTCCATCATTGGACCCAACGGCGCGGGAAAGACAACACTCGTAAATGTAATTACCGGCCGGCTCCCAGCCTCATCAGGCCGCATCCTGTTTCGAGACAAGGATATAACCAACCGGCCGGCTCATAGCCTTATAAGATTGGGGATATGCCGCACCTTTCAAATTACCAGCGTTTTCCTGGGTCTTACAGCCTTCGAGAACATAAGGATCTCCCGACAGTCAAGAAAGGGAGGCTCCCTGAGGATCTTTTCTTCCAGAGACAGCCTGATGCAGGTCTCAGAAGATGCGTGGAAGATCCTTGAGGATTTGGAACTTGTTGACCAAGCTAGTACCCTCGCAAGGAATTTGGCCCATGGAGACCAGCGCCTTCTGGAAGTGGGGATGGCCCTTGCCGGCGAACCGGAACTGCTGTTTCTAGATGAGCCAACCGCTGGAATGTCCCCGGCTGAAACAGAACATATAGCTCAAATGATAAAGAAACTGAGCGAAGAAATTTCCGTTGTCCTCATAGAACATGACATGGATGTGGTTATGAGCATATCAGACGAGATAACCGTCCTCCATCAAGGACGCATAATCGCGGAGGGCCCCCCTGCCGCAATCCGAGGGGATGAGAAGGTCAAGGAGGCATATCTTGGTCACGAATGACCCGGGCATTAAGCCGATCCTTGAACTGAAGAACATTCAGACTTACTACGGAAGGAGCCACATAATCCAGGGGCTTTCAATGCACCTGAACAAGCATGAGGCAGTCTCCATCCTGGGAAGAAACGGCGTAGGCAAGACCACTACCTTAAGATCCATTCTGGGTTTAACCCCTCCCAGAGAAGGCAGAATAATAATTGACGGAGAAGACACATCTAAATGGCCCACCCACCGGATCATTACAAAAGGGATCGCCTATGTGCCGGCTGAAAGGCACATCTTTCCCGGACTCTCTGTGGAGGAGAACCTGAAGCTTGCGGAAAGACCCAAGCCGGGAGAGGACCCGTGGTCTATGGAAAAGATTTATTCACACTTTCCGGTGCTACGAGCCAGGAAAAAACAGGATGGTTCCACACTGAGCGGCGGAGAGCAGCAGATGCTTGCCATAGGGAGGGCATTGATGGGCAACCCTATAATAATGCTGCTGGATGAGCCAAGTCAGGGGCTTGCCCCTATTCTGGTAAACCAGGTTATTCAGCCTATCCTGGTGATGTGCGTAAAATCCGGGCTAACCTTGCTGCTGGTCGAGCAGAACTACAGGATGGCCCTCCAGGTGGCGTCGCGCCACTATCTAATGGGCACCAAGGGTGTCATGGCTAGAACCGCTACCTCTGAGGAACTTATGGCAGATAATACCATCATCAGGAATCACCTTACGGTATAACACATAGACTAATTTAATTGGAGAGGCGACATGTTCAAAATTGACACACCCCAGAAGGCATGCAACGTTGGAGGGGTGACATTTGGAGGCCGGCCTGGCGAGTATCCGACAGTTATCTGTTCATCGATATTCCAGAAGGGGGACAAGGTATTTGAAGGAAAGAGGAAGGAAGGCTTTGATGAAAAGCGAGCGAGGGAATTGCTTCTGACGCAGGACAGGCTTTCCTGTGAGACAGGGGTACCCGGCATGGCGGACATAGTGGCCAACTCAGCGGAAGAATTCAAAAGATATATAGACTTTGTCACATCCGTAAGCCCCATGCCCTTTTGCGTAGATGCCTGGAAGATGAAGCCCAAGCTTGATGGGGCGGCCTGCTGCGCGGAAAAAGGATTGCTTGATCGCATGTTCTACAATAGCCTGACCGTTTGGGAGCCCGATATTGAAACGGAGATCAAGGAAATAGCCGCAATAGGGGTTAAGCACGTTCTGCTGGTGGCATTTGATCCTGCGGACCAGATGCCAAGCGGCCGCATATCAGGGACAGAGAAGCTTCTTAATGCCATTGAAAGGGTTGGCGCAAGGTTTGAAAGCATATTTGTTGACACCTCCGTCATGAACGGGCCGGCAACTGCTTTCTGCTCGGTAGCCAACCGTATGATCAAGGAGAAATGGGGCTTTCCAACAGCCAGTGCCCCAAGCAACGGGTCCTATATGTGGAAGAAGGCTAAAGAGATGTGGGGCTTTAAGGGTTGGTCTGCTGCTGATGCGGGTCTTGAGGCCCTTGCCGCTTGCATGTACCACGATATGATCTTTGCCGGGCCCATGGCAGGAGCACCTCGGATCTTTCCGGCCGTGGCAATGGCCAATGCCTTTGCCGCGACAGCGGTCTTTGCCGAAGAAAGGAGACTTCCATCCCTGGATAATCATCCCTTGAACAGGCTTTTTCCGGAGTTTGTTGCCCAGCTCAAGGGGATGTAATTAAAGGAGACAGATTATGACAACTTTGACACCAAGAGAGCGGATAAGGCGGTTTTTCCGCCGGGAACCCATTGACGTTATGCCGGTTTTCAGTGGAATGGGGATGGTGACTATCCAGGCCATTGAAAAGATGGGCATACGTTTCGCAAAGGTGCACAGTTCGGCGGAGTATCTTGCCCGCTCGGCCATAACGAGCGCTGAGTTGTTCGGGCTTGACGCTGTGGTAGTACCCTATGACATGTGCACAGTTCCGGAGGCCCTGGGGAGGGGGGTAAGTCTGTATGAGGAGGCGGATGGCATTCTATATCCCACAGTCCCTTCCAAATGGGCCACACTTGATCAGGTGGAGCTTCCGGGGGATACCGGCTACCTTTCAAAAGGCCGGATGCCGGTGGTGGATGAAGCCATAAGGATAGCCAAGGCCCATGAAAATGGCAGGTTAGCGGTTGGAGGATGGGTTCTTGGGCCTTTCACCATGGCCGGCCAGCTCATAGAACTGGACGTGCTTCTTAAGGGACTCAAAAAGGACAAAGACAGGGTTGAGAATTTTCTTTCAAAGATGACCGGTCTGGTAATCCAGATAGCCAGACACTATCAGGCTCTGGGGGTGGACTACATGAATATCCGTGAGATGGGCTCAGGGACAGATCTTCTCTCCCCCCGTATGTGGAAGACCCTTATACAGCCTAACCTGAAGAGGGTCTTTGCGGAGCTCTCCTCTCCCAAGATCCTCCACATCTGCGGCTCCACGGATCTGATCATAGAGATGATGAATGAATGCGGGGCGGATGCGATAAGCGTGGATCAGAAAAATAACGTCGCTGAATCAAGAAAGAAGCTGGGCAGAGATGTCATCATCCTCGGCAATTTTGATCCTTATGGGACACTGGTCAAGTTGGAGGCCTCACAGGTTGATGGTGTAATCAAGAAATGCATTGATAACGGCGTTGACGCGGTATGGCCCGGATGTGACCTGTGGCCTGACCTGAAAGCTGACAATATGCGCGCCTATGTGGAGGCTGTGAGAAAATATGGGAAGGCTCCCACTCCGGCGGTTGGAAGGATGAACTAAGAGGCGCATCTGCGCCATGAGAGAGAATTTTGGAGGATGATCTATGGGAAACGAAGGGATTAGGGAGAAGCTCCTTAAAGAACTCAGTGAAGGAGTTGTTGAATATGATGAAGAAAGGGTCAAGAAGGCGTCCAATGAAGTGCTTGATAAAGGCCTTAACGTCTACGACGCGGTGATGAACGGACTGGCGGCAGGGATGGAGAGGGTCGGAGCACTCTACGATCAGCAGGAGTACTTTGTGCCGGAGCTCCTTATGTGCGCGGACGCGCTTTATGCAGGCCTCGACATACTCAAGCCCCACATAAGGCTTGAAGACCTGGGAGACAAGCCGAAGGGGCAGGTGGTCATAGGCACGGTGCAGGGTGATGTTCACGACATAGGGAAGAACATCATAAAGATGATGTTTGAGGTCGCGGGATTTACCGTGCATGATCTTGGGCGGGATGTTCCCCTTGAGAAATTTGTTGAGGAGCAACTGCGCACCGATGCTGAGATAGTGGCTCTGTCAGCCATGATGACAACCACCATGATGGGCATGAAAAAGGTTGTTGAGATGATAAAGGAAAAGAATCCCAACGTGGCCATCATGCTGGGCGGAGCGCCTGTTACAAGGGATACCGCGGGGCTCTTCGGAGCGGACGGGTATGCGGAGTCTGCCGGAAACGCAGTGCAGGAAGCCATCAAGATGATCAGCCGCTTAAGGGAGATGCAGCAGAAATAGAT
>JBGSUA010000090.1:0-12654 GCA_041753575.1 Desulfatiglandaceae bacterium
GTCAAACGTACCAGGACGGGATAATTGTTCCCAGTCTGCCTTTTAACGGCGGCAAGGATCTCCAAAAGCAACCTGGCTCGGTTTTCTAACCCTCCGCCATAATTATCATTGCGTCTATTGCTGGCAGCGGACAAGAACTGGGCCAATAGATAATTGTGGGTGCAATGAAGCTCCACGGCATCGAATTCGGCCTTCCTGGCACGGTTTGCGGCATCGGCAAAACGGATAATCAGTTCTTGAATCTCATTGAATGTTAATTCACGGGGGACTTCGCCTCCCGGCGATGCTATCGGGGATGGGGCAACAGGTTGATGCCCTGTAAATTTCGAGGAGGTTGCTCTTCCGGCGTGATGCAGTTGAAGTACCGCTTTTGCTCCATGGGCTTTAATTGCCCTGGCCAGTTCACAAAGGCCGGGTATGAACTTATCATCGTCGGCACAAAGCTGTCTTGCGAGAGCTTTTCCCACGGGGGCATCAACGCATGTGACCTCTGTGATAATGAGACCCGCCCCGCCCTTTGCCCGTTCCTCGTAATAGTTCTTGAGCTGATCAGTGACATAGCCGTTCTCCGAGGCAAAGTTGGTGCCCATCCCAGGCATCACGATGCGATTCTTGACCTTTAAATCAGCTAAAGAAATCGCTTTAAACAGGTTATTGTACATGGCATTGTTTTCGCTTTTCTCAGCCTAATATTCACTTCTAAATGATTTCATTCTCTTCCACTAATACACTGCTTCGCCCGATTACTCTGGACCAAAAATCGCCGGCAGCCTTTTGTCCTTCGGGACTGCCAAAAGCCTTTCGCATTTCTTCCTCGCTGTTCCACCAGGTTTCCACCAATCCCCAGAAAATCTCCTCGCCAGCCAGTCTTTTCTTCACCCTGTGTATGATGTACTTTCTGATGCCCTTTAGTTTTTTTATCTCCGGAACGTGAATCTCATTCCAGTACTTCCAGAAGCCCTCCAGATCGGTATCCTCCGGCAGTGAAAAAATAGAGATCATCTTGATCATACAAACTCCATACAGGAAAAAGGCTAAAGTCCGAAGCTATAAAGTTCACTAATCTACAAAAGGATCTAACGCCCTGTTAAGATAAGCAGGCTCTCCATCCAAATATTTTATTCCTCTTTTAAGCATTGTATCCAGAAAGAATGTCTTGAAATCCTTTAAATGTATTTCCATTTCCATTCGAGCAGATTTATAGTTATTCTCTATAACAGCATCTATTATTCTTTTATGTGTTTCTATATATTTATCTATATGAAGCGGCAATGTAGAGCCTTCTGAAATCAATCTATATATTTTGTTTCTTAAGCCGGAAACAATATCAATAAGTGTTTTATTGTCTGATTTATTAACGAAAAAAGAGTGAAATAGTATATTGTTGTTTACATATCCATTGTAATCTTTTGATTTTGCGTTACCTTCCATACGTAACTGAAAGTCCAGCAGATAAGTAATATCCTCCTTGCTAATGCCACGCCTTGCTACGACCTCAACCGCAAAGCTCTCCAGTTGGCCGATTATTTCAATAACCTCCTGGATTTGTTTTGCAGAGGTTTTTTTTACGATGGCGCCAATATTCTTCTTAAGAAGGATATATCCATCCTTTTCAAGCTGCAGCAATGCTTCTCTTATTGGTGTCCTGCTGACATTGAACTGCGTAGCCAATTCCAATTCCAGCAGCTTTTCGCCTTCATTTATTTTCCCCTCAAGAATATCCGTCAGGATCTCTTTATAAATGGTTTCTCTATATGGCCTTTTTGTTGACCCCATATTTCCCGGAACCTGCTTGGCGAGGTAATTCGTGTATACAATAGTGGATACAATAAGACATGTCAATGGATCTTTCTGGGATTAAGTTCAGTAATTACTTCAAAAGCAGTCGCCCTAACTGATTTAGAATTAATCCTTTTTTCATAAAATGAACAAATTCCGGAAGTGGACACACCCCGTCTGAAAACATAAAAACATGTGCGTCAAACCGGCACATATAGTCCCACAAGAATTACACGACCCTCCCTCGGCCGAATCCGTCCCATACTGCGTTCAAAATCTTGCCCGGTTTTACGCAATCGCCTATCCGGAGAACCTTTTCCACATTGCCCCAAAGGTCATCCAGCATTTCATAGTTAGGGAGAAAGCCTGTGGCCATGATCACAGTATCGGCTGTCAGCGATTTGTCATCTCCGCCGTCGACACTGATCATCACCCCAGAATCCGTGATTTCCTTCAGTGTTGTATTCGTCAGCACAGTCACGCTGCTTTCCTTTAACATCGCCAGAAGCATCTCCCGGTTAGGGTGAACGCTTCTAAAGTTCTCCAAGACTTCAGGCAATTGCTCCACGACGGTCACATGCCTCCCGTGGCGCGTGAGATGTACCGCCAATTCGCATCCCACAAAACCTCCACCAATTATGACTGACTTTTTACCTGCAAGGTTTATGTCCATATACACATTTACTGCTTTCTTGACCCTCGGATTGTCCAGGCCAGAAATCAGTGGAAGCCTCTCCCTGGCGCCAGTAGCCAGAAACACCGCATCGGGTTCCAAGGCCAGGACATCTCTCGCCCTCGCGGTTGTATTGAGAACCACGTTAACTCCAAGCCTTTTCATCTGTAGCTCAAAGTAGCTTTTCAGAAGCAGGAGGTCACGCTTAAATTCAGGTATGGAGGCAGGTACCAACAAGCCGCCCAAGCAGGGAGACTTCTCAAGCAGCATCACGTCATGTCCCCTGAGTCTGCACACGCGCGCAGCCTCCATTCCTGCAGGGCCGCCGCCCACCACTATAACCTTCTTACTGGTCCTTGCGGGCTTGAGCGACAAGGCTCGTTCATCTCCGCAAGAGGGGTTGACAGCGCAGCTCAGACTATGGCGCCTTGCCCTGCCCAGACATCCGTCGTGGCAGCCTATGCAAGGGCGGATCTCTTCCTCCCTGCCTTCCCTTGTCTTTTGCGGCCAAAAGGGATCAGCCAGAAGACCGCGCCCTATTATCACATAGTCTGCCTTGCCGTCCCTCAAGGCCGCCTCTGCCACCTGGGGATAACTCATCTTGCCCACGCACATGACCGGGATGGTTTTGACCACGGCCTTCGCCTGTTCTGCCATATCCAGCATACAGGCTGGTGGCTGGTACACAGGCGGGTGGGGCCAGTACCAGTTGTCATAGCATCCGGCGTCAACATCCAGAGCTGCAACCCCTGCATCTTCCAGGATGCGAAGCAGATCAAGCCCTTCCTCCCGGGTTCTGCCTCCAGGAATCCTGTGCTCTATTCCAACCCTGAAGATTATGGGCAGTTTCCCTCTGGTGGCTTGGTTGATACTATCAATTATCTCAAGTGGAAACGTCATCCTTTGGCGCAGACCGGGACCCCCGTATTTGTCGTCGCGTTTATTCCACAGAGCAGTCATGAATTGATCAATGAGGTAGCCCTCGTGACCGTGCAACTCAATGGCATCCGCACCCGCGCCCATTGCCAGTCTGGCCGCCTGACCAAAGGAGGCCACTATATCCTCCACCTCCTCCATGGTCAGGGGACGCACGGTAACCTGGGGCAGCCAGTAGTTCTTTATCGGCGACGGACCTACCGGAGGACCTGATCGTATATACTTAGGACCCGCCACACGTCCGAATCCGGCGGTTAACTGAACGCACAGTTTGCAGTCATAATCATGCACCCTTTCGACAAGACGGTTCAAACGCATTGAAGCCATTTCTGAATCCAGTCTCGGGAAAGGAAAATAGCGGCCGTCCACCCAGAAAGGATCGTATTTGCTTGATGCATGGAAAAGGCTCGTGATTATTAGTCCCACGCCGCCTTTGGCCCTCTCCTCATAGTAGTCTATCGCCCGTTGACTCAGCAGTCCATCGTTTTCCACCAAGCCAAGAAGCCCCATGGGAGCCATGACAATACGGTTCTTTAACCACATGCAACCGATCGTTCCAGACTCAAAAAGCCTTGGATATTTCTTTCCGACTGCCATACCTCCCTCTGTTCAAGGCGCTGAAGATGCCACTATGTTTGCACTTTGCTGGCCTTTGTTGCCGGCCGAAACACTAGCGTTCAATAATCAATGCAACTCCCTGTCCCCCTCCAACGCAGGCAGTGGCGCAACCCCAGCGCTTTCCCTGTTCAGCCAGTATTCGGGCAAGGGTCCCAACCAGCCTGATGCCGCTTGCTCCCAGTGGATGGCCTATGGCGGTTGCGCCTCCCTTCACATTGACCCGTTCCGGGTCTATACCCAGCTCGCTAATGCAGTGGAGGGCCACAACGCAGAAAGCCTCGTTTATTTCCCAGCGATCAATATCCGCCGCTTTCAGTCCCGCCTTTTCCAGGGCCATGGCACATGCCGGCGCAGGACCTGCCCCCATGATGGTTGGATCAACTCCGGCGAAACCCATGGAGCGGATAGTTGCCAGAGGTTTTAGTCCCTTCCTTATGGCCGAATCCTTGCTCATTATCACCATTGCGCCTGCCCCGGCATTGAGGGGAGAAGAATTGCCGGCGGTGATCACACCATTGGCCCTGAAAGCCGGCTTTAGAGCAGACATCTCTTCCAGATTGGTCTCCGGACGCACCGCTTGGTCTTTGTCCACAAGTATCCTCGAACCGTCGGGGTCTTCTGTCTCAATTGGCAAAATCTCTCCTTTGAAGAAGCCCTCCTCCTGAGCCCTGGCTGCCAGCTTATGGGAGCGGACGCCCCACCGGTCAAGATCCTGCCTGGTAAGCGAAGTCATCGCGAAAAGCTTTTCCGCGGTAAGACCCATATTCATGGTGGTTTCCATATCCCACCTTTTATAGGCCGGATCAGAATAAAGACTGGGAGGAATAGCCACCCCGCCCATGTCAATAACCGCCTGGCCTATGGGCACTCTGGTCATATGCTCCAGGCCCCCAACAAGCACAATATCCGCATATCCCATGGCTATTTCCATGAATCCCATTTGAATAGCCGCGAGGGATGAAGCGCATTGCTGGTCCAGAAATTTTGCCGGAGTGCGCTCGGAGAGGTTGGCAAGGAATAGAGGAAGACGGCCGCCATAGGTCCACTGTTCATTAACACCGTAGGCCGAGCCTACTATGAAGTCATCCAGTTCCTCAGGCGCCACCCTGGCCTGCTCCAGAACCCGGGGCAGCACCTTTGCCAGGAGTTCCTGCCCGCTGAATTTGTAAAGCCAATCCCTCTCAGGGTTCTTTGGGCGGGATCTGGATTGGGGAGTGCGTAAATACCCTACTATGACTACATCCTTCATTTTCAATCCTCCTAATATTTGGGTTTTCACCAGAACGTCAAATCAAGCGAAGACTCTGCCGACAAAAGGGTTATCGGCCGGACATGGTACTGGGAAGCCAGGTGACCAGCTCCGGAAAGGCCACCAGCAGCACCAGGAGCACCCATATTACTGCAATAAAGGGAGCAGCCCCCCTGGCAACTGTGAGCAGGCTTGCACCATTTGGAGCAATGCCCTGAATGACAAATAGATTTACGCCCACCGGTGGGGTGCATAACGCCATCTCCGAGGCTATGGTTACTATGACACCAAACCAGACATCGGAATAGCCTGCCGCAACGGCGACCGGCAGAAAAATGGGCACGCTTATGGTTATAAGAGCAATGACATCAAGGAAGGTGCCCAGGATGGTCATTATAAATAAGATGAGCAGCATGTTCCCCCAGGGGGGAAAAGAGAACTGGATAATGAATTTGCTTACCGCATCCTGAAAACCTGTGACAAAAAATAAATAGCTCATGACATTGGCGCCGACAATGATCATATAGATCATGCCCGATATCTTGATGGTGCGTTTGATTGCGTCCAAGACGGCTGCAAGCCTCAGGCGTCCATAGCAAACTATGATAATAATGGAAATAAATACGCTTGCCGCACTTGCTTCAATGGCAGTCCAGACGCCAACATACATACCGCCCACAATGGCGAGGAAAAGTATCAGCACCGGCACAAGTCTCGGCAGCAACCTCAGCTTGTCTTTGAATGGATAGGAAGTGCCGGCGGGTGCAAGAGTTGGGTATATTTTTGCAAATAAGTATATGTAGAGGGACATAAGGCCAGTGAGGATCAGCCCGGGCACTATACCTCCCACAAATACCTGTCCTATTGAGACACCCGAGACGTTCACCCCATAGATAATCATGATGGTGCTGGGCGGGATCAGAGCCGCCAGGGTGCCTGCCACTGCAAGGGTGCCCAGAGACAGCTTTCGGTCGTATCCTTTCTTGTCCATTTCCGGTATTGCTATGGAGCCTATGGTGGCAGATGCCGCGGTATTTGAGCCGCTCATAAACCCGAAGATGGCGCAGACTACTGTGCTGGCAATTGCCAGCCCGCCTGGAAGCCGTCCGAACCAGCGATACATACCGTCATAGAGGTCCTGGCCTATCCTGTGTGTTAGAAGCAGGTTCCCCATAAGGATAAACATGGGTACCGCCAGAAGCGAATAGCCCGATGACTTGCTGAACGCAATCTTTCCAACAACATTACTGAGCATCTGCCAGCCCTCCACTGACAGCAGTCCTGCCAGCCCGGACAGAAGGAGGCAGATGAAGATTGGGGCACCGATTACCAGCAGTGTGAAAAGAACTGCCAGACAAAGGATGATTCCGGCCGTAGCGCTCAGCATCAGTGACCCTCCTTGCGGGTTCTCATGAATTCATCGGGATGCATCCACAAGTTCAGGGTCATGGCCAGAGCCTGCAGGCACATCATTCCGAAACCGAAGGGGACAAGGAATTTCCAGGGCGCCAAGGGTATTTCGATCCCGTATGATTGCTCTGAAATGGCAAGGCTCTTCGTAAACAGACTCCAGCACAAAATTGCCATCCATCCAGATGCCAGGCAGGTTACGGCAGTGCCCAGAATTGCCATCCGCAGCCCCCAACGGGGGCTGACGTTGGAAACCAAAGCAGACATGTTTACATGGCCACCCACCTTCAAAACATAGGCAGCCGATAAAAATGCCACTGCGGCCTGAAGCAGTTGGGTAATGTCCAGGGGCCAGTCCACGGGAGCGTTAAACAAGAAGCGCATCAACACATCGTAGATCAGCAGACAGGCCAAGGCGCAGATGAGCATCCCGCTTACAAGGCCGAGAAAGTCAGAAATTTTGTTGATACCCGAAATGACAGCCTTCAGCATCTCTAAAAACCTTCCTTTCTGGGAAAGCCTGTTGATTTGACGCTCCCCTGACTTTGGCCGAAGTCAGGGTGTTTCTGACAATAAAGGAGTTTGAGAGTGTTCAAAATACTCTGTTGTCAACGATCCTCTTGCTCTTGTCGCCTATCCTTTCAGCGCTGACGCAAACAACCTCATCCAGGCGCAGCCTGCAAATGTCCTCGAAGGCGGATCTCAGGGTTTCCAGCATTCCCTGACCGGGCTGCCCTCTGCCTTTGATCTGGATCTTCAACAAGATGCTGTCCCGATCCCCTGCTCTGGATACCTCAGCCTGATAATTCTCTATCTCGTTGAAACGGTCCAATACCTCTTTCAGTTGGCGGGGATGAAGAAACATGCCACGGATCCTTACCGCCTGGCCGACCCGCCCCAGGATACCGCTCAGTCTGGCAGAGGTTCGGCCGCAGGTGCAGCTTCCTTCCAGATAGGAAGAGAGATCTCCGGTTCCAAACCGCAACAGCGGATAGCAACGGTCAAAGGGCGTGACCACAACCTGTCCCACCTCGCCAGGGCCTAGCTGCTTGCCTGTCATTTCGTCAACGATCTCAACGAGAACCTCCTCATGTACATGCATGCCGTTTCTTTCCCTGCACTCATAGGAGATAAGGCCCACATCGGCTGTACCGTAAGAGTCGTAGGAAACAATGCCGTACTTATCATATAACTGCCGGCGAATCTGTGCTCCTCCCATTTCCCCTCCGGCGGAAATTGCTCTCAGACGGAAATCGCGTCCTGGATCCATTCCCAACTCCGAGGCCTTCTTGAATGTGGCCATGAGAAAGCTTGGCATTCCGGTCCAACCTGTGACCCTCATATCCCTGAGCACCTGGGCCTGCAATTCGGTATTGCCGGGACCCATTGGGATTACGGTCGCACCTATCTGGCGTATGGCCTCATCGAACCAGTGTCCGGCCGGCGACATGTGATAAGAGAAAGTGTTAACCACGATATCACCGGCCCTGAATCCGTGAACATCCATCCGCCGTCTCCATCGCTTGAAAAAATTGTCGTCCGTGGACTGCACGTCGTATATCGGTCCGGGAGAAAGATAAACGCGGGGAATCTGACTGGCAGGGACGCCTAGAAGACCGCCCCAGGGAGGATCTGTCCTGCGGGCCTCAATCAGACTGTCCTTTGATGTGATGGGAATGGCTTCAAGGTCCGAGAGTTTTCTTATATCATTAGGCGCAACTCCCGCGCTGTCCATTTTTGAGCGCATGGCCGGAGCGTTTTTATAAGCATAAGCGATCTGTTTCTGAACCTGTTCAAGGTAGTATCTCTGCCTTTGGTTTACCGGCATTATTTCTTCGTCAGAATAATATTCATCAATTCTCTGAGTCATCAACTCACCCTCCTATAATTTGGGTGGCTTGGCGTTCTTCTTCCCAGCCCAGCCGGCGAACAGATACCAAACGATGCTCGGTTTTAACGCGGCCTTGATGATCTGCCAGGTCTCCGCATAGCCTACCGCCGTAACCACCTCCCACTGCACGCCTTCTTTGACCTGCAGAGAGGCGACCAAAAAGCCCCCTTTTCTTTCAACACCGGCAAACTCCGCTGCCATTTTTCCCAGGGTCCCAATTTTAACGAGCAAATCCAAACCTCCCTTCTTTTTCCCTGTCGTCGCCGACATCAGGCCTTGATTTTGCCTTTTTCCAGATCCTTAGTGATTACATCCGCAGAGTTCCAGCCCGGAATCCCGATCATTCCTCCAGCCGGGTGGGTGGACATGCCCGTAAGATAAAGCCCTTCAAAGCTGGTTGAATAAGAAAGCCGCATGCTGAACATCTGGTCTATGCTAAGGGCCGGCCCCATTATGGAACCTTCCCAGAGGTTGAACTCCCGCTCGTAATCCGTTGGGTCCATAATGGCCATGTCAATTATGTGTTTTCGAAAATCAGGATAGATTTTTTCAACCTGCCGAATCATGTTCTCCGCATGCCGCGCCCTGACTGCAGGCCAGTTGTTTCCCTCCAAGCGGTACGGGGCAGAATCGTATAAACCCACCCAGCATTTGCCCTCGGGAGCCAGAGTCGGGTCGTTGAGGCAGGGGTTGTCAATGTAGATGGAAGGGTCCGCGGGCAGGCGATGCTCCAGTTCCTCCAGGGCATTTATTTCCGTATGGCGAAGACCCTTGGCGAACTGGAATTCCGTGCACTCCAACTCAGGAAGGAAGGGCTGATCCATGCTTACAAATACGCAGGCCATGCGCATGGATTCCCTTGTGCGTCTGAGATACTGCACGAAGTCCTCTTCGAGGTTTTCGTCTCCAATCAGTCTGTGAAAGGTGACCTTGGCATTGGCCCCGGAAAGGACGATGTTGCCCTTGATTTCCTCGCCGGATTCAAGCCTGACACCCTTGACCGCCTCGTCCTCAATAATGATCTTTTCCACGCCGGCATTCTTGCGGACTTTACCCCCTTTGGCCTCAATTAATTTTGCGAGCGGCTCGATCAGTCCTGCCATCCCGCCCTTGGCCCTGAAGGGGACAGAAAAATGAATCCTGGGGATATTCTGGGTTCCATAACCGGATCCGGGAAACTGTGGCGTAAATCCTGATATCCTTGGTATGCGGGACATTCCGCCTATCCAGTCTTCCGAAAAATAGAAGCGCAGGATATCCGAGCACCTTCCCAGGAACAGCCACATTGCCTTTGGCCCCAAGCTCTCCAGCATGGAAAAAAGCATGGAGTGTTTGGGCTCTTTCCATTTGAAGACCTCTCCAACCATCCTGGTGAAGGGTGACCACTCCTGTACCATGCGCCTGTATTCAGAGGCAACAGAGATGGAATAACGGGCGATTGCCGCACAGGTCCTCTCCACATCGCGATATATGGGTATGCTTATTTCATAGTTTTCCCCAAGCTGATACCGCAGAATGATCCCGTCGTCAGGTATCAAGATAGGCTCAAACCCGTATTCCTTCAGCCCAAGCTCGCTCGCCATGCGCAGAACAGGCTGCTGAATCACCAAAGCTCCGGTGCTGACTCCATATCCACCCGGCAGTATGGTCCAGTCAGTCCTGCTGCAGCCTCCCAGCATCCCTGCTTTCTCCAGGCATAATACCTTCAATCCCGATCTGCTGAGTCTCGCGCCAGCGATTAAGGCATTGTGCCCCGTTCCTATCACAATGACATCATACTTAATTGACATGCTTCCATATCTCCGTCAAGTGTTTCAAAATTAACCTCTGGCAGGATAACCGCTACCAAATCCAGTATCATTAGAGTTTAAAAAGCTTGTTGGACCACGTCCAGGGTGGCGTATCAGCGCACCCTGGACTCGCTTCCCTGCACCCGCGTTGGGCAGGGCCAATTTGCATCTAGGGGTTGTACTTGCGAACGATCTTTAGAGCCTCCTGCACCAAGGCATCATCGCTTTTTGCGAAATTGGCAACAACAGGCTCGCTGGCCTTAACCCATTCCGCATGCTCTTTGGCATCGGGTGTATAGATGACCGTCTTAAATTTCTCCGGAATTGTTGCAAAGGCATAGCCCTCACCCTCCATTATGCGCAGTCTGGTCACCTGGGCCAACATCTTCATACCGGTTTCCACTATGGCCTGGTCCTGCGGGCTCAGCTTCTCCAGCATCTTGTAGTTGTAAATGATGTGCATCAGGACCGGACTTAGATTGATACAGGTCACATAGTCAGTGTGCTCAAGCCACTTACGATCCATCATGGTTTCAAGGTAGTTTGTAGCTCCTTCGGCCACACCGCGTGCCAGGGCCTCGTATGTCTGAGGAGTTGTGATATTAACCGGGCTGGCCCCTACAGCGCGCCACATATCTGCCTCTGCCCCCACACTACGAATTTTCATCCCCTTTGAGTCAGAGGGAACCTTCACCTGTTTCTTTTTGGTCGTCAGTACCCTCCACAGGCACATGCTGACGCCGGCTATCTTGGTATTCTTAAGGCCTTGCCGATCAAGGGCTTTCGTGTAAAGGTCGTTCAAGCCGTTTTCGTATGCTTCGATGACGGCCTTGTAATGGCCGCTGGTCCACACCGGAATGGTTTCAAGATTAAAGAGAGGAATGGTTTTTGCCATATAGGGCATATACCAGTTGGCGCAAAAAGCGGTTCCTTCGTTCACGCCGGAGGCCATCTCCTCGGTGGGCAAAAGTGAACTGCTCGCGAAAATCTTAATCTTGACCCTACCCTGGGTCATTTTCTCAATATCCGCAAAGACTTCCTTGGCGGCAAGTGTCAGGGGATGATTGTCAGGACTGTAATATGCTGCTCTCAATTCAAGCGGCTGTGCAATTGCAGCCGGGCCAGGGGCCAGACATATTACAGAAACCGCGAGCAGTAAAACCAACACCCATGCAAATTGTTTTCTTTCGGTCTTTTCCATAGTCTTGATCCTCCCTTTTTAAAATGAGTTATTTCCGCCGGTACATCCTCAGCCAACAGCCCTGGTATCGCACCTTCCTCCTTGCTCCCCAATTCCGCCAACAAAGACTCCACTGAATCCTGCAACCGTGTCAAAAAAACCGCCGGGAGCGGTTGCAGACATCAGGACTCCAGAGAATAAACCACGTCGCACCACAAACCCTCAGGCATGCGGTCCGGAGGGCAAAGCACCCGGGTGATTTTTATGTTGGGATTTACTACCCTTGCCACATTGCCAGCCGCTACGGTCAAAGGATCCTTGCAGGCAATCGGTTCCTGTCCCTTGGCTAAGCGGGCATTCTGTATGGGGCAGTTTGTAACCCTGCGCAACAATGTATTTTTGTCTATTCTTTGAAAGTCAATATCAATATAGGAGCCAGCAGGTGAAAGTTGATATATTTTAGCTAATGTATCAAGGTCATCATCACCAAAGTCAAAAAATTTGAGCAACCTGTATGCCGCCACCTCGATGGCCCTGCCATAACAAAGCCCGTCAAACTGCACGGCCGCAGCTTGGCCGTACTTCTTCTCCACGTTCATCATCCAGTGGTTCTGAAGGGTCCAAAAATTCTTGTTCCCCATCTCAACGTAACTTGCCCAATCATCCGCGCTTGCATCTTTCATCATCAACTTGAGAGTTTCACTTGCCTTGCCGGCCATATCTCACCTCTTTTCTAGCTTATCTGTATTATTTAGTTTATGTATCATCTTTTTTTATTTTAATTTATATTGATCAATTAATTTGCGTTTCATCACCTTGCCGCTTCCAGTCTTTGGAAAACTCTCCATAAATATGATTTCCTCCGGCACTGCGTAGGAGGGCAGATCCTCCCTGCACAGTGCCAGTATTTCCTCTGAAGGCACATCGCCATCGCTTATGACAAAGGCCACCACCTTATAATCCTCGGAACCTGTAGGCACCCCGGCTACGGCTACCTCCCGCACTGCATTATGGCGCAATATGGAAACCTCCACCTCCAGCGGAAGCACCAACTTGACCCCAACCTTGACCGTGTCGCTCTTTCTGCCCTTAAGGTAGAGATATCCATATTCATCAAACATGCCCAGG
>JBGSUA010000091.1:0-1732 GCA_041753575.1 Desulfatiglandaceae bacterium
TGATAGTGGGCCTCGGTGGCAGGAGGCCGTATGGTCACCACTATATCCTTTTCAGACAGGCCCAGTGACGGAAGGAGGTCCTGGTTGGGCTTGAAATCAGGCACATAGACGTCCTCCTTTATCCCCGGGTATGTGGCGACCCTGGCGACCTTCTTAGCGTATTCATCCGTGGGGATCACCTCCGGCACAATGACCATGTGCGGGAGGAAAAGGGGCATGAAGTAGGAGTATTCATAGTCGGCGATCACGACCGCCGGGATCCCGAGAAACTTGCTTGCCATTAGCCCGGCCCTTGAGCCGTGGGACGCTGCGATCACCGCGTGTTCATGCTGGCCAGCGGCCATGAGCTGCATGGACCGCAGGACAGTGCCTGCGACCTTCATGCCCATGTTCTTGCCGTAATGGCGGCCGACCCGGAGGTACGGAACACCGAGGAGATCGGCCAGGCCGCACACCTGGAAACAGTCCCGGGCCGTAAAGACCACCCGGTAACCGGCCTTCTCCAGCTCCCGCTTTATGGGCACAAAAAACGGCACATGCGGCGAATTATCCAAATCAATCCATATCGTCTTCATTGGGGGACGCCCTTTACATTTACAGATTTCGCTCTGAATCATCGCTCGCCTTTGCGCAAAGCTTACCGGATGGCGTTAGTTTGATCAAATCCCTCGTATCCTTGCTCTCCCCGGTTCCAATACAACAAATGCACCTTTCAACTCTGAACCATATTCGGAGATGACCTCAAACGGCCGCTCTCGCCATGACTTCCATACCGGCACCTCTGAGGGCTCTAACGACTGCAAAATCACAGCTTTCATCAGCGACAAACTTCATGTTGCTCTTGGTCATTCACCAGTGCCTGTCTTAACAGGCTGTGTTGGGGGATTTACTCGGTGGTTTATTTCATTGATTATGCTGCTAATCTTTCTTCGTTTTGCACTATTATCTTTGGATTTGTAACCTTCAAAGGCACAGGCAACCGTTTTTCCTTGAGCAGGGCGATGTGCTCAATCATGCCCCACTTGGCTTTATAAATGCAATCTTCTATGGAGTGTCCAATTCCTGAAAACCCTTCCAGGTCCGGAGAGTAAAAGCCAAAATAATCGCGCTCTTCAGTAGCCTCAATAATCAGTGAATAAGGCAAATCAATCATTTATTCCTCCTCTCTTAATTCCTGGGGGACGCCCTTTACTTTTGCAGATTTAGCTCTGAACTATCGCTCGTCCTTGCAAAAAGCTTCCTGGATGGCGATCGTCTTTGCGGGGAGGCTCATCCTGGGTCTGGAGATGATTATTCCTGGGCCACCAATGACCTCTGGGGCTAAATGTGAAAGGGATTACTCAGGCCGCTTCTGCTTGGCCTTTATCCGGAAGCTCCGGAAACTCAAATTCAATACTGCGACCCATTATCTCGGTCGCGTCTATTACCTCAATGCCAACCAGCTTACCTTCAGCATCAAAATCAGCATGCACGCCAGGCCTGACTGTTTCTGTTTCTGCGACCTTCCTGTCTGCTCTTGCAAATCGTATATACAAGAGATCCCGCGTCAAATCGTATTCAACCTTCATGAATACCCCCATCTACCTTCCAGGGAACCTACCATACCTGGCCTTAGCTGTCAAAACTACTACCTTGCCATTTATTATCTTGTAATAGACAGAAACTTCCTTCTCATCAAAGATCTTCCCAACCCATTCCTTACCATACTGAAAAACATAAACCCTGCCAGTCA
>JBGSUA010000092.1:0-7460 GCA_041753575.1 Desulfatiglandaceae bacterium
GAAGATGGCTGGAAGGGCGTGGAAAGGTGCCTGAGGCTCTTGCTGCGGTACCTGGGCTTGATGAGAATCTTCTCACGCAGTACCGGGCAGCCCAAAGTATGAAGAACTTACGGCATGTACACGGTGCGCTGAGTTTTGAAACCGTTGAGGCGAAACCGATATTTGATGGCGATGAAATCAGTGACCTCGAAGTTGTAAAAAAGAACCGTGCAAAGGACATTATTGAAGACTTCATGATTGCGGCAAACGGCGTGACCGCACGGTATCTATCCTCAAAAAAGTTTCCTTCCCTCCGCCGTGTGGTCCGGGCTCCAAAACGATGGGAAAGGATCGTCGAGCTTGCCGAAGAACACGGGTTCGCGCTTCCTTATACGCCGGATTCAAAAGTACTGGGAGAGTTCCTTATGAAGGCGAAAACGTCAGATCCGCTGAGATTCCCCGACCTCTCCCTCGCTATTATCAAACTTATTGGAGCTGGTGAATATGTCGCAGAACTTCCTGGAGACAGCGCCCAGGGACACTTTGGTCTCGCTGTCAGGGACTATGGCCATTCCACCGCCCCTAATCGCCGATACCCGGACCTCATCACTCAGAGGCTGCTGAAGGCTGCGATGGCTCAACATCCCGTACCCTATGACAAAGATGATCTGGAGGCTCTCGCAAAACACTGCACCGAGAAAGAGGATGCGGCCAGGAAGGTCGAACGGCAAGTTGACAAATCCGCAGAGGCAATGCTGCTTGAGTCAAGAATCGGGGAACAATTCGATGCCATCGTCACTGGTGCAGCCCCCAAAGGAACCTGGGTTCGTCTTCTTCATCCTCCCATTGAAGGGAAACTGGTGCTTGGTTTCCAGAACTTCGACGTGGGCGACAGGATTCGCGTTGAACTGATTCGCACAGACTCTGAGCGGGGATTCATAGACTTCAGGAGAGTTGAGTGATCAATACATTCGGCGCCAGCATAACAGACAACCAGAGTGATCCAGGTTATCCCTGATCAGATTAAGATCCGGTTCTTCTTCAAAGGCTTCTCCACGGTATATTGAGGTTCCACCAAATACTGAGGCCTGGCAATTCTTCTCCCCCTTCTCTACTCTTCTGTGGCATCCATCTAATCTACCGTTATCTAAGGATGATTCCATCCTCCTCCCCTTCCCCGGCTGTTGGCAGGACAGTTGCAGATAGTATTTTCTTGCTTCTGCCCAGCATAAGAATGAAGGTTCTTGCTGAGAAGCGCAATGTGAAGTGATTTGATTTGGTTTATCTTAGAAGGGGGGTTTCTTATGACCAGGAGAGATCCGGTAAAGGCAGCAGAGACAGAGGAAGTCACCATGGGAGAACTGATGAAAGACCTGCGGGTGGTAGTGGCCGATGCAGAGGAATTGCTGAACGCCACCGCCAACCAGACCGGGGAACGGATCGCGGCGGTACGAGGCAAGGTGGAGGAATCACTGAAGGCAGCCAAGGCTCGCTTCGACGAAGAGGAGGAAGCGGTGATGGCAAAAACCAAGGCGGTCGCCAAGGCAACCGAAGACTACCTTAGGGACAATCCCTGGAAGGTAGTGGGAATAGCGGCGGCGGCTGGATTTGTCCTCGGCATCCTGGCCACACGCCGATGAGCCTTGTTAATCGCCTCTAGATCGCGGGATCCTGGCTCAGGCCGCCTTAGAAGGAAATGAAAATGCTCTGGATTCTATTTGTGATTCTCATTATTTTGTGGGGGTTGGGATTGGTTATTGGCTACAGCATGGGCGGAGCTCATTCATGCCCTGCTGATCATCGCCCTGATCCTGGTGCTGATGCCGGTTATTCAAAGACTGAGACGATTGCAGACATTTAGGTCGAGGAATTATAGTACCCGACTTATATGAGTAGATATTTACGTCTCATTTTCAAATGGTTCGATCTTTGATATTTTAAGAAAACGGCAGCTTCCAGTTCCTTTATATGAAAATAGATAGTCATAGCGGCATAGGCCGCTATCCAGTCCTTGTTCCGGCCTTCGCCGGAATGACGACCTGGATTCCGGATCGAGTCCGGAATGACATACGACATTTTCATGCTTCGTTGTGCCCTACCCGGGCATGACCGTTAGTTGTACTGTAACCTTATGTCTATTGCTATAGAACAAGAAATTTCGGGAAGTCTCAATGTATGATAACGGTAAACGCACACCCAGGGTGCCCGCGCTCGTGATCCTGGCTTGTTTTATTATTGTGGTTGCTGGCATGAAGGCGGCCAGCTCCATCCTGGTTCCTTTTTTTCTGGCGGTGTTCATTGCGGTCATTTGCACTCCACCTTTGTTATGGCTGCAAAGCAAGGGCGTCCCGAAGATTCTTGCGCTTGTTCTTATTCTGCTGGGCATCCTGGTTGTGGGATTTCTCTTTGGAGCATTGATGGGTCCTTCGCTGAATGATTTCTTGAACTCCCTTCCCGACTATCAGGAGAGATTATCAACCTATATTGGTAACTTAATGGGATGGCTGCGCGGAAGGGGCGTCAATATTCCAGACGGTGAGGTGTCCGGTGCCTTCCATCCGGGGTGGGTGATGGGCTTGGCAGGGGACATTTTATCCACACTGAGCAGTGTCCTCACCAATGCGTTTCTGATCCTGCTTACGGTCGTGTTCGTCCTTCTGGAGGCATCGGATTTTCCAAAGAAATTGAGGGTAGCGTTAGCAAATCCGGACAGATCGCTGTCCACCATTGAGAAATTCAGCAAAGACGCCAAGCGCTATTTAGTCATTAAGACCCTGCTCAGCGCGTGCACTGGTCTTGCTATCTGGCTTTGGCTCTTGATCCTCGGGGTAGATTATCCAGTACTCTGGGGAACGCTCGCGTTTCTGCTGAACTATGTTCCTAATATTGGCTCAATCATTGCTGCTGTGCCTCCCGTCCTTCTCTCTCTCGTCCAGTTAGGGTTGGGTTCTGCCCTTCTAGCGACCCTCGGTTTTCTCGTCGTGAATATTGTGCTGGGTAATTTAATAGAACCGAAGCTTATGGGCAAACGCCTGAGTCTATCGCCGCTGGTTGTCTTCCTTTCATTGGTCTTCTGGGGATGGGTTCTGGGACCGATTGGCATGATCCTATCGCTGCCCATGACCAGCCTTGTCAAGATCGCGCTGGAAAGTTATGAAGGCACACGGGGGTTGGCAATCATGCTGGGATCCGGCACCGAAATTGGGTGGAGCGAAAGGCTGAGGCAACGGGGAAAATAGGGCGCGAACAACGCGAGGTTCGATGAATATCAAACCCCACGGTGTTCTATTTTTTGCGAGACCTTTATGAAATGAAACGGACTAATTCCATTAGATTCGAAAAGCCGCAAAAGATTCGCAAGAACTTCGCTCTACTCTGGCAGACTCTACGAAAATTCAATGATGACAATGGATTTTTCCTATCTTCGGGGATTGCCTTCAATATCCTCATCAACTTGATTCCTTTTATCATGCTGCTATTGGCAATGGTGGGAACTTATCTTTACAACGACCAAGAAGTTTTCAATCATATTAGCGCCTATTTAAGAGATGTGGCTCCGGCATTCGATCCAAAAATTATGAAAAACCTTACGGACGTTATCAAGAACCGCCAAATTGTCGGAGTCTTGGGATTTCTGGGTTTGATCTGGTTCTCCACATGGGTCTTCGCCTCCCTGCGAATCGCTCTCAATATGGTGTTTCGGGTGGAGAAGAGAAGGGGATTGCTGCGTGGAATCGGCATTGATATTTTGATGATTCTTCTGGCTGGAATCCTCCTCCTTGTAAGCATGATTCTTACCTCCTTTGTCACGTTCCTGCCGGTTTACCAGGGACGGATTCCCGTGGCGATAGCTGCGCCCGTTCAATACATCCTGAAATACCTGCTACCATTTTTTCTCACCTATTGCATGTTTTTCTTTATTTATAAAATCATCCCTAATAAGAGGGTCCACTTCAGATCCGCCCTTCAGGCAGCTCTTTTTTCCGGCCTGCTCTGGGAACTGGCCAAGCATCTTTTTGCCTGGTATCTCGTTCATATTGCCCAGTTCTCTATTTTCTACGGCTCATTAAGCACCTTGGTTATTTTCATTTTGTGGGTGTATTATTCTTCGATGATTCTCGTTGTGGGAGGGGAGCTTGCTTATCTATTGGAGGAAGATCGCCAAAAATCAGTGGGCTGACAAGGTGAAAAGGAGGAAACTTGGCGCGGTTAAAACGTTGATTGATAGGGTGAGGCTTTTTTTATACACTATTCACGATTGGTGTAAAATTCAGAAAGGAGGCATTTAATATGGCAGAAAATGAAAAAGATTGCGGGAGCTTTTTAAGAGGGTTTATCGCCGGTGGCGTTTTAGGAGCATTGGCAGGCATCTTCTTCGCACCGAAATCCGGAAAAGATCTGAGATCTGAGATCAAGGAGAAAGGTAGCGAGGTTTTAAGGGATGGGAAGGAAATTTACACTGATGCCGCCACAAGAGCAAAGGATATCATTGAGGAAGCCAGGCATCAAGCAAAGGAGTTAAAAAAGGAAGCCGAGCGACAGCTCTCAGAGGCTCGCCAGAAGGCGAAGGAGATTTTGGCCCATGGTGAGAAAATGGAGGCCGAAGCCGATGAAGCGGAGGAAGGAGTAACAGAAGAAAAGAAAGCCTAACGGTAAGGAGATGATTATGAATCCAACGCTAGCAACGCTATTGACCATCAGTGTTACCGTCATTGCGGCAATCCTGGTCTTGGTCCTCATCTTCTTCATCCCTGTTCTCCTTCAGGTTCGTAGGACAGTGCATGAAGCAGAGAAATTGATAGATTCCGTACGCCTCCAGGTGGCTCCTGTCAGCCGCGACGTTGGTTTGATTTCTCGGGATGTCAAAAGCATCGTGCAATCCATTCATCGGCAGGTCAATCGAGTCGAGGGCGGGATTGAAACCGTGCATGATATCGCGGCCCGGGTCAAAGAATTCCAAACAGAGGTTCAGCGCAGGATTGAGGAACCCTTGCTTCAACTTTCTGCAGTCATCTGGGGCATAAAGCGAGGCATTGAGGCCATGGCCCGAATTTTCCATCGCTGAATCATATACAAAAAATTCCCTCAACAAGGATTCAGGTTGTTGAACTTTAAAATTGCCTTGGAACGGATAAAGGAGATATGACGGGGCATCCTAACGCGCAGGAGCAAAATAGAACTACCGGCCTCGATAACTTCGCCATGAGTGGGGGATCGGACGGTCTAACTTCGAACGGCTCTTTCTGAAATAATGACACTGAAAGGCCAGCTCGAGGTAGAGAATAATTGCTTCCGTGATCCTTGACCTCACCCCGAGCATCTCGATAGCGCGGATGCACAAGCTGGGGATATCTGTGCCCGGCTAACCTCGGTCGGTCCTCCTCAATATATTGAGGTTCCACCAAATATTGAGGCCAAGCAAGTCCCCTCACTCTTCTCTAAGCTTCTCCCCCCATTCATCTAATCCTCAGTTATCTATAGATTATTACATTCTCCTCCCCTTCCCCGGTTGCTGGCAGGACAGTTGCAAAGAGTGATTACATGGTCCTGCTCATCATAAGAATGAAGGTTTTTGCTGAGAAGCGAAAGGGGTTACAAATGAAAAGAATATCATGGATGACAGGGCTGCTGGTGTGTTTGCTTTCCACAGCGGTGATGGTGGCTCCTCCATTATCCGCTGCAGAAGAACCAGGCGAGGTAGTTGGCCGCGTATATCACATTGAAGGGGACTTGATGCGTTATGTTCCCGAGGAGAACGACTGGGTGGCCGTGGTCAAGGATGCGCCTTTCGGCAAAGAGGACACATTCTTTTCAGGCAGCCGGGGAATGGCGGAACTGATCGCCCCCAACGGGACCTGGATCAGGCTCGGGAACAGCACACAGATCCAGTTCATCGCCCTCGACACGGACCTGTGCGAAATAGACATTGCTGAGGGTGTTGCACGGTTTTACAACAAAGGCTCTGACACGGTCATCAAAGCTACGAGTCCCTTCGGGTACGTTCTAGCCGATCCCGGCACAGCCTTCGACTTTTACGTGGGCGAAAACTCCGTCGAAGTGGCCGCGGTGAAAGGGAATGTGAGTTTCGTCCATGCTGCAACTGATGCCAGGTACGACGTCTCGGCTGGTTCCCCGTCAATTCTGGCGGACCACAGTCAGGTGTCTTTGGGCGATGGAAACGTCTATCCAGACTGGGACCGATGGAACAGTGTTCGTGAAAGCTTCTGGGCGACGAAGGCCATGGTGAGGGGTCGCTCGGCAGATTATCTTCCGCCCAACCTCCGGGACGAGGCATATACCCTTGAAGAGAACGGAAGGTGGGAGGATGTCTCCTATGATGGTGAGCTACGGAGATTCTGGCGGCCCACCAGAGTAGCCGTGGGATGGTCGCCTTTCACCGTGGGCCGCTGGACCGACTGGTATGGGGACCAGACCTGGATTCCGGCGGAACCTTTCGGGTACGTCACCCACCATTACGGTAACTGGATCTACGCGAGGAATTCCTGGTACTGGGCTCCGCCTGTGGTGAGCGTACGCGTTGGTCTCCCCTTCCTCAACATAGGCTTCTTCTGGAGTCCAGGAAGGGTTTCATGGATTCACCGCGGCGCCTATGTGGGATGGGTGCCTCTGGCACCGCGCGAGATGTACTACAGTCACCGCAACTGGGGAGGTCCTCATACGGTGGTCGTAACCAACGTCAATATCAGGCAGATCAACATTAACGCCCGCAATTATGCTTACGCAAAGCATGCCGTAGTGGTCAACCAGAACAATTTTTACCGTGTTAACAATTACAGAGATGTCCGAGTGACCAACATAAACCGCAGCACCATCATCAACAACTACCGCGCGGCGCCTGTCGTAAATAACACGGTCATCAACAACTACACGACTAACAAGAAGCGATACAACTACACCAACACCACGGTGAAAGAAAAACCCCACAATACCGTCATCAACCGAATCCAGCATAATAAGACGATCATTCAGGAGGGCCGGAAAGAGAAAGCCGCTGTGGTCCAGGAACGCACGAAGAGTATCAAGGAGGGAAAGGTCAATCGCGAGGCCAGGATCGAACCACCTAAGACCACGAACTATATCGTGCCGGCCAGCGAAGTGAACAGACCGCGGTCGGAAATAAAGCTTCAGCAGAGGGAGATTAAAACCAGCGGAAGGCCGGACCAGCAGAAGAAACCCGCCAAGGCCCGAGCACCGGAGCGTGTCATTCCTGCTAAGCCTGGTCAATCCGAAAAGGCAAAACCGGGGCAAGTGACACCTGAGAAGCTGGGGCAGCAGGAGAAACCCGGCAAAGCCCGAGCACCGGAGCGTGTTATTCCTGCTAAGCCTGGCCAAACTGAAAAGGCAAAACCGGGGCAAGTGACACCTGAGAAGCTGGGGCAGGAAGAGAAACCCGCCAAGGCCCGAGCACCGGAGCGTGTCATTCCTGCTAAGTCTGGCCAAGCTGAAAAGGCAAAACCCGG
>JBGSUA010000093.1:0-6139 GCA_041753575.1 Desulfatiglandaceae bacterium
GAAAAACAACAAATCTCTGATGTCTTGGCTTTCCGAGCTTTGCGAATGAAACATTATGTAAAGTTGTTAGAACTCTCAACGCTGCAACTAAACGAGATGCTCTGGCAACTTTACATAAGTAAACGCTTTACATAATTTCCGGTTCCGGCAGAGCCTCTGATCAAAAGGCGATCATTTTCCTCAAGGCTCTCAAGGACTGATATCTGCTCAAGATCAAGTGGAAGACGTCTTTCCTCATCAATACGAACTTTGCTTCCAAGGCAGAGCCCAGGCACCCATGTCTCTCCCCAGAGTCTGTGAACAGCATCCGTCCAACCCTGCGACGGAGACCACGGGTCGGGCACGGCCCGGTTCATTATATCAGGGAGGATCACCCTCAGGTGCGGAAGGTCGTTACATCCTATCAAGATACCCTGAAGGCCTTCTCCCTGCAGCCGATGGTCGGATATCGTGTCAGGAAAGCATACGGCGCATCCGATTGTAGGAGGATTGAGATTGAGATCCTTTATCCTTTCAGCCAGTATAGTTCTGAAGGAGAAGGCCTCATCGAGGGGTCTGGAATCCATGGGCCGGCCGTTTTGATACCACTGGCCGTCCCTTATCTCAATCAGGCCGCCTTTGACTTCAATTATCAGGATGCCGGGTCTTCCGGGATCTGCGATTATGAAATCAGCTTCATCGAATCTCCCGGAGCTTGTGCTCCTGAGTCTAAGGCTGTGCCATGCCCACCATCTTTCGGGAAGGCCTGACCTCAATGCTTCATAGAATCTCTTTTCGGCTTCTGAGCCGGTAAGGCGGGGGGATACTTTCGGCCAGAGGTGGTCAGTCATTTTTGCAGCTCAGGGCGCCATGAAGGAAAGTAAATAATCCCGGGATATAAGAGGTGCCAGTATGGGATGTTGAAAGAACCATATCCTTTCTATCCGCCTCGATAGATGCGTTGGATGACTGACAAAGAGCTTTACTGTTTCCTTATGAAATCTCCAAAAAGACCTCCGGCTTTTGCTCCGCAATCCTTAATAGAGAAATGGCTGGCCCGCTTGGCTTTCGCCTTCCCTGCTCCCAATCCTGAAGCGTTCGCAAACTTACCCCCAATAACCCCGCAAAAGCCGACTGGGATAGTTTCAGCTTGGCACGGATCACCTGCGGATGCGATGCCTCTTTCATGCTATGAACGCGCAGATCTGTCTTCCCGGCCTTATAGGCTTTAACGTGACTGACACCTTCAATAATTTCCTTACCAATATTACGCTTAGGCATCTTCAAGTTCCTTTGCGATTTTACGCAAACCATGAGCAGGGATCATTTCAACTTCATCTTCAGAGAGATAGTCTTAAATATACTGCGTAAACGCGGTTGCTTTGATGAATTCCATTGATTGATTATACGTCCTTGCCGTATCATCTGCAAGGCATTCTTATGAGGGTTGTGCGGAGCTATTTCTTATCATGGAGCTCTGTGGCAAATCGGTTTATATGGTCAAACTGAGCAAGCTTCCCCAGCCATTCCTCCGGAATGCCATCAACTCCATAGTAGGCCCCTGCTATCTGACCGTATATGGCGGCGGTGGTGTCGGCATCGTCTCCGAGATTTACGGCAAGCAAGCATCCTTCTCTGAAATCAGATGAGCGTCTGAATGCCCACAAGGCCGCCTCAAGGGATTTCACCACATAGCCGCTTCCCACAATCTCAGGAGGCTCTTTTTGTTTGAAAGAGCCGCAGGCGATTTCATCAATCTCCGCGCACAAGGGGTTTCTTTCCCAAAGCCCTTTGGCAGGCTCATAGCAACTGGAGAGAAGTTCATCCCTGGAGGCACCCTTGAGCGCCCCGACAATAAGGCCTCCAAAATACCGGCAGGCATCAAGGCAGGTGATAGCTCCGTGGGTTGTCCTTGAACTTTCGGCGCTGTAAAATACTGCCTTTTCAGGCTCCGATGCAAAATAGAGGGGAACCGGGGCAAGCCTCATAAGGCTTCCGTTTCCTGCTTTGTTAGGGTCGGCTGAGCCTGAATAGGGATCCCCTGAAATGCAGTATTTCCGCAGGGCTTCTGAGACGGTATTTCCTATGTCAAAGCACCTCCCGTTGCTGCTCAGGTATCCCTCCTTCCACCATTTTACATACCGCTCCATTTGATCCCCGGGATCAAACCCCTTGCATTTGATAAGGCTTTCAGCAAGGCAAAGGGCCATGGACGTATCGTCTGTCCACTCGCCAGGCTTGAGCCTGAAAGCTCCTCCTCCTGCCATATCCTTTACAGGTGTGAAGGAGCCGGGTCGCTTGAACTCAACAGTCGTTCCCAGGGCGTCTCCTGTGGCAAGCCCAAGAAGGCAACCCTGATAGCGCATCTCACTTGTAATCACAGCCCTTCCCTCCACCCCAAAACGTATTGTTCCTGTTCCGGCGTCTCAGGAGTCCTTCTGTGGGAGGACTTCGGACACTGGCGCCAGAGTTCTCGAAGCCGATTGAGGGCAGATGAGCCTCCTTCTTTACTTGCTTTTCAAGAAGGTCAAATAATGCTCTGCGGCCTCCTGGGGCCTTTCGATCATGGGCAGATGCCCGCAGTCTTTCATGATCACGGTGGTGGAATCAGGTAGCCCCTTCTTTAGGACCAGCGCACTCGATACGTCCAGTACTCGGTCCTGGTCGCCCCAGAGCACAAGGGTGCGGGCTTTCACTTTCGGCAGGTCCGGCTCCAGCGCTTCGTGTTCGCTTGAGATCTGTTTAAAGATCCTCTCGTTGCCGGCTCTGTGGTTCTGAGCCTCCTCGACAAGGAGTTTCTTGACGAATCCCGGGATGTCCGGCGGCGTTGAAAACACAAATTGGATCAGCCTGTCAAACTCCTCCACCGACCCGGCGATGAGCGGGTTGGGTTCGCCTCTGGACATTCTTTTGGCCATTTCGCTGGATACGGGTGACCTCACACCCGCCGTATTGAAGAGCCCCAGGGTGATCACTCTTTCTGGAAACATAACTGCATATTGAGCCGCGATGTAACCCCCCATTGAATTGCCGACTATATGAAATCTCTGAATGCCCATCGCATCAGCGAACTGATTCAGCCTCTTTGCCTGCTCGGCTATGCCGTAAGATGCTTTTTCCAGGGAAGTGCTGTTCCCGAAGCCGGGTAGATCGAGAGCGATCACACGGAAGCCAGGGGTTATGAATTTGGCAAAACGCGTCCAATTGTCCTTGTTGGCGGCAAAGCCGTGGACCATGATGATGGCTTCTCCCCTTCCGCCCTCGAGATATGCAATCTCGTGATCGCCGATGAGAGCTGTCTTCTGTTTGAGCCCAGCGGCTTTCCTTTCCGAATCGGTTGCCCTTTTAAGAAGCAGACTCGGAAGAACAAAGTACGCGACCAACGCGAGAGCCACAACTGCTGCAATTATTACAACAACTTTCTTCTTCATGCTGCGCCCTCCCTTGTAGAAACGACATAAGAGTTAAGTGAAATGGCAAATATCAAGTGCAGAACTTTCCTAATCATCCGTGCGGATCTTTGTGTCGGCTGAATCAGCTTTATTACTTTTTAAATCCTCCTCCTGAGGCATGATAGAATGCCTTTGCCAAACATATCATTCAAACCGAAGAAGGATGCCGTATAAGATTCTACACCAACCTAGCTGAGCATTATGCCCCAAAAAGACATCTCTCAAGGTCAGCTTTCGGTGAACCAAACAAATTTATCCGGTTGCTAGCGCCTCCTAACCATCAGAAACCTCATCGCCATGAGACAGGTACTCATCCAAAGCAGCGCCATTCCCCAATCGGATACCGCAGGCACGGGCAAAGGATCCGATGACTTCAACAAGAGGTATAATGTGCTTTCCTTTTGGATGTTGTAATCAGAAAGGGTTCTGCCATCCTCTAGTTCTTTTCCGGCAAAGATCAGCCGCTGCTGCTCCGGGGGGATGCCTTCCTTATCCTGAATCTTTGCCTTAACATTTTCTATGGAGTCAGATGGCTCAACATCCAAGGTAATCGTTTTGCCTGTGGGCGTCTTGACAAATATTTGCATGGCAGCGGCTTCCTGTGTTCCTAATAGAACAAAGGCCAGCGCAATTAGGAACCTCAGGGTCCTTATTCCCATCTCTCTCATAGCCTGCCCTTTCTTTGAGTGGACTTTTTCAGAATGCGTAAATCCAGCTTGCCCAGTTTGGCTGTTCTAATTTGTCCGCCTCTCACGTTACGTTAAGTTGTCAGCGCGCTTTACTGTGAGCGATTTTAAGAAGCCTTGTAGCAGTCTCCAGCACCCGCTTTGAAATAAAGTCGGAACCGCTCAGGCAAATGGACTCGGAAACCCGGCAGACGAAAAAAGAAAAGATTTTTCGTTAGGGGGCAGTTTTACCCTTGACAGCCGGAGGCCTTATAAGTGTTAGGGATCAAGGTTGTGTTCATTTGATCCGATCTCTATTTGACTGACTCAAGAGCATTGCCTCGCGGATCGCAGCGATAACCGACCCTGGTTTTTCAAGCGGGATCACATGCCCACTATCTACCCATATCTGTTGAGAACCTGGATAAAGGCGGGCAATGTCTTTACGTTTTTCGTTTGCGTCATCCGCTACTTTTGATTTTTCATCCAACGGTTTGGACGCACTGAGAACGAATACAGGTTTGTTTGACAAGGTCGGGAGGTCTAGCACTTGCTTGCCGGTTTGAGGCAGCAAATCGAGTTCCTCCTTGGCAGTTCCTGTAACCAAAACGCCAAGAATGCCACGAACCAAGAACGACTGCTTCTCCAGAGCACCTTCGCCATCAAGTTGTTGGGGGTGTGTCGAGTCAACTAAAATAAGCGCACTCACCTCTTCTGGATAACGCCGGGCAAAAAGCTGCATGTACAACCCGCCCAGCGAGTGACCTACCAGGATGTACGGCGGTTTCATACCTTTGCTATAAAGCAGCCCTCTTAACTCATCCACTATATGCAAACCATCACGGGGCGTTGATACAGGATCACTATTTCCGTAACCGGGACGGTTGTATGCGAATGTCGTGGTGTCGTTCGAGATTGCAGGCAATACCTTCTTCCACCACTCCATTCTTCCGCCGAGCCCATTTTCGAAGACAACGGGAATCGTGTCCTGTCGAGTCAATGCAAACTCGATGTTCCGATTGCTGATCTTCTCAAATGTTGAATTGGGTAGTGACGCGCAACCAGAGAGCAACATCACCATCAGAACGGCAACAGCTTCCGCAAAAACCGTTTTCATGTTTATCAGGATATCCCTAAACCGGCAAAGCCAGAACCAAAAATGTTAAAAGATCAGTATAATAGCTATTATCAGCCTAACTCACCAGGGTTTTCATGCAATTAAGTTTATGAAGAGCCTAATCATATTAGAAACCACCACCCCACTGGCTGGAGTTTCTACTTTTGAATAAACACCTCCTCATACGCCGACAAGAAAACGTGGATACTCGACTGCCGATGGGCAACCACGCCCTGAAGCCAGGAAAAATTCAAAAGAAAAATCTCTCAGTACAGAGCAGATTACTCTTGACGGCCGTAGGCCTTACAAAAGCTAGGGACCGAAAGCCTTCCACTGGCTCTTGAGCCTATCGTATATTGCCGCCGGTTGAAAAGTACCCAGAAATGGCCGGTCAAGAAATGCCCACGAAGAGAATTTGGCGGCAGTACTCCCTGATTCGTGGACGAACCCTTTGGATCCTCCGAAGTGGGATTTAGGTGCTCAATGACAACAGTGCCACATTATAGTCCTCCACGCTTTGGGCAAGAGCAGTCGAGCTTTACCAGACAGTGCTCCCATGACAGAAGGGAAGGGAAAGGTTTTTACACCCATCCGTGGGGAAACCCTCTCTCTGGACAGCGCAGATCCCCAAAGCTCTACGGGTCGGAGCTCCCGAATTATACAAGAAGATGAATCAAATTGCTAACTTGTGTGAAGTAGGCAGCAGGGGTAGCGCAACGAGATCGGATAATTTGTAGTGAGTAATATCCTGATGTCCAAACTGATCCGGTGATTCCCGGCATGTGCCCCCGACTGTACCTCGCAGAAGCGATGGACGAACGGTAAAAAGACCTACAACCTTTCAGGTGTATGGATCTCCGGGAGACACAGATGCGGCTCCTTGCTGCCTACCATCACAGCATGCAAGGAGGAATATAACATGTTGG
>JBGSUA010000094.1:0-3303 GCA_041753575.1 Desulfatiglandaceae bacterium
TGAACATTGCTTCGGTGCCAGGGCGGATGGTGAAAAAGATTCTCTGATCGCGCAAAGATGTAGTGCCAGAAAACGAAGTGGCCTGTCTTTAACTTGCTGTTATTCCATAAGAATATTTTTGCTTTCATGAATTTGGGCTAAGTGCAAAGACGTTGGGGCCGGTTCTGACAAACCCTGTACCTTTCTTTACCTTCTTGGTGAGAGCCGACACCATGGATTCCCGGTCAAGCTTTATGCCGTATTTTCTCTCCACACGGCCTATGATCTCCATGGCGTGAAGGGGTCCGCCTGCTTCAGTGAGTATGTCTGTTATCATACTCATCTGAGACTTACGTTTGGATGAAGACGCCTTCCTCTCAGTTGACCCTCCATCCTTGCCCCTTATGTATCCGCGCACAACCGACAGTTGCGCCTTAAGCATCTCCTCCTGAAGTTTTGCCCATTCTGCAAGTTCCATGATACACCTCCTGACACATTGATATCATCATGGAGTATGTATGTCAATAAAAAAGTTGACTTACAGATTGAGCCGTGTATCCTGATATCTCCCCAGCCAGCACCTGAGGTCCCAGCAGCAGAAAATTACCCCCAAAATATCAGATAGGGTGGGAAATGTGGGATTGAAAATTTTTTCTTGACAAGGAGGGCACTGTCTTGTAGTTTGTCGACAATCGACCTTATTTGGGATGGAGTGCTATGGAAATTCCGGGAGTTACCAAAAGCATAGTCGAACATTTGAGATCTCAAATCATAACTGGGCAGTTGAAGGCTGGGGAAAGGCTTAACGAATCTGTTCTATCCAATCAACTTGAGATCAGTCGTGCTCCTCTTCGCGAGGCATTCCGGGTTCTTGAAGAGGACCAGCTAGTTGTAAGCAATCCCCGTAAAGGGTGCTATGTAGCCGATCTTACACAACAGGATTTCATAGAGCTTTATCAATCAAGAGAGATGATCGAGATCTATGCAATAGACTTACTCGAGGAAATGCGGTTGAACGAACTGAATGATGTGGAGGCGGCCCTTAAAGCTACCATTGGATTATCTATTCCAACAGAAAATGAAAGCGCTGATGAAAAACTTAATTACCTTCTTAAGTTTGCTGATTTTCATAATAGTATAGTAAAGGCTTCACAAAATAGACAAATAATACATTTTTATAGAAAAATAGGATTTCATCTCGCAAGATATCAATTTATGTATGCATATAAACCAGGACTTACAAGTGATTCACAGAAAGAACATACTAAAATATTAAATTTAATTAGAAGTAACAAATATGATCAAGCTAGAATATATTTAAGGCATCATATTAAATCTTTTGTTAACTTAATGAAAGTTAGAATAACCAGTTAGCATATTTTAATTAGCCATCTCAATTGTTAGTTAAGCCAATAATTAATTAGTTAATAATAATTAATATTATTGATAATTAATATGGATCAGATACTGGCATGATGGAAATACGTTTTCACGGGCGTGGGGGTCAGGGGGCAGTAATTGCGTCATGGATTGCGGCGTACAGCTTCTTTTTGGAAGGGAAGCATGCGCAGGCCTTTCCCACTTTTGGTGCTGAGCGGAGAGGCGCTCCTGTTGAAGCCTTTGTGAGGGTTGATGATTCTTTTATCAACCTAAGATGTAAAGTGATCAGACCGCAACACGTCATTGTCCTGAACGAGCATCTGATAAAGAGTATTGATGTCCTTTCTGGCATTCAAGAAAACGGGACACTGCTAATCAATAGTAATAGACAGCCACAAGAGTTTCGCTTTCCTAAAGATAGAGTTTTCATAAATACTCTTGATGTCAATTCCATAGCATTAAAAAACGGATTGGGAAGCATAACTAATCCGTTTATAAACACATCAATTTTGGGGGCATTCGCCGGATTCACGAATTTGCTCAGGGTCGAAAGCCTTATCCCTGCAATCGGGAAATTCATCACAGCGCAACTAGAAAAAAACCTTAAGGCCTTTCATGAAGCCTTTTCTATTGCCAGAGAAATAGCAGTTAAAGCCAATAGAACTATCGGGGAGGAATCGGGAAAAAGGGAAGAATAGGAAGCTGAATTGTATGCGTTATCCAATGAATCCAACAACCGGCCACACTAGCGTTCATTCATGAATGCGGATGAGAAGTTGATCCATGAAAGAGCATAAGAGCGGACTGTCAGAACGGTTAATAGAAGGATATCCCGTCTCGTGTGCTGACACGAGCAGCAATCTTACAGGCTCCTGGAGAACCGTCCGTCCCTTTTTTGAGAGGGGCATTGCTCCGTGTTCCAACGGCTGTCCTAATTGTTTAGACATACCCGAGCTTATGGCTTTTTTTAGTGAAAACAGAATCTCTGACGCACTTGACTCTATCCGTATCCGCAATCCTATGCCAGCGGTAACCGGCAGGGTATGTCCTCGGTTTTGCGAGGACGCTTGTAACCGAAAGGAATTGGATGAATCGGTTGGCATCAGGGCAGTAGAACGTTTCATAGGAGATTGGGGATTGGGCGTTCCTATGAAAAAAGAGAAGACTGACTCCGGCGCAAGTGTTGCTGTTATTGGGAGTGGACCGTCAGGACTGGCTGCATCCTATTTCCTTGTGAGGGAAGGCTTGGAAGTTGATCTTTTTGAGCGTGAAGGAGAACCGGGTGGAATGTTGCGTTACGGGATTCCTGAATACCGACTGCCCAGAGACATCTTACGAAAGGAAATAGCAAATATTTTTCGGCTGGGCGTTAATTTTTTTCCAGACAATGAGATCGGCCCCGATCTCATTCCTGAGTTTTTGAAAAAATATTCGTATGTCTTTCTCGCACCAGGGCTCTGGGGAAAGAAAAGCCCAACTTGGGGCTACAAAGGGGAGGGCCTCCATGATGGCCTAACCTTGCTCAAGGAAGTTCATTCGGGAAGAATTCCTTTTTTAGGAGAGAGAATAGCAGTTGTGGGGGGTGGTAATACCGCCTTTGATGTTGCGAGAGTGCTCAGGCGCCTCAGCAAAAAGGTCGTTGTTATCTACCGAAGGACACTTGAGAAAGCTCCAGCCTTCAAGACCGAAATTGAAGAGGCGATTGAGGAAAGCGTCGTTGTGTTGGAGAATACAGTAGTTGCTTCGATAGAAGAAGGCCGAGACGGGCGCCTGAAGGTTGAACTTAGAGATGCTGAACAAGTGGATGTTGATTACTCCGTTATTCGGACAGAATTTTAAGGTAATAAACTGACCGAAAGAGGGCTATTTTGGGGAGGTTTTCCCAGAAGGATTTCCCTATCTGAGTCTGTTTTCACCGGGCTGTACTGACCGATTGTTTGTGCA
>JBGSUA010000095.1:0-23912 GCA_041753575.1 Desulfatiglandaceae bacterium
AAGATGCTGGCCGCATAGTATCCATTCTTGGCGGCATTGCCGGTGGCTTTCAGAATGCTGTCGTCGGCGCACCAAGTGTATGATAGGTAGGTGGGATAATAATTGAATTTTTGGGCCGTCTTTAGAAAGTTTATCACCGCGGGGGGTAGTTCGAATAGGATAACGTAATCCGCATCAACCTTTTTGAGGCTCATTACTTGCGATGAGGCATCCACACTCCTGAGTGAAAGTTCAAGCTCAGCGGCGGGCTTCAAGCCATATTTAGCCAATCTCTCCCTGCACGCATCCAGGCCCTGTCTGCCAACCTCGTTTTCCATGTAAACTATACCAACTTTAGGTTTCTTGGCCTTAAGATCATGCATCATGTAGTCAATAGCGCAGGCAGCCTGATCCGCATATGTGGATCCAAAAACAAAGATATATCGCTGATAGGGACTGTACATCTTCTCATACTGCCCAGGAGGGATAATCGGGACACGCTCCTTGGCAATTGCCGGCATGAGGGCCATGACTTGAGGAGTTCCTCCACAATGCAGGATTGAAAGAACCTCATCCTTGAAGATCAACTTCTCGAAAGCAGCCAAAGCCTTGGGTATCTGGTATTGATCATCCTCGTGAATAAGGGTAATTTTTCTTCCGTTAATACCGCCCTTTTCGTTGATGGCGTTAAAGTAATCCTCGATTCCCATCTTGAGGAACCTGCCAAGGTTTGCGACAGGGCCTGTGGTATCGGCAATCAGACCAATCCTTACCGTATCATTGGTGATGCCCCTCGTGTCCGCGGCAGACGCCGTGGACAGCGTAAATAAGGCGACCAACAGCAATACCACCAGAGTACCAACACAATCTGATCTTTTCATCTTTTCCTCCCTGAGCGTATGGTGAATTTCTTATGCACTGAGTCTCCGGTTCGATAACGCGCCTCCTCGATCCACCTCCTCCCTTCTTTGAAGCGCAGCAAAATTAATATGAAAAAGGCCACTTTTTGAAAAAAATCTTCAACCTCTGCCAAATGGCGAAGAGCCCTCCGGGCTCGAATATGAGGAAAAGGATTATGAGCGCGCCATAGATGGCCACACGGACCTGATCAGTAAACTCAAACCCGGTAAGACCAAAGCTCTCCCGAATGAACCCCAGGAAAAACTTCAGCGATTCAGGGACAATGGTCATGAACAGCGCCCCTAGAATAGAACCGGCGATACTTCCTAAGCCCCCCACAATGATCATGCCTATGTATTCAACGGAGAGAAAAAGGTTGAAGTACTCGGGATTGACGTGAGTCATGTAGTATGCCAGGAGGCTCCCGCAGATACCCGCATAGAAAGAGCTGATACCAAATGCAAGGACCTTGTAATAGGTAAGGTTTACGCCGATTATGCTGGCGGCAATATCCCTGTCTCTTATCGCCACGAAGGCCCTTCCTATCTTCATCCTGGTGAGGTTTTTTGCGCCCAGGCACATTATGATTACTAGCGCCGCAATGAAATAATAGAATCGCGTGTGGTTATCTAACACAAACCCCAATATCGACAGCGGTGGAACCGCCATACCCATCGGGCCGTTTGTAAGATCTATCCAGTGGAAAAGGATGTATTCCACTATCACTCCGAATGACATTGTGGCCATGGCCAGGTAGAGACCCCTGAGCCTGAGGCATGGTATCCCTATTATCACACCAGTGATTCCGGCAATTACTCCTGAAAGAAGAATGAGGCATAGAGACGGGAGGACAATCCAATTCCCAACGATAGTGGTCGTGTAGGCGCCGATCGCTATGAAGGCAGCATGCCCGATGGATATCTGGCCGGTGTATCCGATAAGGAAGTTCAGGCCAATGGCTCCGATGATGCATATGCCCGATATATTTAGGACGTAAAGGCTGTAGCGATCACCTATTAATGGTATCAGTATTATGGCGATCAGCAAGAGGGCAAACCAGAACCTAATCCAGATCGTCCTGAATAGAGAGACGTCCTCCTCGTAAGTCTCAACAAAAGTTCTGCTTCTTACGACCATGTCCTTAAACCTTTTCTATCTCCTTGGTCCCAAAAAAACCGTATGGTTTAATAATCAGTATGACGAAGAGCAGCACGTATACGGATATCTCTTTAACCCCTCCAAGATAGACCTCGAGATAACCGCCGACCAGGTTTTCCACCACTCCTATGACGAGTCCTCCCAGCAGTGCTCCGCCCAGGCTGTCCAGACCCCCGAGGATGATGGCCGGAAATGCCTTCATTGCCACCAGGCTAAGGTTTGTGTTCATGATATGGACATTGGACAGCATAACCCCTGCCAGCGATCCCGTAACGGCGGCAATCAGCCATGTCAGGGAAAACATTCTCTTGACATTGATACCTAACATGTAAGCGTTGATTTGATTCTCAGCGGCAGCGCGCATGGAGATCCCTATATCTGAATACCTGAAGAACATGACAAGCATGAAGACAACGCCGCAAGATACGACAATAGTCCACATATGGGCATGTGATATAACGATTTCATATAGGACAATAGGTTCCTCGCTGAAAGGAGAAGGGAAGACCTCATTGCCGTAGCCGAATATCATACCTGTTGAAGTGCGCAATAGGATGCTCAATCCCAGCGTTATGATGACTGCTGCAAATATAGGCTGCCCAATCATGGGTCTGAATATGACCCGTTCCAAAACTATGCCTAGGAGTGCCGAGAAGAGCAATGTCACGATAAAAGCCGTTATGAAACCGAAGTGAAATCTCGAAATGAGCGCCATGCAGAGGTAGGCTCCGATCATCATTATCTCGCCGTGGGCGAAATTGAGGATCTTGGTGGACTTATAAATAATAACAAAGCCGATGCCGATTATGGCATAAATGCTACCAACCGACAGGCCGCTTACCACTAGCTGAAGAAAATAGACCAAATCACTTCCCATTCCGGCGACATTACCTCAATACATGGTTTCTATGACGTCTCTGTACTTTTTTTCAATAATCTGCCTTTTTACTTTCATGGTAGCGGTCACTTCACCATCATCCTGATCCAACTCCTTGTCCAAAAGGACAAATTTCTTGATGCCCTCCACCCTGGCAAGGTTCTTGTTTGCCTCCGCTATCTCACGCTCTATTAGTCCGTAGACCCTGAAATTCCTTACGAGGCTCTTGTAATTGGTAAAAGGCATGTCCTCCTTCTGGGCCCAATTTGCAACGTTCTCGTAGTCTACCTGAATCAATGCGGTTAGGTATTTCCTTCCTTCGCCTATGACAATGGCTTCCTTGATGAAAGGGCTGAATTTCAGGCGGTTCTCGATCTCGGAAGGCGCAATATTTTTGCCCGCCGAATTGATGATGATTTCTTTTTTACGATCAACGATAAAAAGGTCCCCATCTTCATCCAGCTTCCCCACATCCCCCGTGTAAAGCCAGCCGCCCTTGAGTACGCTCCTGGAACCTTCAGGATCATTATAGTAGCCTTTGAACACTAGGTCGCCTCTGATAAGGATCTCACCATCATCTGCCAGCCTTAACTCAATGCCTGGTACCGGCTTTCCAACAGAACCCAATTTGCGATCCTCACCTTCAGGCGTGCTGATAACGCCTGTGGATTCCGTGCAGCCGTAAGCCTCTTTGATCCTGATTCCCAGGGCCCTGAAAAATTTCATTATATCTTTTGAAAGGGGCGCGGCACCTGACACGCATTCCCTGACCTGAAGCAAGCCTATCCTGTTCCGCAGGGGCCTGAACAAGAGAAAGTAGGAGATCAAAAATAAAGCGCTGTAATATAAGCCGACCTTTCTGCCCGACAGCCTTATATCTGATACCTTCTCGCCTAAGGGCATACAGAGTTTATATGCCCAGCGCTTGAAAGGGTTGGCGTCCTTGATTTTTGTGGTGATGGTTGAATGCATCTTCTCCAGCATGCGTGGAACCGTGAGAAAGATGGAAGGCGAAATCTCGATCATGTCAGCCTGCATTGTAGCTACGCTTTCGGCAAAATTGATTGTACAGCCGACTTTCATGGGAAGAAAAAGGGAAAACATTCTTTCGGCAACGTGGCACAGGGGCAGAGAGGATACAAGGGAATCTTCCCGGATAATTGGAAGAACCTTCAGAAAGCCAGTCTGCCCCGCGGTAATGTTACTGTGAGATAGCATCGCCCCCTTCGGAGGGCCAGTAGTTCCTGAAGTGTAAACGATTATCGCTATATCACTGGCCTGGGTTTCTGCTATTATTCCGGCAAACAACTCTGGCTTTGTTTGCCTTATTTCCCTGCCGATCTCCTCAACGTCTTCATAGCTTATGATCAACGGATCTTTGTATTTTCTGACCCCTTTCATATCTATGACGATTATTTTTTCAAGAATGGGAAGATCGGCCTTCACCCTCAGCACTTTGTCAAGCTGTTCCTGATCCTTTACCACTACAAATTTTGAAGCTGAGTTTTCGAGAATATATTTTACCTGTTCGACGGTGTTTGTAGGATAGACGCCGACAGCTATGCCGCGAAGAGTCTCCGTAGCGATGTCGGCGTAAAGCCATTCCGGGCAGTTGTCACCAAGGATGGAGACCTTTTCTTGAAGTTTCAAACCCAGCCTACGGCATCCCAACCCGAATGTCTCCACATGGTCGTAGTATTCATTCCAGGTAATAGGACGCCATACGCCCAGTTGTTTTTCCCTCAGGGCTACGCCATTTCCATAAGCACGTACCTTTTCCAGAAAAAGCTTTGGAAGCGTATCGGCACTCATCTTTGACAACACATCCTTCAATCCTCGGGTCCGAGATAAGCTTCAACAACCTTGGGATGATTCTGAACGACCTCAGGAGATCCCTCAACAATCTTGGCCCCGAAGTCGATAACGCATATCCTGTCGGCAATATCCATTACCACCTCCATGTCGTGTTCGATCATGATGATAGTGGTTTCCGTCTCCTCTTTGATATCCAAAATAAAACGCACGATATCCTCCTTCTCTTCCAGATTCATTCCTGCTACCGGTTCATCGAGAAGCAGAATCAAAGGATCCATGCAAAGTGCCCTGCCGAGCTCAACGCGTTTCTGAAGGCCGAATGGAAGGTTTTTCACCATCTGTTTTCGGACTTCTTCGATTTCAAGAAACTCGATAACCTCCTCTACCCTCCTCCTGTTTTCCATTTCTTCCCTCATGCATTTTCCCAGGAAGAAGGAGCCGGAAAGAAATGATGATTTCAGAAAGCGATGTCTACCGAGTAGAAGGTTGTCTATGACGGTCATGTTTTTGAACAATTCAACGTTTTGAAAGACCCTTGCAATGCCGGCTTGGGCTATCTTGTAAGGCTTCAGGCGGGTTATGTCTTTGCCTTCTAGAAGGATTTTGCCTATATAGGGATGATAAACGCCGTTGATGATATTGAAAATGGTTGTCTTGCCAGCCCCATTTGGTCCTATGACGGCCAGCAGTTCATTCTTGGCAACAGAAAAGCTGACCCCTTGGAGGGCTTGAATCCCTGCAAATCTCATATGAATATCTTGTACTTCAAAGAAGTTGAGCGGTGCCATTTCTGAGGGCCTTTTCAAGCTCGTAAGCTACGTGATATGCCAAGGTCGCCTTTCTTTTTACCGTCAGGAGAGCCATCTCTTTCGTCGTTTGTAATGCTTTACCTCTGCATACTTCTTGCGCCTTGAACCATCAGTAAGGCCAAGATAGAATTCCTTGATATCAAGGTCGCCGCTAAGGACATCGCTCGGGGCGTCCATCACGATCCGGCCGTTTTCCATTATATAACCATACCGAGCGCAGCTCAGGGCAAGCTTTGCGTTCTGCTCAATAAGCAGAATTGCGGTGTTTTCTTCGCGGTTTATAGATCTAATGATCTTGAAGATTTCATGGACGACTATCGGCGCCAGACCGAGTGAAGGTTCATCTAAAAGCATAAGGACCGGCTTACCCATTAGGGCGCGCCCGATGGCAAGCATCTGCTGTTCGCCCCCGCTGAGGTAGCCGGCGAGCAGAGACCGTCTTTTGTGGAGTATTGGAAAGTATTCGAACACCTTGGCAAAATCTACCCCTATACCTTCCTGATCCTTGCGGGCAATCTTTCCCAGTTTGAGATTATCCAGGACAGTCAATTCCGAAAAAATCCCTCTTCCTTCGGGAACGGCGCAGATCCCCATGCGGACTATCTTATCCGGACTTTTCCTGTCGATCCTTTCACCTAGAAACTCAATGCTCCCCTCTTCTATCTCACCTTCCTCAATCCTGAGGACCCCGACTGTAGCCTTAAGTGTAGTGGTCTTTCCAGCACCGTTTGATCCCAGAAGAGTGACAATTGATCCTTGGCCCACTTCAAGGGAGATTCCCATTAAAACAAGGGCCACATCGTTGTAAGTCACTTTGATATTGTTAATTTTCAGCATGTCACGGCCGATTCCACTCGTTGCTTGTGAACGGATCTCTCTCGGGTTTTCCGGCTTCTGGCAATTCGCTAATCCGGTTGCGTGTCACGAATGCCTGCTACGCCAGTTTTTTGAGCACCTCCCTGGCAATAATCAATTTCTCTATATCTTTGGTTCCCTCAACGATCTCAACGATCTTGGCCGCCCTATAAAACCTCTCTACATTGTATTCTTCGAAATACCCATACCCTCCATGCATCAGGAGTGCCTCGTCAGTCACCCTGACGCCTGTCTCACCGCAATACCACTTTGCCATTGAAATGAGATCTGGCTCCACCTTGCCCTGGTCTAGGAGTGATGCTGCCCGGTAGTAAAGACTTCGTCCCGCCTCGATCTTTGTGGCCATTTCTGCTATCTTGAACTGTGTTGCCTGAAAACTGGCAATAGATTTGCCGAACTGGTGCCTTTTCTTGGTATATCTGACAGCCATTTCAAGTGCGCCCTGGGCCACACCAATTCCCTGAGCGGCAACAGCGATCCTCGTCCTGTTGAACATGTCCATCAGTTGATAGAACCCCCTTCCCTCAACCTCGCCTACGAGGTTGCTTCTAGGGACTCTTACATCATTAAAGCTAAGCTCCGAGGTTATGGTAGCCCTGGCCCCCATCTTTCCTGCCAGTTTGTTGGCTTCAAATCCCTTTCGATCTGTTTCGACCATTATAAGAGATTGCCTTGAAAAAGGATTCTCGCCGTCAGGATCTGTAACACAAAAGACAGCAAGATAGTCAGCTATTGTTCCGTTTGTAATAAATATCTTTGAGCCGTTAATGACATATTCATTTCCATCTTTGACGGCAGCAGTGGAGACCGACGTCAGATCGCTGCCCGCATCCGGCTCCGTGCAGCCTAAGCCCATTATTGCATCGCCCTTGCAGAGCGGCGGAAGATATTTTTCCTTCTGATCTTTTCGGCCATGCATCAGGATTATCTCTGATCCCAAGGTTGTCAGCAACATGGTGCCCATGCCAGGGTCAGCGCGCCAGAATTCCTCTGTGACAATCGCGTTGTCGAGGAATCCCATTCCAGCCCCCCCATATTTCTCATCTATGAATATCCCCACGAAACCAAGGCTGCAGGCCTTTTTCCATATCTCCATGGGGAATTCCTCTTTCTTGTCATAATCGAGCGCTACATTGGTAAATTCACCTTCGGCAAATTCCCTTGCCGCCTTTTTTATGTCCTGCTGTTCAGCCGTGAGTTCGAAAAGCATTCAACCTCCTCCTTGTATATCTCTGCTTGGTCTGTCAAAAGGCAAATAGCTCCAGCCCTCCCGTAACGTTCAGCGCAATGCCTGTAATGTATTTTGCCCTGTCGGAGGCCAGGAATGCGATAGCATTCGCCACGTCCTCTGGATCCCCCATCTTCCCCATGGGAACTCGTCTCAGAAGCCTGTCGCGCATCTTGTCAGGCATGTTTTTTGAGATATCCGTCGCCAGAAGTCCCCCTACAATCACATTGCATGTGATACCGTATCTAGCGCCCTCAAGGGCTATGGACTTAGTGAAGCCGATGATTCCTGCCTTTGTCGTTGAGTAACTTGCCTGTCCGAAACCTCCCAGAGTTCCGGCAACGGATGCCATATTGATAATTCTGCCCCATTTTTTTTCCTTCATATGGGAAAAAAAGATCTTGGTGCAGTAATAGGACCCGGTGAGATTCACCTTGAGGTCCCTGTCCCACAACTTGTTGTCCATGCTTTCGATCTGTGACAAGTTGTCCAGGGTTGCCGCATTGTTTACAAGGATATCAGCTCCACCCAACTGATCCTTCACCTGACGACCTAATTCCTCGACTGCTTTCAGGTCCGTTATGTCCGCCTCAAATGCAATGGCCCTGCGTCCGCACTTCTCAATTTCCCGGGCCACCAACTCCGCTCCTTGGCCGTCTATGTCTATCACAACGATATCAGCGCCTTCTCCGGCCAGTACAACTGCATCGCTTCTTCCAAGGCCCCTCGCGGCGCCGGTTATCACAGCCACTTTGTCTTTTAATAACATATTCGTCTCCTTCCTCAGGTGTTTTTGAATTCGGGCTTTCGCTTCTCAAGAAAGGCCGAGATCCCTTCCCTCGCATCTTCGCTCTGAGATAATTCACCGAACAGACTTGTCTCCAGATCCATTCCCCCCTTTCGCTCCATACTCAGGGAAGAGCGAATAGCCTTCATGGCTGAAGCAACCGCAATTCGGCCTTTAACGGCAATCCTTAAGGCGATCTCTTTTGTGGCATCAAGTGCTTTCCCCGGGGATGTGATTCCGTTTAGCAAGCCCATTTCAAGAGCCGCCCGTGCGCTGAACAGCCCTCCGGTAAGGATGATCTCAAAGGACTTGGGCATTCCTATAAGGCGCGGAAGTCTCTGCGTGCCCCCAGCGCCGGGCATAAGACCTAGGTTGATCTCGGGGAAGCCGAATCGGGCATTTTCTGCCCCAATGCGCATGTGACATGCAAGCGCCAATTCAAGGCCTCCTCCGAGGCACAAACCGTTTATGGCAGCCAGCACAGGCTTTTTGAATTTTTCTATTATATCAAAAAGCCCCTTCGCGTTTCCTACGATTGCCTCGGCCTCACCCGCCGTTCTGGTCTGTGCCAATTCCCTGAGCTCGGCACCAGCGGAAAAAGCATCTCCCCTTCCCGTGACGATGATTGCCTTAGGAAGAGCAGCTCCCTCATAGTCCCTCAAAAGGGCGTTCAGCTCATCAATAGTTCGAGCGTCCAGGCAGTTGGCTGGTGGGTTTTCGATGTGAAAAATCGATATGCCGCTTTCCTCTTCGACAACAATTCTCCGGGAGTTCATGATTCCTCCTCTTAGTCTCAAAGGAAATGGTTTAGCAGCTGCATGTTTTCTAAGTCTATAACCATCAGCAGTCTCTCCTGATCATCACAGCATATCCCATGCCCCCTCCGGCACACAGACTTGCTAATCCTATAGGGACATCCCGGCGTATCATCTCATGAAGCAATGTAACTGCAATGCGGCATCCTGTCGCTCCCACGGGATGTCCAAGAGAAATCCCGCTTCCGTTTACGTTGAGTTTTGAGCGGTCCAGACGAAGCTCTTTCTCACAGGATATATAGTACGCTGCAAATGCTTCGTTGATCTCCATAAGGTCTATGTCGGACAGTGACAGGCCCGAAAGTTCCATCAATTCCCGAATTGCAGGGACCGGCGCCACGCCAGTCAGTCTGGGTTCAACGGCCTTTATGCTCCATGGTCCTATTCTAGCGAGCGCGGTAAGCCCGTAATCCTTGCAGGCCTTGCCAGTAGCAAGAACCATTGCCGCGGCACCGTCATTGATGCTGCTCGCATTACCTGCGGTCACGGTTCCATTCTCGGAAAATGCGGAAGACAGCTTTGCGAGGGTATCAGCGGTCGAATCCTCTCTGGGGCGTTCGTCTCTATCAACCAGGGTGCTTTTTCCCCGAGATTTTGTCTCAAGGGGAACGATCTGTTCCTTGAAATAACCCTCGGCTTGTGCCCTTAACGCTCGTTGATGGGAGAGGGCAGCCAGCTCATCCTGATCATCACGAGAAATTCCGTATTTCTCGGCCAGTAAGTCGGCAGATCGGCCCTGCCCACCCATTATGGGGTCATCCTGCATCCCCCACCAAAGCAGGTCCAGGACTTGACTGTGTCTGAGACGCTGACCCCACCGGTTGCTTGTCAGGACATATGGTGCATTGCTCATGGACTCCACCCCGCCCACCAGAGCGGTTTCTGCCTCACCGAGCATAAGTGCGGAAGCACCGCTGATGATCGCCTGCATGGCACTGGCACACGCACAATGCACGCTGAAGGAAGGTACCTCAGGGGGAATACCACAGGTGATGGCAGCACCCCTTGCGATGTTGGGCTTGAGAGGTGCTAGCGTGTTTCCAAGGATTACCTTTCCGATTCGGTCCTTTGGAATACCAGATTGATCGATGGCCGCTTTCATGACGGGTACAGCAAGATCAACGGGGTCAATCGATTTAAGGGCCCCTCCAAACTCGCCTATAGGCGTTCTTAAGGCTGATACTATGAATACCTCTTTTTCCATTCCTACCTCCTGCGTGTGTCACGTTTCTTGAAGCGATGCCACCTGCTCCGCCCCGATCATGGAATAAGTAGATAGACCTACGGAAAGAACATTAAGAACTAGACTAAACAGTCAGTTTGCAATAACAGACTGAACGTTCGGTATAGTCTTGTCAAGAGAAATTTTACGTTTGCGCTTCTCTTGCCTAATTTGACGTTCACGATAGAGCAACAATCGAAGGGAGAAGCAGAAGGCTAACCAAATTAATGGGTTAAAACAATCAGGTATATGACTGACATCATTCAGTTTTTTCTCCCTACTACAATTATAATTCCCGGTTTCCCCTTGCCACCAAAACCGGCGATTTATGCAGGGCGGCTGAGGCGGAAGGGACCCCTAAGCGCGACTGCGGATTGAACCCAGCATTTTTTGGGATACTGTCATCGTGACGGCCTTTCTGTACCGCCTGCAGTCCACCTCCACCTGCTCCATAACATACGAGTCAGTGGACACAAAACGAAAAGCCACAACGCGACAATGAAGAATGCCGCAGAATAGCTGAAGGGTTTGATGACAGCCTATTCCATCTTCACCCCAGCCGATTCCAGAACCAGCGGTGGAGTCAGTCGTACAACCAGAGCTAAACCAAGCGGAACCAATAACAGGTCGTCAAGGTAGCTGACGATCGGGATGAAGTCTGGAATAAGATCAATAGGGCTTACAGCATACGCCGCGATGAGAACTGCCAACGTCCGAACCCGAATAGGTGTGCGCGGGTCACTCGCAGCAAAATACTCCGTGAGGGTGAGCTGCTTAAGTCGCTTGGCCTGATTCTTCAGTGAACTGAGCATACTCATAAGCACCCAATAATTCACGTCAGTAGCATCGTGGAGCCGCGCATGCGCCTGATCGCTCGGGATTCATTAGGATTCTTCAGGTCCTTTGACCACCGATTTATACTTCTCGTGAATCATCTTCCGGTCGAAATCCCAGAACTCCGCAAGCATAGCTTGATCCTCCTCATCGGTGAAGTACACTCTGGATGCCGGGAAGAATACCTCGTCTTCATTTTCGATATGCTTTGGGTAGAATTCTACAAGGGTTCGAAGTTTTTTGGCTATGTCGGTCAAGGCAGTTTCATCGCCATTCGGGTAGCGCGTGTTGGCGTCAACAAGTGCTTTGGTTGTCTGGCGCCCAAACGTATGTGCTTAGATAGGTTCATTCATAACTCGCCGGGCCTCGGCGGACAGCGGTTTATTCGTCAATTCTCTAAAAAAGATGTCTTCCTCCTTACCGTGATGCGTCCGATCAGCGTACACGCTGATGAAATCAACCGCTGTATCAACGAATATAGGATCTGCCTTGTGTTCCGATTCGATTTTAGCCGGAACATCAAGTTTGACGACCTCGCATAAAGTCACACGGCGATTCTGACGGTGTAGAGCAAATTTTCAATCGCCGATTTGAAAATAACGCTGACCCGGCGTAACAGGCTTAAAAAATGTTTTTTGACATCCCCTATAATAGAACAGATGAAAGCAGAAACAGCCCCGGGGACTGGTCTGGGGGCATCCAGGGCTGTTTGTCCATCCCGGAATCGGAAAGGAGGGCGATGAAATAAGCCAGGCATAATAGCCAAGGTGGCTCACTTTCCACGACCGAAAATGGTTCACTTCAAAAAGATCGTTGACAAGCGATAGCTATGACCCCTGATGTTTATGACTTTGCAGTGATTAAGCTGCCGATCTTAGGGTCGCCGGCGACTCTGAACACGAACTGTCCTCCTATTTTCTCTCTGACTGCCTTCCCTTCTTCCACCAGGTATTTCAGGTGGGCAAGGGCCTCGCCCGTGGCGAACCACTTCTGGGCTACGGGGAACTCTTCCCAGGACCTGCAGTTGATGTCCCAGGTCATTCGCGATGCGGTTTCATAGGAATTCAGAGGGCCGTTTTTCAGGATTGCTAAAACCTCTTCCAGCCTCACCAGGTGGTGGGCTTTGAGTTCGTTGATTCGCTTGCGGCAGTGGGTGAAAACCCTGCGATGACCCGGAAGGACGATGTCCACATCCAGTTTATAAATCTCATCCAGGCTGCCCAGATAACTTCGCAGGGCCTGCCTCTCATCAGACCAGGACTGGATGTTGGGAGTGATATCCTCCAGGATGTGGTCTCCTGAGAGCAGGATTTTCCGCTCCGGCTCGTAGAGACACATGTGTCCCCGGGTATGCCCTGGGGTTGATATGCAGGTAAACGCGTAGTCTGCTATCGACAGGATTTCTCCTCCGTCCAGGAGTGTAAGCGTCTTGTTCAGAGTGGCCCCATGGCGGTGCCCGGGATGCCTCTCCAGGGCCTCCCGGGACTCTTCCTCGGAAAATCCGTTGGCACGCGCGTACTCCGCCATCCGCTTCCATATCCCTCCTCCGGCCGCGTTTTCAGCGTCCGGCCGGTTGAAATAGATGGTGCGGGAGTCAGCGACAAGTCTTGGGACTAAGGCATAGTGGTCCGCGTGAAGATGGGTGACAAAAAAATCGGTCTCCTCCAGGTCCACCGTCAACGCCTTCAGACCCGACTGCATGGCTTGCATGCACTCGTCCCGATTTAGTCCCGTATCTACGATCAGGTTTCGCCCCGAGTCCATAATGACGTAGGAGTTCACCGCCTTTAGCGGACTCCCCGGAAGAGGGATCTCCATCCGGAAGATATTGGCCGCGACTTCTTCAATGAGCGTCATATCAGATTATCCTCATCCACAGTTCAATAGCATTGACCGTATATCCGTGTTATAGCCGCTTCAAATCTCGATGCCGCGGATTTCGAGGGATGCCCCTGAGATCAAATACCCTTACATGAAACCTACGCATGGAGGCAAGGCCAAGAATTAGCCCGGTTATGCAATTACACTGTGGTGAAGGACTATATCTTTACCGGGTGCCACGGCTTGATACAATTTGGCCAATTTCTCAAGGCTGGGCATTGAGGTCCCTCGCTCGTATCGAGCATAGGCATTGCGCGACTTGGCACCCATACGCTCGGCAGCTTCTGATAACGAAATGCCGCTCCTTTCACGCTGTCTTCGCAGAAATAGGCTGATCATGCCCCGAGGATCGTTTGAGCTCACTTCGAAATCACCATGTTTTCCCGGATGCACGGTAACTGAGAAACCAGGACAGTCCACTAAGGTATCCAACAAATCTTTAACCATAACAAAAGCTTCCTTGCGCGTATGTCCCTGCGTCATGGCATCAAGAAGGGGCACCTCGGCAAGCCAGAATTTCCCGTCCTTGTATACTGTTCCGTAAAAGCGCATATCAGATTTTCCTTTCGGCTCGCCTAAGAATTGCCCTCGCAAGCTTTTCGTTTATCTCGTTGTGGCGATGAATCGCTTCCTCAGGGTCTCCATCAGTCCAGATATCATGACTCCTACCATCCCGAAGAAACGTCCAACCTATCCTGCGGAGCGCATTTTCTAAATCTTGCTTCTTCATAGGCTCACTGTACACTTATTTGTGTACACAGCCAAGGGCGATTTATAACACTGCATAGCTGCATCGCCGGACGAAGTCGGCGCCGCAATTCCCGGCGAAGCCAGTCGGCGGGAGCAATATATTAAATGATTAGATAATTTCACGACACGCCAGCAAGTTGACTGCCTTCATAGTCATTACAACTTGACCATGCTGATTAAGCGTCTCACAGTAAGATTGAAGAATACCGCGATCTGGCTTTGAACGCGACCGCTTGGTATCCGTAACTGTTACTCGGAGCGACAGAGTGTCACCGGGTCTCACAGGCATGAGCCAACGAAGCTCATCCACGCCAGGCGATCCCAAGCTGGCTACATGTGAAAGATAGTGGTCTACGAAAAGACGCATCGTCAGGCTGGCTGAGTGCCAGCCACTTGCTATCAAGCCGCCGTAGACCGATTTTTCTGCAGCTTCTGGATCCGTATGAAAGAGCTGTGGATCGAAACGCTCTGAGAAGGAAATTATTTCCGCTTCCTCAACTGTAATGGAGCCACACTCATAAACCGCTCCAGAGATATAATCCTCGAAATGGCGTTGATCAACCGGGATAGTGAATGTTTCTGATTTCATCTGGCTCTTCCCATGATATCTGAAGCAAATGATTCTCTTTTGGACTCTTGCTACTGCATAAATTGTATTGCCGAATTAATCTTCATGCCAGGAAAATGTATCTCTGTGTTCCGTATCAAGCTGGAAATGTCAGATTGCACCGAAGCATTCATACCGATTGCGAGGTTTTCAAGGCCATAGAGCCCTTCGATTCCGTGGGTTTCGTGTGCTATAGGAAAGATATCGCCCCGAATCAGAAGGTAATAATTTCGTATCCTTTATCATGGTATGCTGACATGCTGGGATGTCCGGACATATCGTCAAGAAGGGCCAGTCCTTGCTCATTTGCCGCCTCAAGTGTTCCCGCTTTGCTTGAGCAGGCTTTACAAACTCCTTCAATAAGCCCCGCCTCCAAATTCTTTTTCCACAATCCATGTAGCGGATTTCCTGGTTTCACCAATTCTGGAATCAGTTTGACCGAAGCACCTTCAATAATAATCTTTGTTTCGTGTCCTTTGGATTTCATGTCCAATGCGTTCAAAAGCACATGTATGAAGCACATGGGGTCACCGTTGAAAACAAACAGCGCGAATTTATTCATGATTTAACTCCTCATTTGCTGCGCCTGATGTTCGCCAAGTTTTGCAAGAGCTTTGAAGCGTCCCTGGTGAAAATGGATGGCAAGGATAGCCATATGCATCTGCTGCTGGAGTATCCGCCCAAGGTTGCGGTATCGTCTTTGGTGAACAGCCTGAAAGGGGCGCCCAGTCGAATGTTGCTCAAGGAGCGCCCAGATTTGAGAAAGCGGTATTGGAAAAATGTGTTGTGGTCGCCATCGCACTTTGCCTCTTCATGCGGCGGTGCGCCAATCAGCATAATCAAGCAATATATCGAGCAACAATAAACGCCAATCTAAAAATCCTGAAAACAACCGAAGGATGCCTGCGCGGCATCCGCGCTACCCTTCCCCGCGCGAACGGCGGGGCTTGCCGCGCACTAGGTCAGTGGGGATTGGGCAGGCTTCGGTTTCTATCCGGATGCTGCCCTTTCTCGTTCCTCCCGGCGCAGTTCTCGCCGCAAATATTTCCCCACCTTGGATTTGGGAAGCATATCTCTAAATTCGATGTATTCAGGCACCTTATAGGCAGTCAAGCGCGACTTGCACCAGCGAATCAGTTCATTTCCGGTGATCCCCTGGGCATCCTGTTTCAGCACGACAAAGGCCTTGATACGCTCTCCCACCTTTCGGTCAGGCACTCCCACCACACATGCAGCTATGGCAGCCGGATGATCTTTGATGGCCGCCTCGATCTCAGATGCGGAAATGCGATACCCCTTGTGCTTGATCATATCCGCGGTACGATCCACGAAATAGAGATTCCCTTGTCCATCCATACGGACAAGATCGCCGGTCCTGTACCAGCGCTTTTCATCCATTTTCACAAAGCATTCCCGTGTTTCCTCTTCCTTGTTCCAGTAGGCATCGATCATTAGACGTGAGCTGACCATCAATTCGCCTATTTCTCCATCAGGCACCAGATCGAGGCTTTCCGGATCCACGATGCGAATCTCCTTTTCAGGCATGAGCGTGCCGATGGAGTCGAGGGGCGCATCACCTGAAACCTGCACCATGGTCACGCCGCCGCAGGTTTCCGTTGCTCCATACCCCTGATAGATGCGCGTACCAAAATGCTGCATCCACCGCTTCAAGACCTCCTGCGGCAGAACGTCCCCTCCCGTAAAGCAGTATTTGAGGGAGGAGAGATCATAGAAGTCTCTCCGGTCGTGCTCCAGAATCATCCGATAAAGAGTGGGCACTCCGAAAAGGGTCTTGGCTCTATAGCGCTGGACATAAAGCATGAGGGCATCCAGGTTCACCCGGGGCATGATTATCACCGTTGAACCTGTCAGACATATGGGACCGAGCCCAAATAGCTGTCCCAGCACATGAAATAATGGGGCACCTTGTACTATCACATTCTGGTCCAGAGGCACCAACGGCTCCGAGACCTTCAGTTGTGCCAGAAACGAGTCCTGATATACAGAGTGGCAGAGCGGAACCCCTTTGGGAAATTTGGTTGTCCCCCCTGTGTAGAGTATCTCGAGGATGTCATCATTTTCGCAATCCGCCTTAGGAACGACTTCGCCTTCAGGCTTAAGGAGACTTCTGAAACGGACTACACCCTCATCCTTTACCTTGCCGTCCGGTATGCGGTCAAACCCGTGTCCGATTAGCCTTTTCCACCAGGGGAGCATATCTCCGATATTTGAGACAACCACCAGATCGAGTATCCCCTTTTCCTTCAGTTTCTTCGTATACCCGAAATTGGTGTCCGCGGAGAAAATGCCGATCGCGCCTGCATCGCTTGCGATGTAGGCAAGGTCATGAATAGTGTAAATAGGACTAACCGGGACTGGAACCGCCCCGATGCGTTGAAGAGCAAGCCAGCAGACCACCCACTGCGGACAATTCTGGGTATAGAGGATAAATTTGTCCTGTTTTTTCACCCCCATTCGGGATAGGGAAGAAGAAGCCCTCTCCGCAGCCTTCTTGAGAAAACGGAATGAGTATCTCTCCCCCAAAAAGATTAGGGCGGTCTTGTCGCCGGCTTTTGCAGCCGTTTCTTCAAATGCATCGTAAACGGACCTATTCTGATTCATCGTCCAACCCAAAATAGGCGCTTCTCACGTCTGGATTGTTGAAGAGAATCTGATTATCACCCTCAAATGATAGCATACCATTCTCCACGATGTAGCCCCGGTGGATAATCGGGATGAGGGGTCTGGCGAACTGTTCGGAGACCACTATAGTCACGTCGGCTTCCTTGTTGATCTTTTCGATAGAATCTACCAGGGCCAGTTGAACAAGAGGACTCAGGCCCAGGAGGGGCTCGTCTAAAAGGAGGAGCTTTGGATTGGACATCATGGCGATACTTACAGCCAGCATTTGCTGCTCGCCCCCACTCATAAGTCCAGCTCGTCTTCTTCGCATCTCCACAAGTTTTGGAAACATTGCATAGACCGATTCAATGGCAGGCTTGATCTCGGAGCGCTTTCTAAGATATGCGGCTATCCTGAGGTTCTCTTCAGTGGTGCTCTCCTTGAAAACTGGGTGCCGTTCACGGCAGAGCGCAATCCCCCTTTTTACCCTGAGGTCCGGCCATAGATTAGTTATATTCTCTCCTTCAAACAGGATTTCACCAAAGATGGTAATGCGGGTTCCCCCTCTTCGCTGCTCTTTCAACTTGGTATCCAGGATCAGACCGGAGAGTGTATTCATAAGGGTGCTTTTACCCGCGCTGTTCGGCCCGATAACGCCTACTATTTCCCCGGCATCCACTCGAATGGACAGTTCGTTCACCGCAATGGCGTTTTCAAAAAAAACCGTCAATTTCTCTACTTGCATCATCGCTTTAATTCCACGCCCAGATAGGCCTTTTGAACGACCGGATCTTTCATGATAGCGCGACTGGCTCCTTCAGCGATCACAGATCCCTGATCCATAACCAGGACCCGGTCTGCAATTCGGAACAACTCCCTCAAACGGTGTTCGATCATTATGATGGTCTTTCCCAAAGATATGAGTTTCTGAATGAGTGGAGTGATGCTGGCAACCTCTGCCAGGCTGAGACCGGAGTAAAGTTCATCAAAGATTATGAGATCGCTTTGAAGGGCAAGCACTCTGGCCATCTCCAGCCGCTTGAGATAGCCATGTGGGAGAACTCTAGCGGCCTGAAAGGGAATGCTCGAATCCCTCTCAAAACCTATATCTTCAAGGATGTCAAGGGCCACGGAGTCCTTGTCCCCGTAGTGCTCGCCCATGCGCCTGATCTTTGGAGAACACAGAGGGATTACCAGGTTCTTATAAGCCGGTAGTTGGTAGAAGGGTTTCACCATCTGAAAGGTCCTACCAACGCCCTTGTTGGCAATTTTGGAAGGCCTTAGTCCGGTTATGTCTTCTCCACGATAGAATACCCGCCCTGAAGAAGGCCTCAAAAAGCCTGTGATCACATTTACCAGAGTGCTCTTTCCGCATCCGTTGGGTCCGATGACGCCAAGCAGGTTGCCTTCTTCCAGGTTGAAGCTGATCCCGTTGAGAGCGCGGATGCCGCCGAAGGTTTTCACAATCTTTTCTACTCTAAGGCATTCCATTTGCTACACCCATCTCTCGGTCTGCTCGTATTTTCTTTTCAGAAATGGGAAGATGCCCTCGGGAAGACCAGCGATAAATATTACGAGCAGCGCGGAATATATGACGATACGGAACGTTCCAAGACTCCTCAATGCCTCTGATAGCGGTCCAAGTATAACGGCCCCCAGGAGGGGACCGGCCAAGGTTCCCACGCCCCCAAGGACGCAAGAGGCAATCGGGAATATGGAAAGATCAAGGGCAAATGCGGAGAGGCCCACGCTCATGTAATAGTGGGTCATAAACGCCCCGCAAAAGGCGCAGAGGGCGCTTCCGATATAAATGGCCTTCACTTTGAGCCACAGTGTGTTTAGCCCGGATGCCTCCACGGCACGGTCATTATCCTTAAGTGCCAGAAAGATCATCCCATTGTCCGAAGAAAGCAACCGTCTGAGACCGAACAGTGCCGCGAAAAGCGCAAGGACGCTCACGGCAATACTAAAGGGGAGCCCCGGAAGCGAGCTCAATCCGCTCATCCCCTCGGTCCCCCCCATGATCTTGGTCGCCTCTATGATTCGCATTAGCATTAGAGGAATGATGAGTGTCACCATAGAGAAATACATGCCCCGTAACCGAAGGGCCGGAAGGATCAAAATGGCCGATATAGCGCCCCCCATCAATGTGGCCATAGGAACCGTCACATAGATCGGGAGGCCCAGGTAATGATTCAGGCCGCCTGATATATAGGCACCGACCGCAAAGAAAAGCGCCTGCCCAAGAGAAATCAGACCGCAGGATGCCAGGAAATCCCAACTAATGGCCATGATGGCCATGATGAAGGTGATGACCAGCACTTTTTTCCAGTAGAGAGGAACAAAAAAAACCGCCAGCAGCAGGAGAAGGATTGGAAGTGCCCTCGGGAGCATCAGATAGACGATTTCCCTGAAGGAGGATATGCAATAGATGTCATCCGTAACCGCCTTGATAGGGCGATCAATTCTTTCCCTGCGTCGCTTCTCTTTCATATCCGTTCTTCCAGTTCCTTGTGCTTTCCAAAAAGCCCCGAAGGCTTGATGAGGAGAATGACCAGCATACAGAGCAAAGGCACCACCATGGACAGGGACGATGAGATGTACATGGAGGTCAGGACCTCGGCATACCCCAGAATAAAGGCCGCTGCCAAAACCCCGAATGTGCTTTCAAGACCCCCTATAATACATACGGCCAACGACTTCAGTAGGATGTCATAGCCGTCGTCCACGGAGATCGTGCCCAATGGAAGTATCAGGACGGCCGACAGGGAAACAAGCATGGAGCCTACCATGAGGCTCAGCATAGAGATCCGGTCTGGGTTTATCCCTACCGTTAAGGCGGTATGGTCATCCTGGGCAACTCCCCTGAAGGCGAGACCCAGTCTTGTGTGATGGACAAAAAGGTAGATTATTCCCATAAGAAACAGCCCTGCCCCAACTATTATCAGGCGCTGTATCCCCACATAGGTCCCCATGATTGAAACCGAGCCGGGAACAAAAGGCGGGAGCCGATACTGAAACCCCATGATGCCCATGCTCCTCATCAACTCCAGGATGATCAGCCCCAACGCAAATGTCGATATGACCTCAGCAAGCTCGAGTCCCCTCAGCCGGACCAAGAGAAAACGATACATCGCGGCGCCAAGAACCCCCACGATCATCACCGCGGCGATCACGGATATAACATAGGGAAGCCCGGCCTTTATGAGAAAAAACCAGGTGAGCAAGCCGCCCAGGACATATAACGAGCCGTGTGCGAAATTGGCCACCCGGCTGATGCCGAATGTCATGCTGAAGCCGAGGGCAATAAGCGCCAGAATGATGGAGTTGATGAACCCGTAAACCAGCATAGCTCGATCCTTTTTGGTGTGTCCCGCGCCTTTATGCTGCTATTTCATCCAGTTAGGCTTATCGATGGGACCTTCAGCAACGATGTCCGGAAACACCGGCACGCGCTTGCCGTTTTTCCATTGATAAACTACCAGAATAGCAGTCTCCGCTGGATCCTCGCCGAAAACGATTTCATGGTTCTTGAACCGGATTCGGCCGATGCTCCCATTGTAATCGGCTTCTTCAATGGCCTTGATAAGCTTTTCGGGGTCCAGGCTGTTCGCCTTCTCCATAGCGCCGGCCATGACAAAAACTGAGTCGTAGGCCTCAGAAGGCATGTGGCCTGCCTGGAGTTCCTGACCCCACCGCTTCTTATAGGCATTAAAAAAATCCGTTGCAGGAGGGTACTTGGCAAGAGGAACGTTCCCGGCCTGGAATGCTATATTCACAACGCCTTCAACCACGTCGTTGCCGAAGGTCTCTGCGGACTTTGATCCCATCAGCGGGGAGATAAATCCCACCGGGACGGCAGGTACCCGCATGTCTTTCCATTGAAGAGCAAGCGTGCCACTGGATGCCATATCAAAGATGGGCATGAGCACCTGGGCTCCAGCCTTTTGGGCCTTGAGCAGGGAGGAGCTGAAGTCGCTGGCGCCCGTGGGATATGCATCCATCCCGGCTACCTGCCAACCGCTCTTCTCAAACCAGCCCTTCATCCCGTTGCCAATGGCTGTGGCCCATAGGACATCCTGGACAACAATATAGACCTTGTTGAACCCGTAGTCTTTGTTCAACTTGGACATGGTCTTCATCAGATAGCCCACCACATACTTGGCATTCAGCATACGAAAGCAGTATTTGTATTTCTCAGGATCTGTGTTGTACTTCTCTATGAATTTAGGGGTCATGGCCACATTGATGCTGACCATTTTGTATTTTGAATAGAGATCCATGGCCGCGAGCAGGACCTCTGATCTGAAAGGCCCCAATACCACGGCGTCCGGCTTCTGCTCAAGAAACAACTTCTCGATGGCCAGGAGGGCATCCGATATAGGGACTCCGGGTTCTCCACCTCGCGTATCGATGGAAGCGACCTTGAGGGGACGATTGGTACCTCCCAACTTGACACCTCCCTTGGCGTTGATTTCTTCGGCAGCCATTATGATTGCCTTCAGCGCCTCAGAAGACTCCAGCATCTTTAAAGAGCTTGGGACCCCGATGACAATGGGTTGCTCCGCTGAAAACGAGACAGCCGGAGACAGCGCCAGGAACCCAAACAAGCAAACCGCAACCGATAAAGACATTCGACGACGCATGACTAACCTCCTCTTCTTAATGTTGATGTTCACTGAACCTTGCCCTTAAAATATACGGCTATGAATTCCAGAGGCTCCAGGGCCAACACCGAGTGGGAGACCTTTCCGTCAAAATAGACCAGATCGCCGGCCTCCAAGTCCTGTTTCGATTTTCCATAACAAAAGGTGCAGCGCCCCCTAAGGATATAGGCCAGTTCAAAGCCCGGCGTCGCATGTCGCCCCACGATCTCGCCGGGACCTCCTTTGCCCAGGCTTATTGAAAAGCTGTCGTCAACTACTCCCCTGGGGAGAAGCAGCTTGAGCATCATCTTACTTGAGTCAATTTCGGGTTGCTCTCTTGCGCGGATAATGCGGCAGAGGGGTTGATCCTGTTCGAGAAGGCTGGTGATCGAATGGCCGAGGTGGTGCGCTATGTCAGAGAGAAGAACCACCGAGGGGCTCACCTTTCCTGTCTCCACCCGATAGATGGTGGTATAGTTGACGCCTACCAGATCTGCGAGTTGCCTCATCGTCAACCCCAGTTCCTTGCGTATCTCTCGGACCTTCCGTCCGAGTATCTCTTTATCCGGACGAACCATAATTGGCTATTTATTCCATTTTTAGAATCCTGTCAACAAGAATATTGTATTTATGCAAAATATCAATGTCGCTTGCCCCACGACTGCATGCTCCACGAAGCATCAGATCTCTTCCAGATCCTTCTTTAGCTATTTAACTGCATAAGTCAGGGCATCCGCCGCCCTACCGGTTTCACAAGCCGCAAGCGGGCATAGCGGATTCAACAAAACAAAAAAAGATCAGTTGATGAGTAAGCGTACGAACAACCCATCTTTCCCCACTCTTGTCCAAATTAGGTCTTAGCCGCCTCATGGAAAAGGGAGGTAGCCCCCTCAGTGAGCAAGGGGCGCCTGCGGGATAAGTGAAGCTTTATGGGTATCGCCTCTTTGGTGTATAAAGTTCTTCCGCAAGAAACATACCCATGAAGGAGGCGCATACCCTATGGATAGATTTGTTAGCATATTTAGCCAACTGCTGCAACTTTTCCCCAGGACTGAGTTTTAATCGGCTCTTAATGAGACCAGGGCTGAGCGGCACGCCCGGGGGTTTACGTGCTGGGGCCAGTTTGTCGCGATGCTTTTCTGCCCGCTTGGCAGGGCCCATTCTCTCAGGGAGATCTGCGGTGGCCTGGCCAGTTGTGAAGGGAGGATAAGACACCTTGGGATAGAGGCCCCTAGCCGGTCGTCTTTGGCTTATGCCAACGAGCACAGGCCGCGGGAGCTATATCAGAAGGTGTTCTTCAATCTGCTTGATCGTTGCAGGGGACAAGTCTTCGAGGTCAAGAAGAAGTCTCGATTCAAGAACAAGCTTATGAGCATAGCCTCCACGGTCATTGAGCTTTGCGTCAAGGTCTTTGACTGGGCCAGGTTTCGAAGGACCAAGGGGCAGTCAAGCTTCACTTGGTTTTGGATCATGACGGGTATCTGCCCTCATTTGCGGTAATCACCGAGGGAAAGGTATCGGATGTAAAGATAGCGCATCAGATAAGCTTTGAGCCCGGAACCGTCGTGGTAGAGGATCGAGGATACTGCGATTATCTGCTGTGGGGCAACTGGTGCAGACAGGGGGTGCTTTTTTTTCACCCGAATCAAGAAGAACATTGTCTATGAAGTCTGCGAGACAAGGCCGTTGGCCAAGGACAGCCGAGTGTTTGCAGATGATATTATTCACATGACGAGCAAGAAATCTGAGCAACTCTGCGACGAGTACCTCAGGAGGGTTGTCTGGTATGACGCAGAGCTGCAGGAGACCTTTGAATTTGTAACCAACCACATGAAACTTTCTCCTGTGACCATAGAAGCAATCTACAAAGACCGGTGGCAGATTGCGATCTTCTTCAAGTTTCTCAAGCAGAACCAGAAGATATAGACTTTTCCCCCAATGCCCTCAAAATCAAGATTTGGACAGCATTGATACCCATGCTGATTCTTAAGTATCTCCAGATTCAGTCCACTTTCCCGGGGACGATCTCAAACCTGGTGGCGCTTTTGAGAATGAATCTGTTTACCTATAGGGACCTTTGGCGCTGGATTAATGAGCCTTACGGGG
>JBGSUA010000096.1:0-3500 GCA_041753575.1 Desulfatiglandaceae bacterium
TGACACAGATATCTTGCCAGCCGGATCCGACGAGGATTGAACCGTCTATGGCATCGATGATGCCGATCGGCATACCTGCTGCCCGGTAATGCGCATCAGCCATCTTCTGGAGGATGGTCAAGTCAAGCAGATCGGAAAGCCGGTAATCACTCATTCCTCACCTCATCGCAACACTATCTGAGCTGCTGCATTACCGAATTGAGCTCGGACGATTACGTTTTGATCGGTCTGCCATTTTCATCCACGATGTAACCCAAACAACCTAACAAGGAAAAGACCCTACACGATGAAAAGCAATCCATACAACCATTGTCATTGCCGGGAACAGGCCGCAGTTACTTACACCTGACAGCATTCACGGCAGAATTCAATAATCGTTCCATGCATGGACACAAATCCAGGGTATGTACACTGCGGCAATTCTACCACTTCCTGTCCCTGCATGGATACCCTCAAGATATTGCAAAATATCTTCCATATCCCAAAGCCGAGAAGACCGCACCTCACTTGCTGATTCATGTCCCCCCCACTCTCCCGGGCAGCTTCACTTCGCCGGGATAATCTCCCCCTGCCACAGTCGTTTCAGAAAATCCTCCCAGTGGAGCGCTCGGATTTTTCCCTGGCGGGTGGCAACGGCATCCTGGCTCACCAGGATTAAGTCTGCGAAGATCTGTTCCTCTGCAAGCGCCTTGAGTCCTTTGAAATCCCCCGGCACCACCCTTGTGGTCGCCTTGACTTCCACAGCGGTCCTTTCTCCGACAAGATAATCCACCTCGTGGCCATGGGTGGATCGCCAGTATGAAAGAGGAAACTTTATCCTATTGTAGCTCAGGTACGCCCGGATCTCCATGCCGATAAGCTGCTCAAAGCTTTTGCCGTACAAATCGGAATTGCGATCGAGGGCCCGGGTGCCGGCAAGCGTGTGAGTGACCCCCGGGTCAAAAAAATAAAACTTGCCTGACTTTATCGCCTTCCGTTTTCTGGACTGAGGCCAGGCGGGCAGCAAAAAACCGACCAGCGTGTCTTCAAGGAGAGCGACATGCTCCCTGACCGTAGACGCGGCCACCTGACAGTCGCTTGCAAGTTTGGTGAAATTAATCACTTCCCCATTTGCCAGGGCCATGGACCGGAGGAAACGGGCAAATGGCGGCAGGTTGCGCACCAAACCTTCGGCCATTATTTCTTCTTTCAGGTAGGTATTGACATAGGCGTCGAGCTCTTCATCCGGGAATTCGCTGAGATAGACAGGCGGCAACCCACCATAACGGAGGTACTTTTCCAGATTGAAATGGGGTGCCTCCTTCCATGTCAGGGGAAACATCCTGGTCTCCCAGACACGGCCGGCAAGAAGATTTGCCTGTCCCCTCCGCAGTTTTCTGGCGTTGCTGCCCGTTAACAGAAATGTGATTTTCCGTTTTTCGATGAGCCGGTGGACCTCGTTGAGCAATTCCGGTATGCGTTGGATTTCGTCAATGACAATAAGCCCGGAATCGTTCGCATCGATGATTGCCTCCAGGTCCTGCGGCGCTGCAGACAGCCTTAAAAATAAGCGGGAGTCCAGAAGATCGATAATGGTTGCCGAGTCGGACAACTGCCGGCGAACAAGGGTTGATTTCCCTGTCGCTCTGGGGCCGAAGAGGAAGAAGGACTTTTTGCCCAATAAGCTTTTTAGATCTATAATTCGGTCAATTTCCATGTCACAGTTCTATCGCTGATTTTCCGGATAATCAACAACATAATGGTGATTTTCCCGGTAGTCAATCCGAAAATTGTCTACAGCATGAACCATGCCTCGGGCTCCTTGCGGGCAAATCGTCATGGAAGAATTGACCGAACTTTCTAAATATTTAAGAATGTCCCCTGGGCCTCACGGCACGGCTAAGAGACGCAACTGAGTTTTGTTGTGGCGTATAGATCATATCTTGTGTTATATGACTGCTTTAACGTCTTAAAACACAAATTTCCTTAAGCAATCTCCTGACGCGGCGGTTCAAGACCTGCTTCGCGGAGAAGGAATTTCACCTGTGCTTCCTGAAAGAATGCAGTGCCGAGACCTGATTCCCTGAAACTATGACGACGAACAGGCAACGAAAACTTCCACGCCAGTCAAAGGCAATGATGCATGCCCTTCGCGGGGCCATGCTGCTTGTGCTGATTCTCCTGGTCGGCACCACGGGATATGTTATCCTGGAGGGTTGGCCGATTCTTGATGCCCTTTATATGACCATCATCACCATCACCACGGTGGGTTTTGGAGAAGTGAATGTTGTTTCAAGTGCAGGCCGAATCTTCACCATCTTTATTATCTTTGTGGGCATGGGCATCATGGCCTACAGCCTTGGCATGGTTGCCCAGTTTATGGTGGAAACACAGGTGAGATCCATCCTGGGGAGGAGAAAATTGGGAAGGGAATTGCGATCCATCAAAAATCATTACATCGTATGCGGATTCGGACGTATCGGGAAGATTATCAGCCATGGCCTGAAAAGCCAGGGAATTCCTTTTGTGGTGATTGATCAATCCCCGGAGTCGAAGGAAATCCTGGAGGAGCAGGATATCCCCCATATTATCGGCGATGCCACCAGTGACGACATCTTGCTCGAAGCGGGAATAGAGAGGGCCAAAGGACTGATTAGTGTTGTACTTTCCGATGCGGACAATCTCTTTATCACCATGACGGCCCGGGGTCTCAACCCGAATCTGTTCATCCTCTCCCGGGCGGATGAGGAGGCAACAGAGAAGAAATTGATGAGAGCGGGGGCCAACAGAGTGGTTCTTCCCTATCTTATCGGCGGCATGCGGATGGTTCATACCATTCTCAGGCCCGCGGTGATGGACTTCATCGATTTCACCATGCAAGAAAAAAATATTGAACTGAAGCTCGAAGAACTCCTGGTAGGGGAACGATCCGGGCTGAATGGTAAAAGTTTGATCAATTCAGGCATTCGAAGGGACATGAATGTAATCATCGTAGCGATCCGCAAAAAGGGAGGGGAGATGATTTTTAACCCGTCGTCAGAGACTGTGATCGAGGCGGGAAATACCCTCATCGCCCTGGGTCCTGCAAAGGATCTGGATCGTCTCTCCGAGATGATGCTCCATTGAAATGGGACTCCGGGCTTTCTTTCACGATGAATAGAAAGAGAGTTCGAATTCTTGCATTCTGAAATCTCCAGGATAACGCGCAGACCGGACCATGTGGTCCCGAAAAGGGGAGGCAGCAATGGAAAAAATGGGGTACAAGCTGAATATGTGGTTGTGGATTCTGATTGGCTCAGCGGTTTTGTTTGTTCAGGCAGGAGATGCACGCGCCGATGACGACCTCAGTGCGGGCCAGACCGTGTATGTTCCCGTTTATTCCCATATCTACCAGGGAGACCGGGAAAGCCCCATCTATCTTGCGGTCACTCTCAGCATTCGGAATGTGGACCCAAGAAGGCCGATTACGATTTTATCGGCCGATTATTATGATTCCAAGGGTAACCTGCTGAAAAAATACC
>JBGSUA010000097.1:0-17185 GCA_041753575.1 Desulfatiglandaceae bacterium
CCTGCTCAAGAGAAAGCTTCCTGTCCGGGATCACAAGGTCCATGTCTATCTCTATGACCCTTCCGAAACCGCGGCATTGGGGGCAGGCACCTATGGGGCTGTTGAAGGAAAAGAGATTGGATGAGGGCTGAGCGTAAAGGATTCCGCACTCAGGGCACTCAAGCCTGCTGCTGAAGGAGCGGTGAAAATCAGGCCTGATCCAGAGATCCACCTTTCCCTTACCTTCAACAAAGGCCTGCTCAAGGGAATCAAATATCCTCTTTCGGTCGCGTGGGCCTCCCGGGAGCCTGTCCATGACCACATGGATCATCCCTCCGTCGGCCTTAGCAAGGTCTTCAAGTCTCCAGTCAATAAGACTCCTGGTGAATCCGGCCTGCAGGAGGGCCTTGACTGCAGCCTCCTTGCTCTCGGAAGGGAAGGTGATGATGATTTCACCCCCTTGCGGGGCCTCAGGGCCTGCCACCACGTTCCAAACGTCCACCGGGCCTTCCTGTATGACCGGCCTTCCGCAGTTTTCGCAATGCAGCCTTCCCGCCTTTGTAAAGAGGAGCTTTGCGTAGTCCGTGATTTCCGTCATGGTGCCGACGGTTGATCTGGAAGTGCGCACCGGGTCTTTGCGGTCAATGGCAAGACCGGGCGGGATCCCCTCTATCCGGTCGGCCTTCGGTCTTTCCATCCGGTCCAGAAACTGGCGGGCGTATGGAGAAAATGTCTCCACGTACCTTCGTTGGCCTTCCGCGTAGAGGGTGTCGAAGGCGAGAGAGGATTTCCCAGCCCCGCTTACTCCTGTAATGACGGTTAGATTGTTGAGGGGAATGTCGAGATCAATCCCCTTGAGGTTGTGCTCGCGCGCCCCCCTTATTGAAATCACCTTATCTTTTATCTTAATGCCGGTTTTCGATTTCTGCATATTCCTAAGGTGTTGTGACGAAGCCGCACTATGAGAAACTTCAGCTTCGAAGCAATTTCAAGATATTTGAGGTAACAAGTTAAGCACTGAAAGCTCTTCGTGAAGGCCTTGGGCAGTTTTTGGAGGCTTGAGGTGACGAGGATGCGTTAAATGTCAAAGAGATAGGTCTATTGCGATTTCCTTCTCGTTCTGATATGCAACAAAGCGCTGGCGGCTTGTGGGTGCTGACTGTTGAATAGGGAAAGGCGTTGTTGTGAATATTGTCGAAAGGCACGAGTTCGGAAAGGTAAGGGGATGGGAGTTCGGCTGGTCGCCGGTGGGGCGCCCCATGATGACGGCCATCTGCTACAGGGTGGGATCTGTCCTGATTGACACGGGCCCGTCGCACAACAGGAAGGAGGTCTTGGCCATGGCCCGAAGCGAAGGGATCAGGCACATCCTTCTGACCCATTATCACGAGGATCACAGCGGAAACGCGGCGGCTATTCGATCCGAGCTGGATGTGAAGGTTTACGGCCATGCCCTGACCGCGGAGAAGCTTTCAAGACCCTATAAAATATTTCCTTACCAGAAACTCATGTGGGGACCCGCAACGCCGGTCGAGGTGGAAGTATTGAACGGGGACTTCCGGGACAACGGTCTGACTTTTGAGCCCATCCATACACCGGGCCATTCCAGGGACCACCTTTCTTACTTTGTGGCGAGCGAGGGATGGCTCTTTTCCGGGGACCTTTATCTTTCAAGCCAGATAAAATACTTCAGGGAAGATGAGAGCATAGTGGATCAGATCCGCTCTCTCAGGCTTGTTATGACGCTTGATTTCGATTCCCTTTTCTGCGCCCATCATCCAAGACCCTCCAAGGGGAAGACCCACATAGCGGCCAAGCTCCAGTATCTGGAAAATCTTTACGGCGCTGTCGCTGAACTTGCCTCAAAGGGAATGGATGCCTCCCGGATAATGAAGTTACTTCACCTCAAGGAAGACAGAAAGATCAAATGGCTCTGCTTCGGCAACGTGAGCATGAAAAACCTGGTGAGCTCGGTAGTTAAAGCAGAGGCAGGGGCAAAACTGTCACAATAGTCTGAATAAGAATCTAAGGCACGTTCTGCATGATTGTCCCTTCTTAGGGCGTTTCGTCCCCTTGACAATCGCCGAGTCACGGTATAATATAGTCTAAATTCTGGTCAACTATTATAGAGGTATGCGCCATGGCCACATTATCCCTTTCTGAGGCAAAAATCAAATTGAGCTGGCTTGTTGATAAAGTCAACACGACCGATGAGGAGATTGTGATAACAAAAAACGGCCGCCCCGCAGCAGTACTGGTGAGCCCTGGTGAATTTGAGGGCTGGAAAGAGACTCTTCTCATTCGATCCAATCCCCGGTTTCTAAGTGAGATCAAAAAGGGCATTGGATCTCTTAATCAAGAAAAGGCGACTCTCTACACGCTACAAGAGCTGTTTGAAGATTGAACCGAATGGCTTCTTGGAACCTCAGAATCCCGCACCATTTGGTAGGGTTTATCCGCGATCTCCACCCCGAAATAAAGAGAAAGGTCAAGGGCTCACTCAAAATGCTTATGGCTGATCCTGACGCCGGGAAGCCTTTGAAAGACGAATTGGAGGGACTCAGAAGCCTTCGGGTGAGCAGATTCAGGATCATTTATCGGTTAGCTGGAACTGGCAGCGAGATTCAGGTTGTTGCCATTGGACCTCGTGAGCGCATCTATGAGGAAACCTATCGGCTCATCAGAAAGGAAACGAAAGATTAGTGTTCCTTCTCATTCCATTAATCAGGCACGCAGGTGCGATATAGGTGACATAAATCCCCTCATAGCTCCCTATACACAGCGCGAGGCTATTCAATCGCACCCAAACCGGAGAGGATAGAGCCGAAATCATCCCCATCGGCAAGGCCGGAAATGATGTACCCAAGCATCAAGGTGCCTGATTCAAGTTCTCCTGCAAAGAATTCAAGTTCAGCAACCGCTAAAAATCGTCCGGAAAAGGTGCGGTAGATTCTTTCCGCCTGTGCGAGATAGGAGGGATATGTCTCCTTGAATTCCTTGCAGCCGCACAAGCCGTCTCCCAGAACGATGGAGCCTCTCAAGTAACCATGGGATTGTATGGTTTCCTGCCCCTGATTGATCTCTCCCTCCCATGGGAGACGGCCTAGAAGCCCGGTAAATAGGTAGGAAACCGTGTTCTTCACAGGTTCCCCTCGAAGGTGAAGAAGGGTATTTTTAATCCAATCATCCAGTTCATAAGAAGAAGAGGCCAGGGCAATGATCTGCTCACGGGTCAGCCCTGAGATATGAGGAAGTTCCTCCTTACTCCTCTCATCCAGCAAGAATGCCTTTGAGCAGTCGGATATGAGTTCCATGTCATTTCGTCTTTTTCCGGCATACTCTCCTGAAAGGAAAATCATCCTTCCCATTTGACCGGCAATCTGTCGGATGTCCAATCCAAGGCCTGCGTAATAGCCGAGATATCCGCTTACCCATAGATTCAATACCCACTGCTCAGGAACCCTTTCAAGAATGGTGAGGTAGAAATGCCTGACAATGCCCTCAAGGGCCTCTCTGTCCTGTTCCCGGATGTTTGCCGCGTCAAGATGAGGGGCGATAAAGCCGGCCATAATGAGATCGAACAGGGTTTTCTCGGGGCTGCCGGGCCTCACGGTCACAGTGTCAGGGGCAGGAGTAAGGAAGGGGGTTCTGCCTGTGCCGTCTATTTTTGTCTCGATGCCCTTCTCAGAGCCTGCAAGCCCTTGGCTGGAAGTAGTACCTGCAATGTTCAGTTGACCGCCGATCGTCACAGGCCCTCCACTTACTGTCAAATCCCCGATGGTGGAACTTGACACGCATGAGGTATAGTCGCTGCTGCAACCGAATTCCATGTTGAAGGAATTGTTGATGTTTACCCCCAAGGATTCAGGATAGCTACCCTGCATCACAAGAACGGTTGAAGCCTCCCCGGCTGCGCCTACGCCGTTTTGAACCTTGTTGTGGCATGGCGCCCGCCCTCCGCAAATGCCCGCGGAATCGACATAGATCCTGTTGGGAAGGCCTGTTGTGAATGACTTGTTTGAACCATAGGCAGTGCCGACGGCGTTTGTAGCGTAAGCCCGCACATTATAGGTAGTTCCGGGGGTAAGCCCGGTCAGGTTTCCTGTGAAGGCTCCCGTGCCTGAACCGCTCGCTGCTCATGTGTCAGCTTTCGTGGGGTTGGGAGAGGTAGCCCAGGAGATACCCCTCGATGTTACCGCTGATTTACCGTCGGAAGTTACATTTCCTCCTCCGGAAGCGCTGTTTGATGCTATTGAGGATAAGTCGGAAGTTGTAACAGTGGGCGCGGTTGCCGGCCTGCTGGGGTCAAGCCAGTGAAGGATTACCCCACCGTCGCCCACGGCCCAGGCTTCGTAGCGGGACACCATTGCGACCCCGAAGAGGGTATTGGACGTGTAGGCGCAGCCTGCGGTCCAGGTTCCGTTCTTGAGCTGATACACTTCCCCTGTCTCGCCCACGGCTCAGCCGTTATTTGTGTCTATCATGGAAAGACCCCAGAGGGTGTTCCCGAACATCTGGCTCTGACCACCATATTTGTAGTCCCATTGAGAGCCGTTCCAGTTCATGTAGTATCCTACGCCAGCGTAGTCAGCCGCTGCCCAGGCCTGATTGCCGTTTGTGCCGGGAGTAAATCCCACAGTGCGAAACCAGTTGGAGGTCTTTGCATCAGACGTTGCCCATGATGTTCCGTTCCACTTCAGCACCCACCCTTCATTGCCTGCGGCGAAACCCAAATTGTTCTTTGCCATGGCAACCGATCGCAGCATCTCTGTGGTAGGGCTTGCCACCTTGCTCCAGGCAGTACCGTTCCAGGGAAGGATGGTGCCCTTTGCGCCTACGGCCCACACATCGTTTCCGCCTGAGCCCGGAACAATTGCAACGCTATAAAGTGTGTTCCGGCACGGATCGGGCGCACCGGGGCCCCAGCATTCCCAGCAGTTGGCCGCAGCCGGAAAGGAGTTGAGGACAACCGGAATTGCAGATAACAGAAGGATGAAAATAAAGGCCACAGTTCGCTTTGGTTTGCATGAAGGTAACTCAGCAATCGGCATAATCAGGGACCTCTTGCAATAGGAATTCAAGCATAAGCATGTTTCATCAGATCCGGTAGTTACCTCAATCTGAATTACAAGTCAACCAGGCATTGGGAGAAACGTGCAATTGGTTTTGCCTTATACGCTAGTGTAACTCGATGGAATCATGCGACAAGAATTGCAATAGGCGGCGCTTTTTTGTTGACATCCGGCACGTTTGTGAATTATCATTCATAATTAAAACGACGCCAAGAAGGTGTCAAAGAAGTATCTATTCGGTGTCATAACAAGGTCATGAAGGCCGGGGTTAGCGTTACGAAGACTCGCTTCCCTGGCCTATTTTTTTGGGAGGCAAGCTTATGCGTCCTTCCGGCTTGAATCGGCCCGGGGGGCACGCTTGAATGAGGTTAATAGATGTCTAAGCTGAAGATGATCCTTAAAAGCCCTGAGGTTTTGTGCGCTGTGATCTTAATGCTGTGGCTCGCGTTTCATTGCATTGGCCCTGTTCATGCCGCGGCCCAGGGCGTGAAAGTCGTAAAGGAGGATATTGATAAGGACGGCAGGATTGACAGGATCGCTAATCTGGACCCAACCGGAAACTTAGTTAAGCTTGAGGCCGACAGGGACGGGGACAGCAGGATGGACACATTCCAGTATTACGAGAAGGGCGTGCTCATGCGCGTTGAAAGGGACTCCGACGCAGACGGCAATGTTGATGAAAAGGATATCCTGGAGAAGGGAAAGCGCACGCTCCATGAAAAGCTGGACAGCCTGGGCCGGCTTGTCGGGGCCATCCGCTTTGATGAGCAGGAGAGGCCCTTGAGATGGGAGAGAGATACCACAGGAGACGGAAGCTTTGATACAATCCATCATTACGAAAACGGGGCCTTGACCCTTGTTACAAAGGATACCACAGGCGACGGGAAGGTGAATATATGGCAGAAATTCAAGGATGAAAAACCCGTCGAACAGAAGGCCGACAGGGACGGAGACGGCCGTTTGGAACAGGTGGTTTATTACGATGAGGAGGGCGCTGTTGCAAGGACATTGAACGACACTGATAACGACGGCTTCATGGAAACCCTTCGCCTTTACGTTAACGGTGAGATATCCAGGCAGGAGAAAATGCGGCAGGGGAGCGAGACGCCTTTTCATGTGGTCGAATACAAGGACTCCCTGCCTGTAAAAGAGACGCGGGATACGAACCTGGACGGATCATTTGATACGGTGCTGAAGCTTGAAAAGGGAAGGCCGGTACATAAGGAAGAGGACACGGACCATGACGGCAAGCCCGATCGCTTCACGGATTTCGACGAGGACGGCAGGCCTGCCCTTATCAGAGAGAAAAACAGGATCAGCCGTTTCATGAAAGGGATAATGACAAGTTTTGAACAGGTTATGGACGGGAAAAAGACGGTTACAACCTTCGAGAAGGAAAAACCCGTACTCCAGACTGTTGACCAGGACGACGACGGCAGGATCGAACAGCGCATCACATTTGACAAGGACGGGATTATCCTGCTGGCGGAGACGGACTCAAACCGCGACGGCCGCATGGACACATGGCAGCACTACAAGTCCGGTGACATGGTAAAGGCGGAGCAGGACAGAAACCACGACGGAAGGATAGATTCCGTCATGGAATATGACAAGGGCCGGATGATAAGAGTTCTCCTGGACAGGGACGGGGACGGTCATTTCGAAACCAGGCAGATTTACAATGAAGCTGGTTGGACAATGGTGACCGAGGTTGACACAGACGGCAATGGGAAGTTTGATGAGCGATATCGCTGCATCAAGGATGCGCTGAGGGTCAAGGAGGTCTTCTCCGGAGTCCGCGACAGATGGGTGTCCATCGAGGAATATAACGACAAGGGAAAACTGGTGATTTCAAGGGAATCTTCGGATGACAAGGCCGGATACGATCTCACCTGGCACTACGACGCGGAAGAGAGGGCCTTTCTTGCTGAGAAGGACTCCGACGGGGACGGCCGGACGGATACCTGGTTCTATTATGAAAAGGGACGCCTTTCAAGGGTGGAGGAGGACCGGAACCAGGACGGCAGACCTGATCTGTGGGAGCACTATGACGAATCCGAGGTCATGACATCGAGGATGGAGGATCTGGATTTCGACGGAAAGGCCGACATAGAAAAGAAAATGTGATCACTAAGGATGCTCCAGGGGCTTGACCTCGGCAACTTGGCGGCCTCTCGAAGATAACGGCTGTCGTCAGGCTGAGAAAAACACCTGTGCGAAAGTCCTTTGAACGCTTTTGAAGGAGGATGAAATGATAGATTTTTTAAGCAAGGGCGGGGTGCTCGTAATCCCGATTCTTCTTTGCTCCGTTTTTGCGCTTACAATATTTGCGGAAAGGGCCATACGCTTTGGGGTTCTCAGAAGAAGGGGAAGACTCGTTGCGGGAAGGGTCTCCGAATTCATTGAAAAGGGGGATCAAGAAGGGGCTAAGGAGGCGGCAATGAACAGCCGCTCGCCCATGGGGAGGATTCTGGCTCAGGGCCTCGATGTGATGGATCAGGACAGGGAGATCCTGGAGACGGTGCTTGCCCATGCAACCGAGGAGGAGGTAACGGAGCTTTCAAGATATCTCCAGGCCCTTGCCACCATCGCCAATATTGCGCCTCTTCTGGGGCTTCTCGGTACCGTAACCGGCATGATAAAGGCCTTTATGGTCATCCAGCAGATGGGAGGCAAGGTCAATGCGGCGGTACTGGCAGGAGGCATCTGGGAGGCAATGCTTACTACCGCCCTGGGGCTTGCGGTCGCCCTTCCCACGATGGTTGCCCACAGTTGGCTCACTCACCGGGTGGACCGCTATGAGGCAAGGCTGCAGGATGGGACAGTGCGATTCATAAAGAGCCTTGGAAAATACAGAGGAAAATAAGAAATGCTTGTTCACAGAACCAGAAGACCCAGATACGGGGTCCAGTTTCCCCTGGCCTCCCTTATAGACATAGTCTTTCTCCTGCTTGTCTATTTTCTCCTTACAACCAATTTCATGGTGGATGAGGGGATAGACGTTAAGCTCCCCCAGGCCCAGGCCGCAAGGCCCCAGACAGAGCAGGAGATAACCGTGTATGTGGATGCGCAGGGTAGATCGTTTATCGAAAACAGGGAGATCGCTCTCGATCAGCTCTTCAAGCGGCTAAAGGAGATGATAGGAGATTCCGGCGACAGACTTGTGGTCATAAGGGCCGACCGCTCCGTCATTCTCAACAAGGCTGTGCAGGTGATGGATGTGGCAAAGGCCGCAGGCGCCGGGAGGCTCTGCCTTGCCACAGAGAAGGGTCTATGACGAAAGACGGTTCAGAGGCGGAAGGGAGAAGAAGGAGGCCTAACTGGATACTCGCGGGATTTCTTGTTGTCTCCCTTGGCTTCCATGCCTGGATTCTGGGGCATATCGCGGGCCTATATAATTCAAAGGCATTGACCTATCTTGAAATCAGCCTTGAGGAAAAGAAAAACCCGGTTGCCCGAAGCATTCCAAGGCCCCCTGAGAAGCGAAGGCCCCCTGAGGCGGAGACCCCGCAGGTGACGCAGACAACGCCTGTTCCCATGAAAGCCGTTCAGCCGCCGCCTCAGCAGGTGCCTGCCAAAGCCTCAAAGAGCATTGTTGAGCCGATAGACGTGCCCGAGAAACCGGATGCTGCCAGGCTTGATGCAATGAACTGGGTGCCGCCTTCTGCGGCCGCTCCTTCAGGTCCTCCTCCATACGGCGCCCGTGAAGATTATTTCAGCATGGTGAGGATGAAGATCGAAAGCCGGAAGACATATCCTTCAGCGGCAAAGAAGCAGCAGATGCAGGGACGCGTTGCAGTGAGGTTCAACATAGGCGCCGATGGATCGGTAAGCGGCCTGGAGGTGAGGCATCCAAGCCGCTATCGGTTGCTTGATGACGCGGCCCTTGAGGCCGTAAAGGCTGCCTCTCCATTTCCCAGGCCTCCGAGGCAGCTTTTTGATGGTCCTGTGCTGGTGGAGATAAGTATTGTCTTTGAACTCAGGTGACAATAAAGTGATCTCTAATGTCGCGAGTTCTACTGGAAGCGAGGTATGACAATTGATCAAGAAGATTTGTGTGATAGACGGGCAGGGCGGGGGCATAGGCGCAACCATCATCAAGTACCTCAAGGAGGCGTTCGGGGAGAAGGTGGAGCTGATCGGCTTGGGAACAAACGCCATTGCAACGGCCCAGATGTTAAAGGCCGGGGCAAACAGGGGGGCTTCGGGCGAAAACGCCATCTGCCGAATGTCCAATGAGTGCGACCTTATCGTTGGGCCAATTGCAATCACGTGGCCCAATTCCATGATGGGAGAGGTAACGGCGAGAATGGCCGAGTCTGTTATGACCAGTATGGCCGTTAAATTCCTCATTCCTCTATCGCAGGAGCGATGCGAGATAGTTGGGGTGATGAAGGAGCCCCTTCCCCACCTGGTCCAGGCAATGATTGAAGGAAAGATAAAGGAGGTGATTAAAGGTGTGTGAAGCTAATGCCTATCTGGTAAAGGACGGTCAGGAGGAACTGATCATGGAGTCGGTGGATCTGATTGAGCCTGAAGGCGAAAACGGCTGGAGGATCATGGGCATATTCGGTGATCAGAAGATCGTCAATGGAAGGATCAAGTCCATGAATCTCGTCAACCACAAGATCCTGTTTGAGCAATAGGAAGCTGGAAAGGGTCTCAAAGGCGGCCTGGAAGGCCCCGGCCCTCTTGCAGTCATAACTGAAACTCCAAACTAACAGAGCCCCATGCGGGGTTCTGTTCAAGAAAGCATCAACAAAGGCCAAGAAGGCCCAACGCCCGCCCATAAGGGGGATGGGAGCCTTCCTGGCCTTTTCATTTTGTGAGGGCCCGTTTCTCCTCTTGGGCGCTTTATCTAAAGGATTTGTAATAAATCAAGGAAGGTAAAAAAGGCGATCTTAGGAGGAGACAGATGAGAGTAGTAAAATGTATCGGGTCTTTTTTGATGGCCATCTTGCTCGCATTTCCGGCCTTGGTGTCGGGCGAGGATAAGAAGGAGGAGGTGCATCGCCTTGATTCCGTGGTAGTTTCGGCGACCAGGAGCGAGATGCCTGTGTTTGACGCACCCCAGGCGGTGACTGTAATAACAAGTGAAGAAATCGCGGCCTCTCCCTTTGAAAGGATAGAGGACATAGTGCGAAGCGTGCCGGGCGTATACAATTTCCGGCATTACGGCATGCAGACAAACGGCATCGTGAGCCCCCTGGTCATGAGGGGTGTAGGCAAGAACAGGGTCCTTGTCCTTGTGGACGGGGTTCCCCAGAACGACAACTTCAACAACGCCATCGCCTGGATCGCATGGGGCCACATACCAAAGGAGACCATAGAGAGAATCGAGATAGTGAGGGGCCCTACATCAGCCCTTTACGGTTCGGAGGGTCTTGGCGGAGTGATCCACATCATTACCAAGAAGGCGACCCTGAATCGTAAGACATCAGTAAAAGGAGAGGCCGGCACTGCAAATACCTACGGAGGATCGCTTTTCCACAGCCAAAAGATCAAAGATTTTGGAGTCATGGGTGCCGCGGCCTATGAGGATAGCGACGGATTCTTCATGACAGAGGATGTGACGAGCTACAACACAAAGAAATACCGAAGGGCGGGGAAGGCCCTGGGAAAGGCATCCTATGATATAAGCGACGGCTCGGACGTCACCCTTGCAGCCCTTTACTATGATCTGGACGGCGGGCAGGGGAGGGAATTCTTCCATACGGACCTGAAGCTTGATCAATACTGGCTCAATTATTCACGCAAGGGGGAAAACCTGGGACTCAAGGGGCTTGTCTATCTGAATCGGGCCGACAAGACCGCCTATCAGGATAACGCAAACAACAACTACACATCACCCTACCGTGATGAAATGCCCCAGGCCTATACATGGGGGGCTGATCTCCAGAGCAATTATTCCCTGTGGACGGGGGCGAACCTAATACTGGGAGCCGCCTTCAAGGAGGCAAACTGGGACTATGACGAAGATTTCCCGGGAACCACCAGGGACGCAGGGGCGGAGGGGGTTCAGCAGTTCATCTCTCCATTCCTGAACGCGGATTTCAGGTTATTTGACGACAGCCTTATCCTGACTGCCGGAGCACGTTATGACTTTATTTCGACATCCGACGGCGCAATCTGGGACACCAAGCCGGAGGGAGGCGTCCCCGCCTACAAGAACCAATATGATACCCAGCACGACGAGAGCTTCTCTCCCAAGGTAGGCATAGCCTATCACCCGGATACAAGGACCACCTTGAGGGCGTCCGCCGGCAAGGGATTCAGGGCTCCGAGCCTGTTTGAACTCTATAAGGTTCACATAAGAGGCGGAGGCACCTATTACAGGGCGGCCAACCCCAAACTTGAGCCGGAAGAGATCTGGTCCTATGATGTGGGCGTGGAGCGTTTTATCCTGAGCAGTCTCCTTGGAAAGTTCACCTTCTATCAGTCCCTTGCCAAAGACTATATCGCCGACCGGGTGACCAAGACCTATGTCAAGAACAACAAAACCTACAAGGAGTATATCCTGGACAACGTAAACGAGGTGGAGATTTACGGTATTGAGGCGGAGCTTCACTGGTACGCGAGAAAGGATCTTACCCTGTTTGCGAATTACACCTACAATGTCTCAAAGATAACGAAGGAAGATTATAACAAGAATATGGAGGATCAGAAGTTGACGGATGATCCAAAACACAAGATACATGTGGGAGCCACTTATCAAAATCCTGATATAGTCAACCTCACGCTGCTTTTTAACTACTACGCGGAAAGATATTACAATGTTGACGATGTAACCCAGGCAAAGGATACTTATTGGACAGCCGATCTCTCGGCCTCAAGGAAGATCTACGACGGTCTGAGCGCCTACGCGAGCATCGAGAATATCTTTGACAGCGTGGACAATGAGAACCTGTCTCCCGGAACAATCTTCATGGGCGGATTGAAGTTGGAGTTCTAGCAGGGGAGGTCTGCAAGAAGGCAATTGTCCCACCTGGTCCCTTCTCCACAATCAGGGGGGGATGCCTTGCCCATGAAATCGTTGAAGGAGTGTAGTTTATGATTAAATCAGCAAAGTTTTTTAGTGTTATCGCAGCTATCGCCGTCCTATCGGCGGTCTTTTTCGTGGGGAGTGCCTCGGCCCATTATCTCTGGGTCACACAGGAAGGCGATGTCTATTATGTGGCAAGAGGCGGCCGGCCTGACAAATTTGAGCCCTATAATCCGGCTGCTGTTGTCCTGATAAAGGCCTTTGACCGGGAGGGGATGGAGGTGCCTACCCGGCGGAGCGATCAGAAGGAGAGGGTTTCTTTCAGCGCTGAGAAGTCCGTTTCCCTTGCCGCTGTCATGACGGAGTGGGGGAGCCGCGTCAATACAACAAAAGGCAAGAAGCTCATGACAAGGAAAGAGGCCGAAGCACAGGGTTTTAAGGTCCTTCAATCCTTTACCTCCACCCAGACATCCAAGTCTGTTTTTGAAGATGGCGCCTCCGTGTGCAAACCTGTGGGTCTCAAGTTCGAGATAGTTCCCGAAAGGAGCCCGTTCAGTCTCAAGCCCGGTGAGGAGATGAAAATAAAGGTGCTCTTTGAGGGAGTACCGATAAAGGATTCGGCGGTAAGCTCGGGTCAAAACGCAAAGGCGGTTACTGACAAGGAGGGCAATGCGGCAATACCCCTTTCCCCGGAAGGTTGGAATGTGATAATGGCCCAGCACAGGATAATGACCCCGAATGATTCGGAGTATAACTTCAGACAGTTCATGACTTTTTTTGTCTTCAAGGTGAAGTGATGCAATATCTATTTAGATTTTGTTGGGTTCTGCTTTTTTTCCCGGTCACTGAATTAGGGCTTTCGGGCGATGCAGACGCACATGGAACGGGCCACAGGGTTCTTGATGCCGAGCATCCTGTAGCAATATCGTTTTTTTACTCGGATGAAACACCTATGAGCTACGCTGAGGTCCTCGTATTCAGCCCCGGCGACCAGAAGGTGGAACATCAAAACGGCCGAACCGACAAAAACGGAAGATTCGCCTTCTGCCCTGACGCCGCTGGAAAATGGCTCCTAAAGGCAGACGACGGAATGGGCCATGCGGCCGAGGCCCTTTTGGAAGTAAAGGCCGAGGGCGCGTCCGGCGCTGAAAAAGCAACAGACTCCGCCCCCTCAGCTTCATCAGAGTCATCTTCCAAGGCCCTCAAGATCATAGCCGGTTTGAGCCTGATACTTAATCTCTCCCTTGCGGGCTGCTTGATGGGAAGGCGAAAGAAGGCCTCCTCTGCAATGCCTGCTGAACAATGAGGAGCAGTAAAATGCATAGGCTGATAGCTGTAGTTGCATGCGTATTGATGTGCATCGTTTCTCTCGCATTTCCTTCGGGGGCAGAGACAAAGGGAAAGCTTTACGTCGTGGGTATGGGGCCTGCAGGACCTGATCTTACCGCGCCTAGGGCTCTTGATATCGTGGAAAAGGCGGATGTGCTTCTCTGCTCCCCCAGGATGCCCCAGAGATTCGCCGCCTTCGGCCGCAGGATTGATCCTTCCAAGGTCGCCTTTGACCCGTGGGAGAAGATCCATGACAAAAAGGCCGCAAGTCTGAGAAAGACGGACCCCAAGGCCTGGGCCGAGGGAGTGGAGAGGCGGAGGAAGGAGATCCAGGCCTTCATCCTTCAAAAACTCGATGAGGGAAAGACTGTTGCCCTGATGGACGGAGGAGACCCGTGCGTTTACGGGCCGTCCCTCCAGACTCTTCTTAAGGGATTTGATGACTCTCTCTTTGAGGTCGTCCCAGGGATGGGCGCCGTCAACGCGGCAGCAGCAGCCCTCAAAAAGCCCCTTACGACCAATGATGCCACCTTTGTCATGCTTGCCTCCTATGAGTCCCTGTTCGGGGAAGGGCCTGAACCCAAAGAGGACCTTCTCAAAGACATATCCAAACACAAAAGCACCATTGTGCTTTATATGTCGCTTCGATCCATGAGGGAGCTTGTCAGCAGATTCTCAAAATACTTTCCTTCGGACCTGCCTGTGGCCGTTGTCTATTTCGCGGGATATCCGGACAAGGAGAAGGTCGTGAGATCAAAGCTAAGTGGCATCGCGGACGAGGTTGAGAAGATTGACGAGAAGTGGCTTGGGCTTGTCATAATAGGAGAGGCGGCAAGATAGAAGGGAAGGGGCTGCCTGCGGAACAGCATCCACGCTCCGTGCTTATCAGCTTGTTCTATCTCATCAAAGGACCAAAGTGTCTTCGACCGCCTTCTTATCCGCTGTTATCCTTCCGGCGGTTCGGGCGAAGAAGAAGTAAAACAACAATCCTGCGGCGATGGTGCCCAGACCAAAAAGAGCGCCCAACGGGCGGCTCCTCATCGAAAAGAAGATGATCCAGGCATTTCCCAGGATGAATACCAGCGGGGTTAAGGGATAGCCGAATGTCCTATAGATCTTATCCGCTGGGGCCGATCTGAAACGGATGCGAAGCAGCCCGATAACGGTGAACATCGCGCACAGCGAGAGGGTAAATCCGATATAGATCAGCAGCGTCTCGAAAGAGGCCGAGAGCACCATGATCACCGCCAGAGCAGCCTGCAGAAAGATTGAATGAGCCGGTGTCTTGCGATCCATGCTCAGGCGACCGAAAAGGTTGAAGAAGACGCCGTCCCTCGACATGGCGTAGTAAATCCGCGGGCCGGTCATGATCATGGCGCTGAGTACCGAGAGAATCCCCAGAGCCACCGCGCAACTGAACAGGCTGCTGAAACCGCTGCCGAACAAGGCCACGGCTGAGGCCGCGCCCACTTGAAGCACCCCCTGCATCTGCGGGGCCTGCAGGGCATATACAAACACGACATTGAGCAACAGGTACAATACGAGAACTACGCCGGTGCCCACCAGCAGCGCCAGGGGAATGTTGCGGTGCGGGTTGACGATTTCTCCTCCCATGTATGCGGCTGCATTCCAGCCGCTGTAAGCGAAGGAGACGAAGATGAGCGCCGTTGCGAATTTTTCGGCCGTGAACGGCGCAGCAGACGGGCTTAAGAAGTGGGCTGTCGAACCTTTCCCGAAAAGAAACCCCGCTGCGATAAACAGCGTCAGCAAGCCTATTTTGAAGAGGGTCAGGCCGTTCTGAATTCTGCTGCCTGCCTGGAGACTGTGGTAGTGAACCAGGGAGAAGATCGCGATTGCGCCTATTGCCGTCAGGGAGATTGGGGATAGGGCTGCCAGACGGACGCCGCCCGCACTCCATACCAGCGGCTCGACCAGCGGTATGCCGAAGCCCGTGAAGAGATAGGTAGCAAACGCGATGGCCGCGGCGGCAATTGGCGCTGAAAAGCCGACTATCAGGGAGATCCAGCCCGACAAAAAGCCGGCGGCCTTTCCGAAACTTTCTTTTAGAAAGACATACTCGCCTCCGGCCCTGGGGAACCGCGCGCCCAGCTCGCCGTAGCAGAGCGCGCCGCACAGAGCGAAGACACCGCCGCACACCCAGCACCAGAGCAGCGCCTTGGGTGATCCCAGTTCGGCCAGAATGAAGCCCGAGGTGGTAAAGATGCCCGTTCCCACCATGTTGGCGATCACCAGAACGGCGGCCGAAAAAAGGCCTATCTCACGGCGCAGGCCGTTGCCGTTGAGCCTGTTCTTCATCAGCATACCTCGAGGGTAAAGGTGACGTTATTTATATATTCAGCAGGACCAGGAAGAAGAAGGAAGCAGACCTAACAGTCTTTTTTTCATCATCTTCGCCTTCATTTAACAAAAAAAGCCACGGCGCCATCTTATTCCTTCTGGAATACACGGCCTTCGTGGCTTGAGGATTGGTTATCAATATACTAACAGGACATCTAGTCCCCGGAGGACGGCTACAGCCGCCCGTTATCTGGATATATTAAATTTTCTACTACGCGCCGTTAAGTGTAGTCAACAAAAAAAACAGGGGCGCGCAAGGAAGAGAAGTGAAAAGATATTTCCCGCTCCCTCTTTGGATTTAGGAGAGAATATGCACAGATGAGCCGGGAGTTGCCTTTCCTAAAACGGCCGAACCGACAAAAACGGAAGATTCGCCTTCTGCCCTGACGCCGCTGGAAAATGGCCTCTATCCCCCATGCCCTGTTGGGGCACTACGAAGCATGAAAATGCCACACGTCATTCCGGACTCGATCTGGAATCCAGGTCGTCATTCCGGAGAAGGCCGGAACAAGGACTGGATAGCGGTTCCCGGATCAGGGTCCGGGCCAGGCTACGCCGCTATGACTATCTATTTTCATATAAAAGGCAGGCGACGAAATGGGCCATACGGCCGAGGGTGCGTCTGGCCCTGAAAAAGCGACAGACGCCGCCCCTTGCCAAGGGCCTTCGATATCGTGGAAAAGGCCGATGTGCTTCTCTGCCTGTGCGGTAAGTGGGTTCGAGAACAGGCCGGTATATTGGTCAGCAGTCTGCGGCGATCGTACTGATGGCGAAAGTCCCATCCAATCCACCGATCCCGTACGAAAACAGCCTGGGTCCCCGATCGGATATTCTTGGCAATTGAATGGCGGTTGTGTTATGTGTATGCATGTCAATTGCAGGAGACGGGCGCATATAATGAGACATAAGATGACGAGCGCAGAGGCGGTGCTGCGGGAATGCTTCTGGGGGGACTATCAGATGTCCGCGGAAGAACTTCTAGAACGCCTGGAAGCCAACGAACCCGGTTTCGATCGTTTCGTATTTTCCAAAATCATTGAGAACAGCGCTCATCCTTCTAAACACTTACGGGCTCTCTTTCAACCAGAGAAGTGGCAAGCTCTTCTGGATCGCTACCTGCAAACCGGCAGTCAGCGTAAACGGCTGCGTCTCGTAGCAGCCAACCTGAGCGGCAATTACAACCTGGCAAGTGAGTATGCATGGAAAGTTTAGATTACGTTATGTTGTATCGCATACAGGACCAGGTCCTGGAAATCGCTTCGAGGGTCGATACCCACTTTTATCTGACTGGTGGAACCTGCCTGAACCGGTTCTTCTTTGAAAAACGGCATTCTGCAGATCTGGACTTTTTTTCCTACGAAAACAATCTGTTCCGAGAGGATATGAGACTTCTTCTGGATGCTTTTCAGACGGCTGTCTGTCAATACGAGGTGTTGGTGGATACCAGAGACTTCGTGAGACTCTT
>JBGSUA010000098.1:0-39197 GCA_041753575.1 Desulfatiglandaceae bacterium
ATGGCCTATGCAGGGGCCTGTTGTGGCGCCTGAAAACCGACCGTCGGTGATAAGGACGACTTTTTGGTAGCCGGCGCCCTTTATGGCGTCCGTCGGAGTGAGCATCTCAGGCATCCCCGGCGCCCCTGCCGGCCCTTGAAAAGGAAGCACGATAACGTCTCCTTCGTTGATCTTTCCTGCCTCTATGGCGCTCAAGAGCTCATCTTCAGAAATAAAGACCCTGGCAGGACCGCTATGAAAAAGCATATCCTCTCTTACTGCTGTCTGTTTGATAACTGAGCTCACGGCGAAATTACCTTTGAGAACCGCTATCCCGCCGGCAGCTCGATATGCTCTTTCCAGGGGGCGTATTACTTCATCGTCGAGTACGCGGCCGCTTGAAGCTATCTCAGTTATGGATCTTCCGGTCACTGTCGGCGAATCCTTTATCACATCCTTGAGACGGCTCAGAACCCCGGGGATGCCGCCTGCCCTGTCCAGGTCTGCCATCTCATAGGCCCCTGCCGGGATGATGGAGCAGATGTTGCTTGTGCGGCGTGAGATTTCATCAAAGAGATCAACCTGAAGGTCTATGCCGGCCTCCCTGGCAATGGCCGGGATGTGCAGGACGGCGTTTGTGGACCCCCCCATGGCCATATCAACGGTAATAGCGTTTTCAAAGGCGTGAGCGGTCATTATGTCCCTTGGCTTTACGTCTTTTCTTACAAGGCTCACTATGAGTTTTCCGGTCTCATAGGCCTGCGCCCGCTTCCTTTCATCCACAGCCGGGGTGGTCGCACTGCCTGTCAGAGACATCCCCAGGGTCTCAGTCACCACGGCCATGGTATTGGCCGTATAAAGGCCGACGCAGGAGCCTGCGCCGCAGGCCATCTCCGGAAGCATAGCCTCGGCCTCGGCCTCGCCCATTTTGCCCGCCTTCACCTCTCCAACTATCCGGAACCCCTCTATGGGATGCCTCTTCTTCCCTTCCCTCAAGTTTGCTTTCATCGGTCCGCCCGTGAGGATCACTGCCGGGATGTTCAGGCGGGCTGCGGCCATGAGCATGCCAGGTGTTATCTTGTCGCAGTTGGTCACGCCCACCCATCCGTCCATTGAATGAGACAGGACCATCAGTTCCACATTGTCCGCGATATGTTCTCTGCTTGGCAGACTAAGCCTCATTTCCACAAACATGGCTATGCCGTCACATATTCCAGGCACGCCCCATTCGAATGGGATACCTCCGCCTTCGATTATGCCCCGCTTAACATCCGCGACCAGTTCATTGAGGTGGATGTGCCCCGGAATGATGTTGTTGTAGCTGTTTGCGATGCCTATGAACGGCTTGTCTGATTGAATGTCCGCCATAGTCAGGCCTGAACACATCATAAGCGCCCTGTGGGGCAAGGTTTCGATCCTTTTTCTCAGTATATCTGAACGCATTATTTATCAGCCTCCTTAAAATATCTGTAAAATATTCGTGTCTGGACGCCCCAATTGCCACTTCTTACTGCCTCGTTGTCTAACCCCCATGGGACACAACGAAAAATGAAAATGATCGCTAAGCTGGAGACATTTTCATATAAAGTTCTTAAGATCCCCCTGAGTAGCTATCAATGCGGTTGGTCTGCTGCCTGTCAGTCTGTTAGCCTGCGCCCTATCTACACGAGTATTTACTCATGAATAGCCCTTTAAGGGAGGACTGTTTACGACTATTACCAGACATGTACTTTCCGAAGTGCCGGCGTTCTGTCCACGGTGGGGGACAGAGGGGTCGAAATGGATTGCGTCTCCGGCCTCCAACCTTATTTTCTCTTTGCCGTAAACAAGATCAATCTGTCCCTCAAGGACAAAGAGAAATTCCTCCCCCTGGTGATCAAAGAGGATGTCCGGTTCCCTCTTGGTCAATGGATACTTGATTATAAAAGGCTCAATGCAGTGAGGCCTCTTGAGTCCTGTAAGAGAGTGGTATGTGAATCCGATGGTTGTCCCTCGCCTCACAACCGGCCTTCGCTCTTCTTTGGTGGTTACGGCGTAGGACTGAGCGGAATCCTCTTCCTGGAAAAAGACGCCGATGGGAACATCAAGGCCTCTGGCGATCTTTGCAAGGGTTGCTATCGGGGGAGAGATACGGTTGTTTTCTATCCTTGAGAGAAGCGGAGCCGAGAGATTGATCTCTGCCGCAAGCTGAGCGAGAGTGAGACCCCTTTCCTTTCTTATTTCTCGTATCTTATCTGCTATCTTTTTTTCAAACACAGTCCTGTCACCGGAGCTGGAATTAGAAAACTCTCACCATTGGCTATTTGAAAAAGAGCCCTGGTATATAGGTCGTAATAAACGGGACGAATGATACAATCAGAAGATCAACTATCATAATGAGGACGAAAGGCATTACAGCCCTGCTGACCTTTTCAAGGCTTATGCCCGCTATCGAACAGGAGACGATAAGGCATATCCCCATGGGGGGAGTGAGCATCCCTATTGCCAGATTCAACACTATGACCACCCCGAACTGAACCGGATCTATACCCAGATGCGGGATCAGAGGGACAAGAAGCGGTACAAAGATGATGAGTGCACTTGCGGTCTCTATGAAGGTGCCTATAAGCAGCAAGAGCGCGTTGATTATCAGCAGCAACAGTACAGGGTCTTTCGTAATGGATATGAATGACGTTGTAATAGCCTGTGGAATCTGCTCAAATGCCAGTATCCATCCGAATACGGAAGCGTTTGCTATTATGAACATTACTATGGCGCTTGTTGTTGCTGCCTTTACGACTATGCCTGGAAGATTCTTGAGTTTAAGTTCCTTGTATATGAAAAGGCCCACTATAAGGGAGTAATCAGTAGCAATAACTGCGCTTTCAGTCGCCGTAAAAATGCCCGACATTATTCCGCCTACGATTATAACCGGGGTGCCGAGGGCCCAGAGGGCCTCTTTGAAAGTTGTCCACACTTCCGACATGGAAAACGACTTATCAGGGCTGTAACCTCTTCTCCTGGATATGAAATATGACAGAAGCATCAGAGAGATTCCAACCAGAAGCCCGACGCCGATACCTCCAAGGAAAAGTGCACCTATTGAGGTCGAGGCAAGGACGCCGTAGATCACCATCGGTATTGAAGGGGGAATAATGACGCCGATGGAGCCTGCGGCTGCCTGAATGGCAGCCGCAAATCCCTTGTCGTATTTTCTTTTCTCCATCTCTGGGATCATCAGGGTCCCCACGGCGGCCGTATCAGCAGCAGCGGCGCCGGAGATGCCTGCAAAAAACATTGATGCTATTATGGTTACCTGGGCCAATCCCCCGTGGATAAACCCCACCAGGGCACTTGCGAAATTGACTAACCTTCTGCTTATACCACCCGATTCCATGAGCGCGCCGGCCAGCATGAAAAAAGGAACCGCCAGGAGAGGGAAGGAGTCGTTGGACGTGAACATCTGTTGAACAACAACCGTCATCGGGACGTGATAGATAAAAAACATGACTACAGATGCTGAAAGCCCCATCGCAAAGGCGATAGGCATTCGGACAACAAAGAAAAAAAAGAGAAGAGCGAAAACTATATAACTCATTGTCACCCTGAAGTTTCTTTGAAGCCCGCAATCAGCCTGACAATCAGGTGAAAGAGGATGATGCCGGCAGAAACGGGTATGATGAGATAGGGAATGTCCATCCTTATCAGAAGGGTCGGTGCGATCCTTATTGACATCTGCGGCAGTATGGTAATGCCGTTTAAGAGGATTGCCCCTACAAAGACTATAATGATTGCTTCAACCGTCCTCGCGACCCAGACCCGGCTTTTCTGCGGAAGCAGATTGACAAAGGCGCTTATGCCGATGTGTGCTCCCCTGTAAGTAGCCATGGCCGCTCCCAGAAAAGAGAGCCATACAAGGAGGTATCTGCCCAGCTCCTCGGACCAGCTAAGGGCGCTATTCAGGGCATATCGCCAAAAGACGCCGGCTGAGGTCGTTATCAGCATGGTTGCAAGAACGGCAAAAACAACTACGCCCGTCATGGTATCAAGGGCCTTTGCAATCCTTGCCAGGATGATGATCAATTAACTTCTCCCCCATAAATAACCCGGCCGGATCGCCTCTTGGGTCGCCGATCCGGGTGTTAAGATCTAGCGAACGGCCTGGATCTCACTGATGGCCTTTTTCCATTCCGGGTTCTTTTTGTATGCATTCTCATAAACAGCCTGACAGGCCTTCTGGAAAGGAACACTGTCAACTTCGTTTATCTTCATGCCCTTTTCAGTAAGCTTCTTGAGCGTATCTGCCACACCGTCGCTATTCACCTTTCTCTCATAGACTGCTGCCTCTTTTGCCGCCTTGAGCATTATCTTCCGGGTTGCTTCGTCGAACCCATCAAAAAGCTTCTTATTCATCATCATGACATTGCCGGCATAGGAGTGGCCTGTAAGGGAGTAATACTTCTGTACCTCATAGATCTTGAACGCCCATAAAACCCAGGGTGGATTTTCCTGAGCATCAATAGTGCCCTGCTGCAGAGCGGTATATACCTCCCCCCAGCCCATAGGGATGGGATTAGCTCCAAGCGCTTTGAATGTCTCAATATAAACAGGGCTTTCCATAACCCTTATCTTGATCCCAGCCATGTCCTTAGGGGTATTTATCGGACGGAGGTTATTGGATACGTTTCTAAAACCTCTTTCCCCAAATGCCAATCCCTTGATGCCTATTTTCTCGAGGGATGTCAAAAAATTTGCCCCTATAGGGCCGTCAAGGACCTTATATGCCTGATCCTTGGAATTAAAAAGGAACGGCATATCAAGTATTCCGAAGAGCGGATCAAAGGTTGTTATAGGGCCGCATGTTATCGTAGCAAGGCCTATTGTCCCCGAGTGCACCATGCTGATGAGGTCTGTTTCTTTGCCCCCGAGCTGTCCTTTCGGAAAGATCTGTATCTCTACTTCACCTTTGGTGGCAGATTCAACGAGCTCCTTAAACTTCAGGGACTGGATATGAAAAATGTCCTCTTCAGTGCATACATGGGCGAGCTTGATGACCTTTTTGGCCTCGACAATCCCAATCTGAAAAAAGAGGAAGAAACCAAAAAACAACATTAAAACTATAGCCGAATAAATCCTTTTCATTTTCAAAGCTCCTTTCCCTCTCAAATTTTAGTTAACTTGTTGAATTACTTGTTCGCGATTAAAAACCGACTGATCGGATCAGTTTCACTATATCAATATCATAGGCCTCGATATTTCTTGTCAAGAAAAATATTGCGTATCAGTAAAAAGAATATGCAGGTTCAAATTTCCTCTTGACAGGGTTAATTTATTGACACATAGTGGGCATAAAGTGCGCATAAAGTGTTATGCAAGTGTATTGAAATGTCTCACACCTACGAGTATTTTGCCATGTTCAGAGGCCGATCCCGACATACGCTGGATGCAAAGGGACGTCTAGCCATACCTGCCAGGTTCAAGGAAGTGCTGGAGAAGGCCGGCGACGACCGCCTTGTCATAACAAGCCATAAAGAATGCCTCTGGGCCTATACGTTTGGAGACTGGCTCGTTGTTGAGCAGAAGGCTCTTCAGCTATCCGAACATAACACGGCCGCAATTGCCTACTTCGATTTCTTCATATCCGGGGCGCAGGAGTGTCCCGTAAAGAACGGCCGGGTCACCATACCTTACGAACTCCGAGATCACGCAAGACTTCAGAGGGATGTAGTCCTGGTGGGAGAACTGAAGAAGTTCACCATCTGGGACAAGGATAGGTGGGAGGCGGCATTCAGTCGGGCAAAGGAGGAGTTTGACAGGGCCAGCAAGGAATTGGCCGCTATGGGTCTATAGGGGCAATCAGCATGAGATTTCCTCACACTCCGGTCCTTGCAAAAGAAGTCCTTTCTCTTCTGATTACAGACAAAGAAGGCATCTATGTTGACGGCACTGCCGGAACCGGTGGGCACAGCGAGGCTATCGCTGCTTCACTCGAGGAAAAAGGCAGGCTTCTGTGCCTTGACAGAGATCCGGATGCAGTGGCCATCGTAAGGGAGCGGCTTTCCCCTTACAGGGCTGAGGTAATAAAGGCAAACTACGCAAGAACGGATCTTGTTCTGGAAGAACTGAAGATCAAGGAGGTCGCGGGCATGCTCCTTGATCTGGGCATGTCCTCTCTGCAGTTGGACTTTTCGGGAAGGGGGTTCAGCTTTTTGAAGGAGGAATCGCTTGATATGAGGATGGATCCCGGAGAAGGGGAAACAGCCGCCGATCTGGTAAACAGCCTTTCTAAAGGCGAACTGGCGCGGATATTCAGGGAGTATGGGGAGGAAAAGAGAGCCGGCCTGATTGCTAAGACCATAGTGGCCGCAAGGCAGAAGACGCTCATAATCACCTCCATCCAGCTTGCTGATATTGTAAAGTCTGTTATGCCTCCGCGCCCGCGAGGAAAAGCAATCCATCCTGCCACGAGAGTTTTTCAGGCCCTCAGAATAGCAGTAAACAGGGAACTTGCGTTTCTTGAACAATTTCTGGCAAAGGCGCCCTCCTTCATAAAACCGGGCGGGAGACTGGCGGTCATTTCATATCACTCGCTTGAGGACAGGATGGTAAAAAAGACTATGGCTCTCTGGGAGAGGCCGTGTACTTGCCCGCCGGACCTTCCTGCCTGTGTGTGCGGCCGGACTCCGGTTTTTTTGCGCGTCAACAGGCGGGGAATAAGGCCTGTTCAAAATGAGATAGATGAAAATATAAGATCCAGAAGCGCGATGCTTAGAGTTGCGGAGAGGGTATAGCCATGATCAAAAAGGGTCGAAGAGGGGCATCGGCAAGTGTTGCCAGCAGGGTTAAAGGAGTGCTGGTCAAGAATACCAGGGCCAAAGGCCGGGGCATGCTGCTTAGCAAAAGGCAGGTTTTACTTGTGTTTACTCTGCTCATCTTTTTCACCTTAAGCGGGATAGGCTATGTTTGGTCCAACTTCGAACGGACACAGGTGAGCTATTCCCTCAGCGCACTAAAAGCAAAGGAACTGGTTCTAAAGGAAAACAACAAGAAACTCAGGATCGAACTCGCCACACTAAAGTCAACCCAGCACCTGGAGAGCATGGCTATGACCAGGCTTGGTCTTGTCCAGCCTTCCCCATCCCAAATTGTAGTCCTTCCATGAAGGTCTGGGACAAAGGATGGGTAAGATTCAGAATACATGTCGTGTCGGCGCTTTTTGCGGTCGGCATGGCGGTCGTGATCTTCCGTGCTTTTCAGCTTATGGTGATCGAGGGGGGGCGCCTGGGCGCCCTCGCCAAGGAAGATTATACCGGTAGGATAAAGCTGCCTCCCATGAGGGGTGCAATATATGATCGAAAGGGCAGGGAACTCGCCCTTTCAGTTCAGGTGTGGTCAATCTACGCCCATCCCAACAAAATATACGAAAGAAAACCGGTCGCAGATAAACTGGCCTCCATCCTTGACGAAAGGCCTGCTGAGATCATGACCCTTCTTAACCCAAAGGCAAAATTCGCATGGATAAAGAGGAGGGTGCCGGCGGGGGTGGCGGATGCAGTGAGATCCTGCGGTCTTGAGGGAGTTGTGGTGGTCCCTGAGCCGGGACGATACTATCCCGGAAAAGAGCTTGCTGCCCACGTCATCGGTTTCGTAGGTAGAGAAAACCAGGCCCTTGAGGGTATTGAGAAGCGCTACGATGAAATGATCCGGGGCGATCAGGGGACTCTTCTTCAGATACGTGACGCACACGCTCGAACCATATCAGTTATGGGACCGGACAGACTGGAGCAGGGGACACACGAAGTAGTGCTCACCATAGACAGTGACCTGCAATACAAGGCCCAGCAGGCGCTCAAGGAGGCTGTGATAAAGAGAAATGCGGCAGCCGGTCACTGCCTTGTGGTAAATCCTGATACAGGCGAGATACTTGCCATGGCGGTTATGCCCGAGTTCAATCCGAACTCTTTTGACGCTTACAGCCCAGAGGATCGCAGGAATCGCTCGGTTACGGACTCCTTTGAGCCCGGCTCCGTCTTTAAGGCATTTCTTCTGGCGGCGGCTCTCGAGGAGGGAGCAGTCACTCCGGACACGTTGTTTGACTGCGAAAACGGAAGTTATTCTATTGGTGGAAGCAATATTCGCGACGTGCATAAACATGGGGTCCTTACAGCCGCTGAGGTGGTTGCCAAGTCAAGTAATATTGGCGCCATAAAGATGGGAATGAGACTCGGATATGAAAAATTGGTTCGCTACCTGAAGAGGTTTGGATTTGGCGAGAAAACTTCCTCCGATTTCATCGGCGAAAGGGAGGGATTTGTCAGAGACGCCTCCAGGGCAAAGCTCATTGACCAGGCCACAGTATTTTTTGGGCAGGGGATTACAGTTACCTCGCTGCAGCTTGCCATGGCTTTTTCAGCTCTGGCCAATGGCGGAAAGCTCATGAAGCCGGTAATTGTAAAAAAGATCACGAACGAACACGGAGAGGCGATAGAGGAAAACCAACCTCATGTAGTGAGAAGGGTAATCACCTCAAGGACATCCGATGTGGTAACCAGGATACTGGAAGGCGTTGTAAGCAAGGAAGGCACTGCTCCGATGGCTGCCATAGAGGGTTACAGGGTAGCGGGAAAGACAGGAACTGCCCAGAAGGTTGATCCTCTGACAAGACGGTATTCTGACAGGAAGTTTGTTGCCGTATTCGGAGGGTATGTCTTTAATGAAAAGTCCAGGCTCGTGATTATCGTTGTGGTTGATGAGCCGAGAGGCGTTTCATACGGAGGCGTAGTAGCCGGTCCTGTTTTCAAGGAGATAGGGAAATGGTCGGCAAATAGCCTTGGTATGGATCCGATCCCTGCCGTGGCTGGCCCCTCCGTGCCCCGCCCCCATGCCATAGAGGAGGCCCCTGATCCGAAAAAGTTGCTGGTTCTGGAGGTAGCGGATGAAATAAGGTCAGGGACGATACCTGATTTTACCGGTCTTTCCATGCGTGAATCACTTGATAGGGCTTATGCCCTGGGATTAAAGACGGTGCTGAAAGGGAGCGGCTTTGCGTCCGCTCAAGAGCCTGAACCTGGGACTGATTTAAGGGATGCTGAGGTGGTGACCTTAAGCTTCAACCCTACCGCTCAAGAGGTGCCCGGCAGTCATAGGCCACGAAAGAGATAGGCGGTCTTTATGCCTGTCGGCTCGATGTATGGAAAAAATGAGAGGTTTATTGAAAACCAAGATGCCCGTTTTTGCTGCATGTTGATGGGGAGGCATGGATGATCCTAAGGGAGCTTTTAAGAGGTGTCTCATTTGATTATTGCTCTGCTCCTCCGGATGCCGATATCACCGGAATATCGGACGATTCAAGATCTGTTCGTCCTGGATATATGTTCCTGGCGGTAAAGGGGACTGTCGAGGACGGTCATGCCTACATAACGCCCGCACTGGCTGCCGGCGCCTCCTGCATCCTGGCCGAAGATCTTTCATTCATCCCTTCGGATGTCTCTGCCGTGAGGGTGGCTGACTCAAGGAAGGCCCTCATTCAAGTAGCCTCAAACTTCTACTGCATAGCCTCCACAAAAATCACCTTTATGGGCATTACAGGGACGAATGGGAAGACCACTACAAGCTACCTCATTGAGTCGGTTATTTCATCAGCGGGATTGATTCCGGGCGTTATAGGAACAGTCAATTACAGGTACCCTGGAAAGACGGTCAGAGGGAGCAACACTACCCCTGATCCCATTGTGCTAGCCTCACTCCTGCGTGATATGTCCGATGCGGGAGTCACGCACGCAATCATGGAGGTATCATCACATGCGCTTGACCAGAGAAGGGTCGAGGGGTGTCCCTTCAGGGTTGCGGTCTTTACGAACCTTTCAAGGGATCATCTGGATTATCATGACTCAATGGATTCCTACTTCAAGGCCAAGACGAGACTTTTTGAACGCCTTGAAGATGCAGGCGGCGCCCCGCCTTATGCAGCCATAAACACAGACGATCCGAGGGGAAAAGAGCTTGTCCGCATACTGGAAGACCGGAATAGATCCGGCACCGCATCCGGAATGATTACCTTCGGGGTTTCTGATGGATGTATGGTGAGGCCAAAGTCCTACAGCATTGGAATTGAAGGAATAAGGGCCGTGATAAGCACGCCTTCCGGGGAAATAGAAATTGAATCATCCCTTATCGGCAGGTTTAACCTGTACAACATCCTTGCGGCCGTCTCGGCGTGTCTTGCGATCGGAATTGACCCGATTAGTATCGCAACCGGCGTTCGGAGACTGAAAGGAGTCCCGGGGAGGCTTGAAAAGGTGGAGGTAAATGGGTCTGCTCCCGTGCTGGTTGATTACGCACACAGCCCTGACGCGCTTTATAATGTCCTGGATACATTAAGACCACTCACCGCCGGCAGGATCATAACGGTTTTTGGTTGCGGCGGAGACCGTGACAGGGGTAAGAGACCTCAGATGGGGGGCATCGCTGCAAGAATGAGCGATGTTGTTGTGATAACCTCAGACAACCCCAGGACAGAAGATCCCTCATCCATAGCGAAGCGGATCGAGGAGGGTGTTATTGAGGCCGGCATGAGGTGTTACGATTCGTGTGAACCATGCGGCCCGCAGGGCTATTCCTCCGGCCGTGGATACATGATGGAAATTGACAGGGCCTCCGCGATCAAGAAGGCGCTTGGCATAGCCGCGTCAGGAGATGTTGTCCTTATCGCAGGAAAGGGCCACGAAGACTACCAGATAATAGGGGGAGTAAAAAGGCATTTTGACGACCGCGAGGTCGTGCTTGCGGCAGTCGGAGGCCTCCAGTGACGGGTATGTGGGGGAATATCACTGGTAAAGAGGTTGCAGAGGCCGCCGGAGGCAGTATCGCCACAGGAGATCAGAGTAAGGTCTTTACAGGAATCAGCACGGATTCAAGGACTACCGGGCCTGGGGATCTTTTCTGGGCCATCCGGGGTGAGCGATATGACGGCAATGATTTCGTCGAAACGGCATTCGCAAGTGGGGCAGCGGGAGCTGTCATAGGGAAAGATAAATGGGATATTCTCAGCCATCTCTCAGGGAGGTTGATAATTGCGGTCGAAGATACCCTCAAGGCCCTGGGGGATTTTGCGAGCTGGTGGAGAAGACGGCATGAGGCAATGATTGCTGCTGTCACGGGGAGTGCGGGTAAGACCACCACCAAGGAGATGCTGCACGCGATCCTTTCCTTGAGGGGGCCAGCCGTAAAGACGGAAGGGAACCTCAATAATCTCATAGGGCTTCCCCTGACGATCTTAAGGATAAATCCTGAGCATGCCTTTGCCGTTCTTGAGATGGGGATGAACAGACCGGGTGAGATCGCCCGTCTTACAGAAATCGCGGACCCGGATGTGGGAGTTATAACCAATGTGGGGATGGCTCATCTTGAGGGCCTGGGGGATATATACGGAGTCGCACGGGCCAAGACAGAGCTGGTTGCTGGCATCCGCCGATCCGCGACGGTTGTCCTGAACGGAGATGACGAACTCCTTATGAAGACGGCCTCGCCTTACGGCAGAAACATTATTGCATTCGGCCTCAAGGTCTCAAACAGGATAAGGGCGGAAAGGATAATCGAGGGCGGTGAGGGCATAAGCTTTGTCCTGGCCGTGGATGAGGTCATGGAGGATGTGACGCTCGCGGTTCATGGGGTGCACAACGTAAAAAACGCCCTGGCTGCGGCAGGCGCGGCAAAGGCTCTTGGCGCTTCTCAGGCGGAGATAGCCAAGGGCCTCATGCAGTTTACATCGTTAAAGGGAAGGTTCAGAGCCATAACCTTGCCCAGCGGCGCCCTGATGATAGATGATACTTACAACGCCAATCCTCTTTCCCTGAAGGCCGCGCTGAATACGCTGCCATCATTTGTCACCGCAGAGGTGAGGGATATTATCGTCGGCCTCGGCGACATGAAGGAACTGGGTGAGGCAGGGGTGAGCGCCCATCGTGAAGCAGGCAGGCTGGTTGCGGCTCTTGGGGCCAGGCGTTTTCTTGTTGTCGGGGAATTTGCCCACGATATGGCGCGGGGAGCCAAGGAGGGTGGAATGCCTCCCGAGGCGATTGATCTCTGTGATTCGACGGAAGATATGGCCCGGAGATTGGTGCGAAATATATCAGGAAAGGATGTCATATTGCTTAAGGCCTCCAGAAGAGTGGGTCTGGACAGGGTTGCCGCCAGGCTGATGCATAAAACGGATCAAGAGGGGAGAAAAGCGACCGGAGATGCTCTATAAGCTCATATATATGTTTCAGGGCGATCTAAGCTGGCTGAATGTCTTCCGGTATATCACCTTCAGGTCCGTGCTCTCTACCCTTACCGCCCTTTTCATCAGCTTTATTTTCGGCAGGGCTGTGATCAAGATCCTTAAGGAACTCAAGGCCGGCCAGTATATAAGGGAGGAGGGTCCGGCGCGCCATAAGGCCAAGGAGGGTACTCCCACCATGGGTGGGTGCCTCATAATTCCGGCCATAGTTACCTCCGTCATGCTTTGGGCAGATCCGGCAAGCCTCTATACCTGGATTGTTGTCGGCGTGGCATTGCTTTTTGCGGCTATAGGCTTTTCCGACGATTACCTCAAGATCAAGAGAAAAAACAACCGCGGGCTCAGCGCAAGATCCAAGTTCCTGATGCAGCTTGTGGTGGCTGCCGTCGCCGCGATTGTCCTTTATCTTTATCCGGGATTTGATTCCCGCCTTAATCTTCCCTTTTTTAAGGGGGTCGCTCCGGATCTGGGATTGGGTTATATCTTTTTGGCTGTCTTCGTAATAGTGGGCACATCCAATGCCGTTAACCTGACAGATGGCCTGGACGGCCTTGCCATAAGCCCGGTAATAGTGGCCTTCGGAACATATCTCATCTTCTCATACCTTGCCGGAAACATAAAGATAGCTTCCTACCTGCAGATCCCCTACGTGGCCGGATCAGGGGAATTGGCTGTCCTTTGCGGGGCAGTGGTCGGAGCCGGACTCGGGTTTCTCTGGTACAATGCCTATCCGGCTGAGGTCTTCATGGGAGATGTGGGTTCTCTTTCCCTCGGAGCCATACTTGGAACAGTGGCGATTATAACCAAGCAGGAGATCATGCTGGTTTTGGTCGGGGGGCTTTTTGTATTTGAGGCCCTTTCAGTGATCTTCCAGGTGGGTTACTTCAAGATCACCGGGGGACACAGGATATTTCGCATGGCCCCGATACATCATCATTTTGAATTGAAGGGCTGGCCTGAGCCGAAGGTGATCGTAAGATTTTGGATAATTGCGATTATTCTCGCTCTTATGGCTTTCAGCACGCTTAAATTAAGATAAAGTAAATTGTGATGAACTTAAAAAGAGGGAATAGAGACGGCACATGAAAAATCTTTGATACAAGGTGCTCACGAATGGGAGCCCCCCGAAGGATGGGGCGTAGGAGGGACTACAGCGATCAAATGGATCTTAGAAAGAAAAAAGTGGTGATAGCCGGCCTGGGGGTTTCAGGATTGTGGACGGCAAGGTGGCTGGCCGGGCAGGGGGCTGTTTTCACTGTAAGCGACCTAAGGGAGAGATCTCAGATAGGCCTTGATGTCTGCGATGAGATAGAAAGGCTAGGCGGTCACCTGGAAACGGGCGGCCACAGCCGGGCCATATTTCTGGCATCGGATCTAATAGTCCTAAGCCCCGGGGTGCCCCAGGAAAAACAGCTTTTTGTTCAGGCAAAGGAAAAAGGGATTCCGGTCATCGGCGAGATGGAATTGGCATTTCGAGCTGTCTCCAGAGAGAAGGATTCCCGGCCCGGAGTCCCCATAATTGCCGTCACGGGAACCAACGGCAAATCCACGGTAACGGAATTCATGGGTTTCCTTCTGAAGATGGCGGGTGCCGATGTCTTCGTGGGAGGCAATATCGGTACTCCTCTTATTGCGCTAGCCTGTCAGGCGCGGATGCCGGATTTTGCGGTTGTTGAGGTGAGCAGTTTTCAGCTTGATACAATAGAGGAATTTTCTCCTTACATATCTTTATGTCTAAATGTTTCTCCGGACCATCTCGACCGCTATCCAAGCTACGATGCCTATGCCAACTCGAAATTGAGGATCTTTAAGAATCAGCGGGCTGCTCAATATGCGATTCTTAACGACGACGATGAGGTGCTCGCGGGATTCAAGCCCCAGGGTGGAGTGAAAGAATTAAGATACGGGATGGCGCATGAGAGGGAAGGCGCAGGGAAGGAGAAGATGCGGAGGGATGCCTTTCTCCAGGGTGAAGATGTCATTGCTGATCTGGGCAAGGAGAATAGACACGAGTTCTCGTTGGGCGGATTTCGCCTTCCAGGGACCCACAACAGATCCAACCTGCTTGCGGTCGTTCTGGCGAGTCTTTGCGCTGGTGTTGAGCCCGGTATCATCCGGAGGGGAATTAATGAATTCAAGGGACTTCATCACCGAATTGAATTCGCCGGGAAGATAAATGGAGTCAGGTTTTACGATGACTCCAAGGCCACAAATCTCGACGCGGCAATAAAGGCGGTGGAGAGCTTTTTCTCCAAAATAGTTCTTATAGCCGGAGGAAGACACAAGGGCGCTGATTACAAACCCCTCGTTGATGCGTGTGTCGGAAAGGTCAAGGAGGCGGTGTTCCTGGGAGAAGCAAGCGAGCTTCTCGCGGAGGCCTTTGAGGGTTCCATCCCTTATAGAATGGCCGGCAGTATGGAAGAGGCGGTTCTCATCGCGTACAAAGAGGCGGCGGTGCGGGGAGATGTGGTTCTCCTGGCGCCCGCTTGTTCGAGTTTCGACATGTTCACGGATTACGCTCAAAGGGGAAGGATCTTCACAGAGGCAGTAAGGAGTTTGATGGATGTCTGACAGGCGATTCAGGGAAATACCGCATTATGACTGCCACATACTTTTGCCTGCCGTGGCCCTTCTGGTGATCGGGCTTGTAATGGTCTATAGCGCCAGCGCCCATCTTGCCCTCTACAGGGTCGGAGACAGCTATTTTTATTTAAAAAGACAGGCTGTGTTTGCTCTCATCGGTCTGGGGTGCATGATAGCCGCAAAGAACATAAAGATCTCGTTTTATGAAAAGATGGTTTATCCCCTCCTGATCCTGAGCCTCATATTTCTGATACTGGTTTTGATACCGGGTCTGGGCCATGAGGCAGGCCATGCCTCCAGATGGATCAGTCTGGGATTCTTTTCCTTTCAGCCCTCGGAGATTGCGAAATTCGCCCTGGTGCTTTACCTCGCCCAGAGTATGGCGGAGAAGAAATCCGAGATGGCCTCCTTTACAAGAGGCCTTATGCCACATCTGGCAGTGGCGTCCATTTTCCTGTTGCTCGTAGTTGTGCAGCCGGATCTCGGAACGGCGGTGATCCTTGGAACCTGGGTTATGATGCTGCTGTTTGTCGGGGGTGTGCGACTTCGTTATCTGATCCTGCTTTTCATGGCCTCAGCGCCGGTATTTTTGTGGCTGGTGCTAAGTGCCAGCTATAGGATGAAGAGGATATTTGCCTTTCTGAATCCATGGGAGGACCCGCGGGGAATAGGCTTTCAGATAATCCACTCTTTTCTGGCCTTCGGTTCAGGGGGAGTCAAAGGAGCGGGTCTGGGAGACGGGAAACAAAAGCTTTTTTATCTGCCGGAACCCCACACGGATTTCATCCTCTCGGTAGCCGCCGAGGAACTTGGTCTATTCGGGCTATTACTCATCATAGGGCTCTTCGTAACGGTTGTCTATTACGGAATAGCCGTATCGCTTAAGGCGAGGGACCTTTATAGCTGCTATCTGGCCCTGGGGATATCCTCCATGATGGGCATCCAGGTCTTGATCAATATGGCGGTGGTGATGGGACTTGTGCCGACAAAAGGCCTGACGCTGCCTCTTTTGAGTTACGGCGGATCATCCCTTGTCATGACTCTCTTTGGGATAGGGGTGCTCCTCAGCATCTCTTCCCAGAGCAAAAAGGGATAGGAGGATCGGCCGTGGCCGTCGCTGAATTGAGAGCCATAATAGCAGGAGGAGGCACAGGAGGTCATCTTTTCCCAGGTATTGCCGTGGCTCGTGAGCTGGAAAAGAGGGCTGAAAGACCTGAGATATTATTTGTCGTAGGCAAAAAGCCCCTTGAGGCCGAAATACTTACCAGATATGGCTATCCATCCCGAAGTCTTGATGTCGAGGGTCTCAAGGGCGGCTCTATCATAAAAAGGATGAAGGTCATTGCCGGGATACCCAGGAGCCTTTCTCAGGCGGCAGAGGTGATAAAGGAGAGAAGACCCCATTTTGTTCTGGGGGTAGGTGGATATTCGGCCGGGCCTGTCTGCCTTGCCGCAAAAATGATGAAGGTGCCCTCTGCAATCCATGAACAGAACTCCTATCCTGGCCTTACCAACCGCCTCCTGGCGAGGGTCGTTGACTGCTGCTTTTTAAGTTTCGAGGAGAGCGCGCAGTTTCTAAAATGCCGAAGGATCGCGCTTACTGGAAACCCTGTAAGGGAGGAGTTCTTTGCAGGTAGTCGCCCATCAGATTTTGACGCCCAATTTACCCTCCTCGTTGTCGGAGGAAGCCAGGGAGCGATAGCGGTTAACGAGGCTGTCGTGGAGGCCGTAAGGATCTTGAAGGAAAAGGGCACGATCCTCAGGGTGATCCACCAGACAGGCAAGAAGGATTTCGAAAGGATGAGTTCGAGGTACAGGGAACTGAATGCGGAAGCGGAAGTTTCAGCCTTTATTTATGATATGGCCTCCGCCTATCTCAAGGCGGATCTCGTAGTGGGAAGGGCTGGAGCCACAACCATCTTTGAGCTTGCGGCTACAGGTAAACCCTCGATTCTTATTCCTTACCCGTTTGCGGCAAACAATCATCAGGAGGCAAACGCGAGAAGCCTTGTCAAGGCTGGGGCAGCTGAGATGGTTCTCCAGCGGGACCTTAGCGGTGAGCTTCTTTCTGAACTTATCATGAAATATGCGGATGACCCGGCGCGACTATCCGGTATGTCAAAGGCGGCTTTAGGCATCGCGCGCCCCGATGCGGCTTCCGCAATAGTTGACGGCCTTATGGAGATGGCCCTTTCATGAACAGGCTAGGCAAGACAAGACATATACACATTATAGGGATCGGCGGGATAGGGATGAGCGGTATAGCCGAACTCCTGATCAACCTTGGATACGATGTGAGCGGCTCCGACCTCAAGGAAAGCGCCGCCACCAGACGTCTGAAGGCAATGGGCGCAAAGGTCTCTAAGGGTCACAGCAAGGAAAATGCTGAAGGAGCCGATGTGGTCGTCTATTCTTCCGCTGTTTCAGATCGGAACCCCGAGATCATTGCCGCAAGGGATCGAGCTATTCCGGTTATCCCGAGGGCCGAGATGCTTTCGGAACTGATGCGCCTTAAATACGGGGTAGCCGTGGCAGGGGCTCATGGCAAGACCACGACAACCTCGATGGTCGCATCTGTGCTGACGGCGGGAGGACTTGATCCCACGGTGGTTATAGGAGGAAGACTGGATATCTGGGGCGGCTCCAATGCCAAGCTCGGGCAAGGCGATATACTTGTAGCCGAGGCGGATGAAAGCGACGGGTCATTCATGGCTCTTTCTCCTGCCATCTCCGTTGTCACCAATATTGACCTGGAGCATATTGATCATTACGGGACAATGGATAATCTGAGGGACACCTTTGCGGCCTTTATCAACAAGGTGCCTTTTTACGGGACATCCATCCTTTGTCTCGACAATGAGGAGATCCAGGGGATTATCCCGCGTCTCAGGAAACGATACATCACCTACGGCATGTCTTCCCAGGCTGATCTCAGGGCAGGGGATCTCAAGAAAGATATCAAGTATACCAGCTTTGAGGCGGTTTGTAAGGGCAGCTCGCTTGGAAGAGTAATTGTGGGGATACCGGGAGAACACAATGTGCTTAATGCGCTGGCCGCAATAGGGGTGGGCCTCGAATTTGAACTACCCATGAAGGTAATAAGCGAGGGTCTGAAAAACCTGGGCGGCGTCGCGAGGCGTTTTCATCTAAAGGGGGAAGCGGCCGGTGTTCTGGTCATTGATGATTATGGCCACCATCCGACGGAGATAATGGCCACCCTTAAGACAGCGAAGGAATGCTGGCCGGACAGAAGGCTCCTGGTGGCCTTCCAGCCTCACAGATACACAAGGACAAGGTCTCTCTATGAAAGGTTTGTAATAACGTTTAATGACGCGGATGTGCTGCTCCTCGATAAGATATACAGCGCTCACGAGGAACCCATAGATGGAGTGAGTTCGGAAAGTCTCGCACAGGGGATAAAGATGCACGGCCACAAGGATGTGAAGTCTTTCGAAGACAGAGAGGAACTCTTCTCCCATCTGCTCTTGACTGTAAAAAAAGGCGATGTGGTTTTGACCCTTGGGGCAGGCGATATATATGAAGTGGGGGAAAGGCTCCTTGAGGAGATGAGGCGGGGCAGGTGCTGAAGAAGCTCACGGAAACGCAGAGGCTCTCCCTTCAGAACATGACTAAGGGGTCTGTCAGCTTCAATCGGCCTCTGGCTCCCCTCACGAGCTTCAAAATAGGGGGTCTGGCTGAGGCCTTTTATGAAGCCTCCGCCATTGATGAGCTTTCCAGGGTTATTGCCTTTGCGGAGGGTTCCTCCTTCCCCTGCCTGGTCATTGGAAAGGCAAGCAACATCCTTGTAAGAGATGGCGGCATAGGAGGACTGGTAATAAGACTGAGCGGAGAGATTGCCGGTATAGCGGCTAGAGATCGGGGCAGAAGCCATGTGCTTGTCTGCGGGGCAGGCGCTGAGTTAAAGGATGTCCTTAGTTTCTGCTGCGATGAAGGTTTTACCGGCCTTGAATTTCTTGCGGGTATCCCTGGAAGCGTTGGGGGAGCCATAGCCGTAAATACCGGCGCATTCGGTTTTGATGTCGGAGAGAGGGTGTCAGGCATCAAGGTCATCAAGCCGGATGGCACCATAGAAGCCATTGAGGGAAAGGCACTTCATTTCGCTTACAGGGAGCTTTCTCTTGACAGGCAATGGCTCATACTTGAAGGGACTTTGGCCGTGGATAGAGCGGAAAAGGACGAGATAAAGGGACGCATAAAAGATTTGCTCAAAAGAAGAAAGGAAAAGCAGCCTCTTGGTGTTCCAAGCGCCGGATCAATATTCAGGAATCCTCCTGAAGACAGTGCCGGAAGGCTTATTGAATGCGCCGGGTTGAAGGGGATGAAAAGGGGAGGAGCGATGATTTCTCCCATACATGCAAACTGGATAGTTAATACCGGCGGGGCCTCCGCTGATGACATAATCTGGCTTATCAACAGGGCCAGGGACAGGGTAATGGAGGATGGCGGGGTAGAGCTGGAACTTGAGATTCGCATCGTGGGGGACGAGACTTGATGCTCGGATCGCGTCTTAAAAGCAGACCAGTCAGGAAACGTAAAGGCTCTGTCTTAAGCAGGATAGGCACAGGGATACAGAGGCTCAGCTTTGCCGTCTTTGTCTCAGTGGTCTTTCTGACATCGGCGGCTCTGGTAAGTCTGGCATTCGTATCCCTCTACCAGTATCTTTTGACAAGCCCGTACTTCCAATTGAAGAACCTCGTTATTACAGGGACTGAGCCGGTGATCGAGAGGGAACTCATTCAGATGGCTGGGCTTGACGTGGATATAAGCACCATTGAGCTTGATCTGGAGGATATCAAGCAGAGGATGGAGATACATCCATGGGTGAGGTCGGTCAGGCTAAGAAGACAGTTTCCTCAGACCCTTCATGTACAAGTTGAAAAGCGCGTCCCTATCGCTATGGTGCCGGAAACTACCGTCTCATTTCTGGATGAATCGGGTGAGATATTCAAGGAGTTGGAATCAGGGGACAGTACGGAGTACCCGGTCTTGACCGGGCTTGCTGAAGCGCCCCCTCTAAGAGAAAGACAGATTGCGCAGGCTGTCAGCCTTCTTAAGGCTCTAAAAGTGGAGGAGGGCAGCCTGTCCTTTGACAGAGTGGCAGAAATCAACATGAAGGGAAACGGGCTTATGTCGCTCTATCTAACTGATGTAATGGCAGAGATAAGGTGCGTAGGGTCGGATTTCGCGGCAAAAATTCCCGAGTTGAAGCGGATACTGGCCCACCTCAAGGACACGGGAAGAATAGGGCAGGTAGCCGCGATAGATCTCAACTACGAAGACGGCGTGGTTGTCTCCTTCAAAAAGGGCTGACGCAAGGGGAGGCGTGAGGATATGTCTGAAGAGATAATAGTCGGGCTTGACATAGGAACCACAAAGATATGCGCCGTGGTGGGGGCGCTTGGCGGCGAGTCCATTGAGATAATCGGTATGGGGAGCTATCTCTCCGAGGGCCTCAGAAAAGGGGTTGTCATCAATATCGAAAATACCGTCAACTCTATAAAACAGGCCATAGAAGAGGCCGAGACAATGGCCGGATGCGAGATCGGTTCCGTTTATGCCGGAATAGCCGGGGGCCACGTCAAGGGATTCAACTCTCATGGAGCTATACCGCTTAAAGGCAAGGAGATAACCCAGAGAGATATTGACAGGGTAATAGAGGTTGCGAGCGCCCGCGCCATCCCCATGGATCGTGAGGTTATCCACACCCTTGTTCAGGAATATATTGTTGATGACCAGGACGGGATTGTAAACCCCATCGGGATGTCGGGGGTTCGACTTGAGGTCAGGGTGCATATAGTTACGGGAGCTGTGACATCGGCCCAGAACATCATCAGATGCGCCAACCGGGCAGGGCTTGATGTGTGCGACATAGTTCTTCAGCCGCTTGCTTCGAGCGAGGCCGTGCTTTCCAGGGAGGAGAGGAATCTCGGAGTCGCCCTCATTGATTTTGGTGGGGGCACAACAGATCTTGCCGTCTTTTCCAAAGGCTCCATCAGGCATACATCCGTACTTGCCCTTGGAGGTGATAACCTTACCTACGATCTTGCGGTGGGTTTGAGGACCCCTAAACTCGAGGCTGAAAAGATCAAAATCAAGTACGGATGCTGTTTTCCGGGACTTATAGGCAAGGAAGAGACAGTGGAGGTTCCCACGGTCGGAGAGGTAAAGCCGCGTATGCTTCCGAGAAGGGTGTTGAGTGAGATCCTTGAGCCCAGGGTCGAGGAGATCTTTACCTTGACCTACGGAGAACTCCTTAATGCGGGTCTCGAAAATGACATAGCATCCGGCATCGTTGCCACAGGCGGTTCCGCGGAATTGCAGGGGGTGGCCGAACTTGCCGGCAAGGTATTCAACGCCCCTGTACGCATAGGGCGGCCAAGGGGCATAACAGGGCTGGTTGATCTGGTAAACAAGCCCATGTATTCCACCGCAGTCGGGCTTGTCCTGTACGGAGCGGAATCGAGCAGAAATGTAAAAAAGTTCAGGATAAGGGACACAAACAATATCTTTAGCCGTGTCATGAGCAGGATGAAGAGGTGGTTTAAAGACCTAACTTAGTTAAGGCAGCAGGAGGGACATCATGAAATTTGAATTCATTGAAAGGGAGGATCGCGCTGGTGTGAGGATCAAGGTGATCGGCATCGGCGGAGCCGGGGGCAATGCCGTCAACAACATGATGGCCAACAAACTCAGGGGGGTGGATTTTGTAGTTGCCAATACGGACGTTCAAGATCTGGAAAGATCGGCTTGCAGCTTTCGTATTCAACTTGGCCCATCCACCACTCAGGGGCTGGGGACCGGAGCCGATGAGGAAATCGGAAGGTCGGCAGCGGAAGAAAGCGTTTCAGAGGTGGCGGACGCCGTTGACGGAGCGCACATGGTATTTATCGCCGCAGGCATGGGGGGTGGTACAGGCACGGGCGCCTCACCGGTAATCGCCAGGCTTTGCAAAGAGAAAAAGGCCCTCACCGTTGCGGTCGTCACCAAGCCCTTTAATTTTGAGGGAGATAAGCGGATGAAAAAGGCCCTCGGCGGGATCGAAGCCCTTCGAAAGGAGGTGGACAGCCTCATAGTGATACCCAACGACCGGCTCAAGACCGTAGGGGCAAAGGGTGCGAAGGTCAGGGAGCTCTTCGCCAGGGCCGATGAGGTTCTGCTTAACGCGGTTAGGGGGGTATCGGATCTGATCCTTAATACCGGCTTTGTCAATCTGGATTTTAACGATGTGAGAAGGGTCATGTCCCAGAACGGCAACGCCCTTATGGGCATGGGCAGGGCAAGCGGTGAGAACAGTGCCGTTGAGGCGGCGAAGAACGCCATAAACAGCCCTCTCCTTGAGGATGTTTCCATAAGGGGGGCAAAAGGACTTCTTATGAATTTCATAGCCTCTTCGGATATAACCATGGATGAGATAGACGAGGCTTCAAACTACGTGAAAAGTCAGGTCAACGAGGACGCTGAGGTATTCTGGGGCCTCGTTCTCAACGATGATATGGGAGGTGAGGTCCAGGCCACTGTCATAGCGACCGGTCTTACTCCTGAAACAATAGTGGGAAGGAAGCTCCGGGCGGTTGAAGGCGGAAGATCCTTCGGCAGTATGGCAAAGATAAGGGATGCCTCCCCGGATGAGGCAGATGAGCCATGGACGGTAAGGGCCGGGTCCCAGTCTGTTGAAGTTGATCTCGATGTCCCTGCCTTTGAGCGAAAGGGACTCGCCCTTTCCTCCGCCTTTCATGAATCTGAGACGAAACTCACAAAGCGCGGTTTTTTTGGAAGGCTTCTCAAGGACGACTTGGATTATCCTGCTTTCTTGAGGCTCAAGACTGACTCTTAGAACTGGAAGGGATGCGGATTGCAGGGTGCCATCAGATCTTTCATCAATCTATCGAAGGAGGCTCTCATCTGAAAGAGGCTATGTAAAAAAAGATCCGGGCGGGAGGTTGTCGGTAGCCCTCGCCTATCCCAATCATTACGGATTGGGAATGTCCAATCTGGGCTTTCAAACCGTTTATGGCCTGCTTAATGAGCGGGAAGATGTATTGGCGGAAAGGGTTTTCCTGCCTGAGGGTAACGAGATGTCCCTCTACCTCCAGACAGGACGACGCCTCATGTCCATGGAATCGCAGCGTCCTCTGGATTCATTTCAGGTTATCGCTTTTTCCATTCCTTTCGAAAATGACTATGTCAATATCCTCACCATGCTCTCAATGGGCGGCCTCCCCTTAAAATCCTCCGACCGCGCGGATAATCAGCCCGTCATAATGGCCGGCGGCATAACCACCTTTCTCAACCCTGAACCCCTTGCAGAGATAATGGATATATTTCTCCTTGGGGAAGCCGAGGCCGTGCTTTCCCCCTTTGTGGATATCTTCATTGAATCTCTTAAGGGAAAAGCGTCAAGATCGGGACTTCTCAGGGTGCTTTCCCGTGGTGCGCTGGGTGCCTATGTGCCGTCACTTTACCGGCCTTTCTACAACAATGAAGGCATTCTAGCTTCCTTTGAACCTTTGGAGGACGGGGTACCGCCAAGAGTCAGGGCGGTCAAATCTTCCCTTTCCTCGAAGGGTGTCGCGAGGTCTATTGTCACCAGCGCCGATACGGAATTTGGCAATAAGGTGCTGCTTGAGGCCTCAAGAGGCTGTGGGCATTCGTGCAGGTTCTGTGCAGCGGGATTTGTCTATCGTCCTCCCAGACTGCATCCGGAGGAGACCCTGAGCCTCGCGGTGGACGGGGCGATGTCTTACTGCGGCCGTATAGGGCTTATCGCGGCTGCCGTATCGGATGTTCCAGGCATAGAGGATATAACGGCGGGGGTTCTCAAGAAGGGTGCTTTTTTTTCCGTATCATCGCTCAGGGCGGAGAACCTCACAAAAGGTCTTCTCGACCATCTGCGGGCTTCAGGCCAGAAGACCGTAACCATCGCCCCTGAGGCAGGCTCCGAACGGCTCCGAAGGGTCATAAATAAGCACCTTACCGAAGAGCAGATATTGGATTCCGCTACCCTTATATCAAGGGCCGGGGGGTTTTCTCTAAGGCTCTATTTCCTGATCGGCCTTCCTACCGAAACACAGGAGGATATTGAAGCTATTCCAGAACTGGTCAAGAGGATAAAACATCGCGTGGTGAAGGAATCTGCCCCCCGGGGAAAGATCGCTGAGATACGCCTGAGCGTGAACTGCTTCGTGCCCAAACCTTTCACTCCCTTTCAGTGGCATCCCATGGATGAGATGGTTAACTTAAAGGGAAAGCAAAGGTGGCTCAAAAACGTCCTCTCAAGGGAAGGCGGAGTAAGAGTGACTTTTGATGTTCCCAAGTGGGCGTTTCTCCAGGCGCTCTTTTGCATGGGCGACAGAAGGGTGGGAGCAATACTTCTTAAGGCCCACCGTATTGATTGGGACTGGAAGGCCGCCTTCAGATCATCGGAGATAAATCCGGACTTTTTTGTCCTGAGGCCGAAGGGCATTGATGAACTTCTGCCTTGGGACTTCATTGATCACGGCCTGTCAAAAAGACACCTCGCGAGGGAATACGAGATGGCCCTCAAAGGGAAGGAATCGGAGATCTGCAAGGTAGGCTCATGCGTAAGGTGCGGCGTATGCAAAGTTTATCCTCAGGAAAGTGGAGAGAAAACAAAAGATGCTCAAGAAACTTGAAGTAGGCTCGTATCAGGCAAACTGTTATATAATAGGCTGTGAAAAAACGGGTGAGGGAATAGTGATAGATCCGGGGGATGAGATCCTTCGGATAGTGAAAACCATCTCCGAGGCAAAGATCGCCGTAAAGGCAATAGTGTTGACCCACGGGCACTTTGATCACACAAGTGCTGCAGCGGAGCTGAAGCGAATCACCAAAGCGCCGGTAATGATCCATAAGCTCGATGCCGGGATGATATCCTTCCCGGTGGATGGATACCTTGAGGAGGGCCAAAATATAGAAGCAGGCTCTTTTAAGTTTACCGTCATCCACACCCCCGGCCACTCCCCCGGGAGCGTCTGCCTTTATGGGCCTGGAGCCGTCTTTAGCGGGGACACCCTCTTCGCTGGGTCCATAGGAAGGACGGATTTTCCGGGCGGAAGCCACAGCGCGCTCATCCAGGGCGTAAAGGAGAAGATATTCCCGCTCGGAGACGATCTCAGGATCTACCCGGGCCACGGTCCTCCAAGCACCATAGGAAGGGAGAGGACTTCTAACCCCTTTTTCTGAAAATAATATGCGGGGCCTTGTGCAGGAGGTGATCCGTCGCTGATCACCCTGTGCTTTATCCGACCTGCATCCGGCCTCTCAGGGGGCTGAGAAAGAAACTTCCCGCATAGAATATCGAAAAAACTAATCTTGCGGACATAGTTGCGGAGAGAACCATACAATTCAAGTCGGCGACAAGACTGTAGCGCTTCATGCCGGGCGCCCATGCGGGGGCAGGAGCCGGTTAATAGCGAGGCGCCACTGGGGCCGGACAGGCATCATCATGCCTTCAGCAGCCATTCAGCCAGGGAGCGGGTCTCTATTGTGACTCCGCTCTCTGTAAAAGGCTCGGCATTTGATTCAGTCAGTATGAGCCCGGAGGAAATGTCGAGAGAGCGCGTGGCATCCAGCATGGCCCTTATCTCTCGTTCCCTTGTTGAGGGGTTATTCATGTTTTGGACAACCTGGATCAATTGATGGAACTCCGGCAAAAAGAAATCTACCTCATAACCGGCCGGGGTGGTGTAGTAATAGATGTCTCTGGTCTTGCGCCGTAAAGCAAGAAATACGATGTTTTCTAAGAGCCTGCCCGTGTTGGGTGAAAAGGTGAAACCGATCGTGCGGGCCAGGCCGGTGTCTATGCTGTAAACCTTTTTTGCTGCGATTTGCTGGCGCTTGACCGAGAAATCATATACATTCAGGGTGAATATCAGCCAGCTATTCTCCAGGTATTCGATATAGTTCTTGATAGTATTGACGCTGCCCAGGCGGAGCTTCTCTTTGAGCTTATTGAATGAGACCTGGCTTGAGGGATTGCTCATCAGGAAAAAGGCCAGTTCCTTGAGGGCCTTGACTTCCGCAATACGGTAGCGCGTTGCGATGTCCCGATAGAGAACGTCATCGTAGAGTGTTCGCAGGAGTGGAAGCTCCGGGTACTTCAGAGGGTCAGGAATGCCGCCCAGGCGAAGATATTCGTCAAGGTGCTTCTGCAAAAGCGCCGTTTCCACAGTGGTCAGGCGGGCATGGTCAAGCATTGCATACCCCCTGAAACGCATGAATTCCTCGAAAGAAAACGGAAATAACTCGATAGGCACATAACGACCGGTCAATCGTGTTCCCAGTTCTCGGCTGAGGAGTGACGCGTTTGAGCCGGTGATATAGAATTTGATCCCCATATCCATAAAACGGCGCACGAAATGCTCCCAGCCGGAGACGTTCTGCACCTCATCTATTACAAATACACTGCGCTCCCCAAAGAATTCCAGCAGCAACTGGTAAAGGTGATTGGCATCATCGGCCTGGAATCCCAAAAAGCGGTCATCCTCAAAATTGACATAGTAGAATTGAGTCTCACCCAGCCGGTGAGCAAACTGTGCCAGAAGTGTTGACTTGCCCACACGCCTGAGCCCTGAGATTGCCACGGCATGGGGCAGCATTGCGGCGCTTTGGATTTCCGCTAAATTAGTCCGCTCAATTCCAGTGTCGCGCTGCCAAAAGGCCTGCCGCTGTTCCAGCAGCATTGCTTTTATCTGGTCTTTAGACCACCTGGATCTCCAATTGTTTTCACTCATGGTGAAATAATGCATCAAGTAGTTTTCATTGTCAATGAAAACTACTTGATGAACCTAGTCTTTTTCGATGCACCGAATGGAGTAGCTTTATGAAAATATAATGGCATGAGAGCGTAGGCCGGTATTCATGATTTTATGCCTGGATTCCGGGACGGCTTATGCGGGAACCATTACTAATGGTAAGCATCTGCTAAATGTTATCGCCCTATCTCCGGCGCTGACGCTGAACGAACATCCATGAATTCGGCAGTGCTGTCGTGACTCCTAGAGCATCAGGGGCATGTGCTCGGGTAAAATGCGAAGTTAGCGTCGTATACCCCGGCGCATGTGACGGTCCCTCCCACTCCGTTGTAGAGCCGGCTTGCGGCAATATAGACGGTACCCTTCGAGCTGTCATTTCTCACAGCCTTATTGGATCCCCATATCTTCCCTCCCTCGAAGAAGGCCGAGGATGCATCGCTTGCATTCAGGATGCCAAAGGACTCGTTTGACCCCTCAGATCTCAGCTCAGTGCCGCGGCAATGGAGGGAGCCCTTACTCCAGATGGCGTGATTCCACGCGGAGCCGTTTGATCCGGACACAAACCCCCCCTCCACAGACACATATCCTGATGAGTCGTTCAAAATCCCATAGGTATAGCTTCCTCCGCCTCCCGCCTGTATCGTACATCCGTGGAATTGGGCAGCCGTATCCGTATGAACGCCGTAACTGCTTCCGGTCGCGCCGACAGGCTGAGAGGCGCTGATAGTGCATAGAGTCGCGCTGAAACCGGTACTCAAACTGTAGATACCGGCTGAAAAAAATGCGCCGTTGCTTGAGGCCTGGGCGTTTACGCGGAACAAATCCGCGCCTGATTTATTGAGGTAGATGGCAACTGCGTTGTTTGCCACGGCAGTAGCACTGACATTGATCTCAGTCAGGCTTACATTGCTTGCATTTTCCATGTATATTGCATTGGAATCGCCCGATGCCCCGTAGTTTTCCACGGTAAGGCGCCTCAGCTCGGTCCCATCGCCGCAGGAAATAACGCCGGTTAGGCTTTGTGGGGTTGACGCGGGGTTTCCCCTTACGACGGTTATGCCCGTTCCCGATCCCTCCACGTGAACATAGGGCTTGACCGTCAGGGTATTGGCCCCGATGTCGTAAGTGCCTGGCTCCAATTTAAGGAGCCAGGGATTTGTGCTGGAGGCGGTTATGCCGGCCATTTTATCGAGTAGCTGTGTTCCGTTTTCCGTCTGGCTTCCCAGCGGGCTTACCATGACCGTCCTGGCATACCATCCGGTCTGCCTTGTCCCGTTCGGATAGGTTATCCCTTTATCCGCCTTGGTGATGCTCACGTCGCCTTCGATGTCCACATCCCCCGACAAGGAAAGCTCCGCTCCCGAAACAATGCCTGAGGCGGCGAAGAAAAAAATCGAAACCAGGCTTGCCCTTATGAAACCTTTTCCAGACATCGTCATTCCTCCTTGCCGGCTGCTCCCCGCATTCATTGCCCGGTGCGTCAGGCCTTCATGCGGCGGATAAGTATTAAGGTATTCCGTAACACAATGAACATACTATCATAATTATCATCCGGAAAAAAATAAAATCTTGTCCCCTCTTTGCGGCCCGTTCAATGGACTTTTTTAAGTTCGGCCGGCCGGGATCATGCCGGGTCAGGTGCTCATGTCAGTCCGGGCTGCGTTCATAGCTATTTGCTTCTATAACGTTATCTTCAGGTCATCAAAGGCCACCGCCGCATTAAAAGGGTTTCCTCGATCAGAGAGCACCCGCTCAAGGGTTGCCTCCCAATCGGCCTGGCAGCTTGGTATGGGGTAAGGCCCTCCCCCCGCGGGAGGCCGCAAGGGATCTTTTGGCATATATTTCTTGAGGCTTGTGTTCCAGGGATCGCCCTCAACCATGTCAGCATCGCCTATGTGGGTGATGTATGTCATCTTCGGGGAAAAGAGCTCGATAAAATGGAGGGCGCTTTGAAGGCTCATGTGCCGGGGCCGGTTTTCAACCGGCTCATTGAGCCAGAAGCTTTGTACGATTAGGATATCAGGGGCCAGGGCCTCCCTGGGGATCTCAGGGATATCAATGAAGTCAGAGGTATAGACGATACGTCTGGCCTTGCCCCCGGCGCTCTCGAATCGAAACAAAAAACCCACAGAGCCTGCCGCGGTCTTCCCATGGTCGGTCTTGAAGGCCATCGCCTCAAGGCCCCCCGCCTCAAACCATCTGTCTGTCTCTATAAGCCGGGGCGTGATTACCCCCATCTGCTCCAGATATCCGAAGCGCAATCCTATGACGTCCCAGCCTTGCCTTGAAAGATATACGGGAATAGGCGTAAAACTGTCTCTGGGCACATTTCGCTTGAAGGCAAAAAGATCATCCATGCCTATGAAATGGTCTCCATGCTCATGGGTTATGAAGACAGCGTCCGGCTTTGCAATCGCGTTTCTTGCAATCTGATCCCTGATGTCGGGGCCGCAGTCTATCAGGACGGTTTTTTCGCCCCTCAGGAGCAGGGCGGTTCGGTTCCTCTTTTCGCCCAGTTCTCTCATTCTCGTGCAGATGCGGCAGCCGCAGGCTAGCTCAGGAAGGCCCCAGGCCCCGCCGGTTCCAAGAAAAACAAGCTCCATGAACATCCCCTATCTCCTTTCCTGATGCACCATCAATCTAGCCATATCCCTGGATGGAGACCTTGAGCAGCAGGTCTCCTCTTACATCTCCCAACTGCCTCCCAATTCCTTCAAGCCTCAGGGTCATGCCTTCCCTGATTCCTGGAGGGACGGCCACGCGCACGAGGCGATTATGGAATCCCCATGGCACATTTACGAGCTTCTGGGTTCCCCTTAGTGCCTCTTCCGGTGTTATAACTATGGAGCCGTAAATGTCGGCCTCATCCCTTTGGCCTGTTGTCCTTATGCTCTGGAGCCTGTGGCTCCTGTGGCGCTCGGTTTTGGGCCTCACCATCCTGGTAAGACCGGACTCAGGCATCCTTTCGAAAAACTTGATAAGTATCATGCCCGCGACAAAGCCCCCGATATGGGCCCACCAGGCGATGCCTCCCCCGCCTGCGGAGCCTGCGGCGCTGAGGAACTGGAGCAGAAACCATATCCCCAGGAATACAAAGGCGGGGATCTCAAGAAAATATGGAATAATAATGATGGGTATCAAGGTGAGGATCCTGGCGGAGGGAAACAGCAGCAAATACGCTCCCATGACCCCTGCGATGGCGCCGCTCGCTCCTATGGTCGGTATGGGCGATTGCCAGTTGAGCATGAGATGTGAAAGGCCGGACACTATGCCGCAGAGCAGATAGAAGGCCAGGTATCTTATAGGCCCCATCCTGTCTTCCACATTGTCGCCGAAGATATAAAGGGACCACATGTTGCCCAAGAGGTGCCAAAAGCCTCCATGCAGGAACATAAATGATAGAAATGAAAAAGCCTGCTGCCCGAAGGAGAGCTTATCGGAGATATCCGATATGGAATATCTCGCCGGGACAAGCCCGTAGAGAAATATGAAGCGGTCAAGGTAAGGCCCCTGGGACAACTGGATGAGATAGACCGCCACATTTACGGCAATGATCGCAGTGTTGACGACAGGATAGTTCCTTGAAGGTGTTGTATCTCTAATGGGAAACATGGAGATTTTTTATACTATCGCCCGGCCCTTCGGCAAGACAAAGATGCCAATATCCTGATTTTGCTGTTGCTTTACCGGGCGGCGGGCAAGGGATGATCCGGGCGTCTATTATTCTCGAATTATCCCGGCTGGAGGCGGCGGATCTCGGAAATAAGATCAAAGTGGGGATCTATGGAGTAGATCTCTTTGATTCCGTTGTTGATCATGGTGGCGGCGTGAACGGCGTCGCGAGAGGTGATTCGAGGTGTTTTCTTCAGCAACTCCAGCGCCCGATCTGTGTCCTTGAGGGTCACGGGCAGAACCTCTCCACAGAGTCCGACCATGGAAGTATAGACCACTTCAGCCAACGAGTATTTCCTTATGGAAAAAAACCGATACAAGATCTCCTGAAGCACCTCCGTGTTCGTCACGACCTGCACTCTGCCCTCTTTTATTTTCTCCAGGGTCGCCTTGCAAGGATCCCTAAGCGGATGTGAACCACCCAGGGAATACATGAGAATATTTGCGTCAATGAATTGGCAAGCAGGGGAGTTCATGGTCTGGGATACTTGCCCTTGAGATATTCCTCTTCCCACTCCTGGTAATCTTCGGGAACGGGTAGTTCCGGCAAAGAAAAAAGCCTGTTAACGGCATCGGCGACGCGTCGCTGTCTTGACTGTTTCAGGTGGTATTCCTCTATCGCCTCCCGGACCAAGGTTCCGAGCTTCTTCTTGCGCTGATTTGCTATATCGCCCAGATCATGAAACTGTTCTTCGGTCAACAACACTTGGATTCTTCTCATGTACTTCGGCATTATATGCTCCCTGTTGGTGTATGAATGAAAGAGTATTATAAAAATAGTATGCTGTCAATAGTATTATGGGAGAATGAGTGAAGGATGGGGTCACATAGGCTATTTCCATGTTTACCGTTCAAGAATATTTCTGCCGAAGGCATCTCCATCAAAGACAAGGTATTTCCGAGCATCGCAGTGGGAGTCCGACGGGTGGCTTAAAGAGCCTGCAAAATGGGCCCGCGCCCTTACGTTGCTTTAATGAAAGACTAATTTGACGAACAGCTCCGCTCAGGCTAGTCTTCGATACAGGAGATGACTGATATGGAAAAAAATGTATTCAAATACCGCGACGGCTTTTCTTGCCTCCTTATCCTCTTTATTTGTCTTTTGTCATTGGAAGCCTTTGGTTCCGAAGAGAGGCCCAAAAACCTGATCCTTATGACAGTGGACGGATGCGGGGCCGAGCAATACACACTCGCCCGATGGGTGAAGGGCGCGCCTCTATCCTTTGAAGACCATCTTGTGGGCGCAGTCAGAACCTTTAACACCGACTCCGTCATTACCGATTCCGCCCCTGCGGCATCAGCCTACGCGACAGGGGTGAGGACATCGGATAAGTTCATAAGCATAGGCCCTCACGGAAAGGAGACCCCCGGCCTTCCCATCGCGGCGCCCGATGTGCGCCTCAAACCCATGGCGACCATCCTGGAGGGGGCAAGGCTCAAGGGCATGGCAACCGGGATCGTTTGCACCTCCAGGGTGACACATGCCACTCCTGCCGCCTTTATTGCACATACCACTTCAAGGGACATGGAAGACATGATCATGGAGCAGGCGATTTATCAGGGCGTGGATCTTGTCTTAGGCGGCGGCATGAGGCATCTCCTCCCGAAAGAAAAGGGCGGGAGCCGCACAGACGGGGAGGATCTCTCTGCCGCGCTTACCGGTCGTGGATATAGTATTCTCAGGACAAAAAGCGATCTGGATGCGTTCAGACCGGGAAAGGCCTTCGGCCTCTTCGCCGGGAGCCACATGGAGGCGGAGCTGGACAGGCCCGTCTTCGGCCCGGATCAGCCGACACTTGCTGAGATGACTGAAAAGGCGATCGAGGTTCTGTCGGCTTCACCCGAAGGGTTTTTCCTCATGGTGGAGGCCAGCCAGGTGGACTGGGCCTGTCACGCGAACGACCCCGCCCACCTGATCGGAGACCTTCTAATGCTGGACAAGGCCGCGGAGATCGCCTTGAAATTCGTTGAAAAGGACGCGAATACCCTCCTCATACTTGTTTCGGATCACAACACCGGCGGTATGAGCATAGGAAACCGGGGAACAGCCAAAAGCTACTCCAAAATGACCCCCGAGCAGCTTGTAGGTCCCCTGAAAAAGATGAGACTAACCGCTTCGGGCATCTGGCGGAAGGCCGAAGGCTCAAAGGCCAGCGTAAAGGAACTTGTCAATGAATACTGGGGAATGAATCCTGACGGTGAGGAGATGAAAAAGATCATGGATCTTGCCTCCCAATACGGCTCCTATCCGGCTACCGCCATAGGCGAGGTCTTGAGCGCTACCCGCACGGCAGTAGGCTGGACCACGCACGGCCACACGGGCGGGGACGTGCCCCTTTTCGCTTATGGGCCGTCAAGTCCGAAGGGTCTGTTGGACGCACCGGCCCTCGGCTCGCTTATGGCCGAAGCCATTGGATTAAACCTCAAGGCCCTGACAGACAGGCTCTTTGCGGATGCAGAGGAAGCCCTCAACGGCTTTAAAGTCGGGCTGGATAGAGCCGACAGCAGGAATCCGGTCCTGCGGATCAAGGGAAAGGACATCGAGGCCTCGATTCCCGTTAACAAAAACATCCTCAGGATAGGGTCAAAAGACATCCCTCTTGAGGGTGTGGCGGTTTATGTCGAGGAAAGCGGAAAGACCTACATACCAACACAGGCGGTTGAGGCGATCAGAGAATGGCCAGCAAAGAAATGAGAAACGTCATAGCCTCTTGGCCTGAAATTACAGGCAGCCTAGGCATAATTGCTTACCTGGAATGTGGTCAATAATGGACGAGCCGAAGCGGGCATAGGGAATTCTTGCCACGCGGGCTGCTCTCAAAATCCGGCTGCCTGTCCGTCCTTTCTGTGATCGGATGCGGCGCAGTAGCCGCCATCCATTGCCATGATAATCTGGGCTCCGCCGAATACCCTCGTCGGAGTCTTGAAGATAAGCCTGTGGCCCAGCTTTTCGAGCCCTTCGATGGTTTCGGGAGGAAATCCGTGCTCCAGACCCAGTGTTCCGTCCGGGAAAAGATGCCAGCGGGGCGCGTCTGATGCCGCCTGGGGGTTCATGCCGCTACATAGTATCCGCACCATCATCTGTACGTGCCCCTGGGGCTGCATGTGAGCGCCAATGACCCCGAAGGCCATGATAGGATTTCCCTGTTTGGTGACAAAACCCGGTATGATGGTATGAAAGGGCCTCTTGCCGCCTCCTAGGCAATTGGGATGCCCTTGCCTCATGTTGAACCCGCACCCGCGATTCTGGAGGGCAATGCCTGTGCCTGGCACAACGATCCCTGAGCCGAAGCCGAAGTAGTTTGACTGGATAAGGGATACCATCATGCCGCCATGGTCTGCGGCCGCGAGATAAACTGTTCCTCCGCCTGATGGAACCCTGGCGGCAGGCCCTCCCGCCTTCTCTTTCGAAATCGCGCCGGCCCTTCGCTTCAGATCATTCGCATCCAGAAGCGCCTTAGGATCAATCTTCATCGCCTCAGGCTCCGCGATGTGCTCAAAACAGATATCGAAGGCCGCCCGCATGGCTCCACCTGTAGATGTATGCTCTCGGCGCTGTCCGGATGAGTATCTTCAACCCCGAGATGCTTTAATATCCCCAGGGCTATAAGGGCTGCGATCCCCTGGCAGTTTGGCGGAAGCTCATGCACCTCGGCCCCGGCAAAATTCATTGAAAGGGTCTCAACCCACTCGGATTTGTGGGATGAAAGATCATCCATCGTGATGGCCCCGCCCGTTTCCCTTGCAAAGGCTGTGATTCTCTCAGCGATTTTTCCTCGGTAAAAACTCTCGCCTCTTGTCTCTGCTATCTCAGTAAGGGTCTTTGCCTGATCCGGGCATCTGAAGACCTCGCCCGCCCGTGGCGCCCTCCCAGGCGGGAGAAACGCCTCAGCAAAGGCAGGGGAGTCCTTGTATCGGCCGGGCGCCTCCGCCCATATCTCGGCCACCCTCGGAGTGACGATGAATCCCTCTGCCGCATACCTTATCGCGCTATCGAAAAGCCTTTCAAATGGAAGCCTGCCGAATTTCTTCGATAGATCCGTCCATGCCTTGACCGCCCCCGGCACCGTCACCGTGTCCCAGCCGAGATCCGGCATCCTCTCCAGGCCCTTGAACCTGCCGTCATCCCACGCCGCAGGCGCCCTGCCCGAGCCGTTTATTCCATGGAGCCTCTTTCCGTCCCACACTATGGCGAAGAGATCTCCGCCGATCCCGATCCCCTTGGGCTCGACAACCGCAAGGGTGATCGCCGCGGCCAAAGCCGCATCCACAGCGTTTCCACCCCTTCGCAGCATCTCAAGCCCGGCCTGCGCAGCCAAAGGCTGAGAAGTCGCGACCACATCAGCCGCAAAAACCGGCATCCGCTGAGATGGATATGAGCAGTTCGAAGAAAAGTCTATCCTATCGCCCATAGCAACCGCCATACCCTTTCTATTATTTGACTTGCGGCAATAAAGCCGGTAATTTCTCTTCTGCATTGATTTGTGAAAACCTTTCCCTGGCCTCAATGATGGCCTCATGAAGCTTGCGTTTCAGCAGGGCGCGCGGCAGCAGTTTCGTCCGCTATGCCGCCACACGGATGCCGCTCTTTTAAAGTTCCAGAAGTTCCATTATAAAAGCACCAGCGTGCTGTTGACCTGTCGCGCCACATCCCGTCGCGCCACATCCCGCCGCGCCCCGGCGATCAATCCACGCAGGTCCCGCAGAATGCTGGTCACGGATCCGGATGGGCCGCCGGTCTTCGCCGAAAACTCGGCGTTTGGAGTTTTCTTAGGCATGGACGTCACTCCCAAACTTTGGTTTCCTGAATCAGGGCATTAGGTTCAACCGGAAGGCCGCCCAGTGCTTACTGCTCTGTCAAGACGGCCTGTAATTGGATCATAACAGAAAAGGGGGATGATATCATCATCGGCTTATGTATCTAACCGCCATGGCCTGTTGAGGCACAACGAAGCATGAAAATGCCGCATGTCATTCCGGACTCGATCCGGAATCCAGGTCGTCATTCCGGCGTATGCCGGAACAAGGACTGGATAGCGGCTCCCGGATCGAGGTCCGGGACAGGCTTCGCCGCTATGACTATCTATTTTCATATAAACCACCGGGGTGGATCTTAGAACAGATGCGTATTGCTTTTGCAGGGGAAATCTTGAAGATGCGGATTTCATTTTTCAGGAGATATTTTTGGCCTGGAGGGGAAGGAGATGATCGAGAACAACAAGAAGGCCTATGTGACCGTTGATTTTCCCAACGCCACCGGGAATACCGTAGCGCCTCCCGAGGCCGCCCCAAAAGCCCGCTGATCCCGCTACTCCTATCAAAACAAATCATTTATCATGGCTCCCAATGCGGGCGCCTTGATAAATCCGCAGATCTTCAGCTCTGATCAGGGCTCTTAAGTTTAGCTCCAGGAAAGGGCTCTTCCATGTTTCCGGAGCTGATCCCTTCCATCAGACCGAAATTGAAAGAGCCGGTCAGGACATAAACCCCTTCTTTGACCATATCATCCACATGGGTTTGAATATAGGAGAACAGATCTGGGACCCGGAACCGTTTAGAACGATATTTACAATTTGGCAATGCTATTTACAATCTGTAAAGAACCATTGGTCATCCACGGTCAAGTTTCAGGATTTTCCTTTGGAGGGCCAAGTCCATGTTTCAGCAAGCTAGACCGGTTGATAAGGGAATACGATGAGGTCTATTACAAACCCGCCAAGAAGATGCTTGACGTTCTCTATGCCAAGGAGTTAGCCTCCAAGCTATCTGCAACTATGGGCTATTTCAGGGAGAATGATAATGGCAAGTAATGTTTTTCACCGAAGGCTGGACAGGGTCCTTCCGAGGGCGGTAAAGGCCGAAGGGGTTTACATATATGACGAAGAGGGAAGACGCTATCTGGACGCAAGCGGAGGGCCTATATGCGTGAATGTGGGCCACGGACGCTCAGAGATAGCCGAGGCGGTTTTCAGGCAGATGAAGGAAGTGGCGTATATCCACGGAACCATGTTCACCTCCGGGCCTGTGGAGGAGTTGGCCTCTGCCCTTGCCCGCCATGCCCCGGAAGGCATTGATCGCTTCTATTTTTGCTCTAGCGGAAGCGAGGCCGTGGAGGCGGCCGTAAAGCTCGCCAGACAGATCCATGTCGCAATGGGTCAAGGAGAAAGATACAGGCTCATTTCAAGGTGGCAGTCCTATCACGGGGCCACCATGGGCGCCCTCTCATATACCGGAAAGCCCGGTATGCGCGCCCATTTTCTCCCCATGCTCGGGGAGGTGGTTCACATCCCGCCGCCTTACTGCCTTAGGTGCTTTTATGGCCTAAAATACCCTGCCTGCGCCCTGCGCTGCGCTCATGCCCTGGAAGATGCGATACTCCTTGAGGGGAGCCATATCATCTCCGCCTTTCTTGCTGAGACCGTCTGCGGGGCCACCCTCGGGGCGGTTGTCCCTCCGCCTGAATACTATTCGGTGGTGGCGGAGATATGCAAGAGATACGGTATCCTTCTAATCCTGGATGAAGTGATGAGCGGCATGGGCAGGACCGGAAGATGGTTCGCCCTTGAACACTACGGCGTAAAGCCCGACATCATTGTCCTGGGGAAAGGCCTGGGCGGAGGATATATGCCCATCTCCGCCGTGGGATGCCGAAACGAGCACATGGAGGCCATAAGAGACCGCTGCGGAAACTTCAGCCATGGTCATACCTATTCCCATCATGCGGTGGCGGCCGCCGCGGGGCTTGAGGTTGTCAGGATCATGGAAAGGGAGGATCTTGTTTCCGAGGCGGACAGGAAAGGAAGGATACTGGGTGAGCTGATTGAATCGCTCAGGGATCATCCCAATGTCGGAGATGTGCGGGGCATAGGGCTCATGAGGGCGGTGGAGATAGTTGCCGACAAGAAGACCCTCAAGCCTTTTGCGCGCAGTGCAAAGACCGCGGAAAGGCTTTATCAAAATCTGCTGGAGTCGGGCATACTCACATATACCAGCGCGGGTTTTGCCGGCGGTGACGGGGACGCCTTGATGCTGGGACCTCCCTATATCATCAGGGAAGATGAGCTGAAAAATATTGTTGATGGCATAAGGAAGGCGCTTGATAAGGTGCTGGGTTAACAAATTGGGCGTTACCGTCTGTGTCTCAGACGGCGTTTATCAAAATGAACAATTAGAGGAGGGTAAACAATGCGTAAAGGGATTGTGGTTTCCGGGTTGTGTCTTACGATGTCGTTCGTGTTTTTCCTTGCCTTTGGTATCGCCCCGGTAATGGCTGATACCGTCAAGGTAGGGGTGGTGGGGCCTCGAACAGGTACGGCCGCCGCTACTGGAAAAGCCTTTGAGGAAGGCATCAAGTTGGCCGTCGTCTATGTAAACAGCAAAGGCGGGGTCATGGGAAAACAACTGGAAATAGTATTTGAAGATACGGCAGGAGCCCCGGACAAGGCCGCGAGTGGCTTCGAACGGCTGGTAATCAAGGATAAGGTGGCCATGGTCCTGGGTGAGAGCCACTCTTCCTCGGCCCTTGCCGAGATAGAGGTAGCAAACAGGCTCAAGGTGCCTTTTGTCGTTGCGGAGGCATGGGCGGATCCGATTACGGCCAAAAACTACAAGTATGTCTTCAGGGCCGGGCCTTCCAACTCCGGAGTGGTAAACGAGAGCATTGCCAAGTGGGTGGTGCATGAGAAGTTCAAGAAGGCCTTTATCGTTGCTGAAAATACGGACTGGGGCCTGGGCATTGCGGAACTCACCAAAAAAGCACTGGAAAAGGCAGGTGTTAAATACGACTCCCTTGTCACCGAAAGGCAGAGCCAGGACCATTACACGGAGCTTTCAAAGATAAAGGCCTTTGATCCCGATGTGGTGCTCGCCTATGTTTACGGCACGGGTCTTCACTATTTCGTGGCCCAGGCAGGAGAGACGAAACTCACGCCAAAGGCGGTCATCCTGGATGGGGCCGGTCCTCCAAGCCTCTGGCCGGATTTCTGGAAGAACGTAGGCGATTACGGAAACCTCGAGTGCTTTGTTTCATCCATGCACGAGAAGGTCGAACTGACCAAGCTCGCAACCTATTTCAGGGAGGCATATACGAAGGAATTCGGAACCGCTCCTACCGACTATAAGTCCCGCTCCATATTCGACGCCGTTCTTATAGCCGCCGATGCCGTCAACAGGGCCAAATCAACTGACGCGGAGAAACTGGTGGATGCCCTTGAGAAGACAAACCTTCTGGTTACAAGGGGCATGGTGAAGTTCGGAACCCAGATGGGAGGCCCGGAATACCATCAGTGGATGCCCCCCATGCTGATCGTGCAGTGGCAGGACAAAAATCAGACGGTGCTTTATCCGCCTGAAGGGGCTACAGGGAAGCTGAAGAAGTAGAACAGTGGTGATAACTGGATAAACCGATACGGTGAGGATGTGACTTCCCTGGCGATAATGAACGGCGTTGTGATCGGGGTTATCTATGCCCTGGCTGCGCTGGGAGTGTCTCTTGTGGTGGGGATCATGAATGTGATCAACTTCGCCCACGGGGAGTTATACATCCTTGCCGGTTATTTCAGCTTTCTGTTTGCCGATGCCCTGGGCTGGAATATGTATCTTTCCTTGGCAGTGGCCGTTTTCCTCGTTTTCCTCTTCGGCCTTCTTATTGAATATCTCCTGATCCGTCCCACTTACGGCAACGAGATGTATTCCCTGATCCTGACCTTTATATTATCCATCGTGCTCCAGAACGCCTATCTGCTCATATTCGGGCCTTATCCCAATAAGCCTCCGACCTGGATAAAAGGCGCTACGGAGGTATTCGGCCTTTTTTTCTACGGCAATCAGAGACTGGCCGCCCTTGTGGTGGGGGCGTTTGTGATCACGGCGGTTTTTCTTGTTATAAAGATTACATGGTTAGGAAAGAT